>NZ_VPAQ01000005.1:0-158721 GCF_013419135.1 Acinetobacter sp. YH12100 | reverse complement strand
GTCATCGTTCGGTGAATAACTTTATGGTGAATATTATGGCTGCTATAGTGGCTTATTGCTTAAATCCAAATAAGCCAACTTTCCAAAACTTGCTAAAAAGCTAAAATATTTCATCGAACTCAGGTTAAATAAATTCCTTGAGACAACTTCTGAGACTGTTTGCAATCGCTTTTTGCGTCAGTTCTTTTTTGGCTGCTTCATCAACTGTGGCTTTTAACAAAGTTTTGGCAGGCACATCTTTTAACGCATGCTCACCTACACATGAACACACATTTTTCTCAAGTTCAACTTTACTGGTGTCCTGCATTAAGTAGGTCGAAACTTTCCAAACTTTGGAATTTTGCAGCTCTTTACTGCATTGATATTCAATCAAAGGTTTTAAAGTACGTTGTGTCAATGTCATATCCGCACTAGAACAGGCAGAAATCAACAATATGCTGAGGAGCAGAATTAAACTTTTCAATTTCATATTGGCCTATAAAAATGATAAAGGCAGAGCGAACTCTGCCTTTTGTAAAAACTTAAATCAAGGCACGGATCTGGTTGATCCATTTCTCTTTTTCAGCCTCTGGAATAAACGACGCTTCAAAGGAGTGCGTTGCCAACTGCTTTAATTCCTCGTTACTCAAGTCTAGCGCTTCAGCAATGGCAATAAAGTTGTCATTCATATAGCCACCAAAATAGGATGGATCATCTGAGTTGACTGTAACATGGACACCCTGCTGCAAGAGACGACGGATATTATGCTGCTGCATATCCTCGACCACACAAAGCTTCAGATTTGACAGCGGGCACACCGTTAAGGGCATTTTTTCGCGAATCAACCGTTGCATTAACTCAGAATCTTCTTCTGAACGCACCCCATGATCAATACGATTAACTTTCAGTAAATCCAGAGCTTCCCAGACATATTCTGCCGGGCCTTCTTCGCCCGCATGTGCTACGACCAAAAACCCTACTTCACGCGCTTTGGCAAAGACACGTTCAAATTTAGAAGGTGGATGCCCGACTTCACTTGAATCCAGACCAATCGCAATAATCTGGTCTTTATAGGGCAATGCCTGCTCCAGCGTTTCAAAGGCCGCCTCTTCACTTAAATGACGCAGGAAACACATGATCAAATGTGAGCTGATTCCAAGCTTGGCCTTGGCATCATCGCAGGCTTTTTGCAGGCCATTGATGACGGTCGCAAAAGCAATTCCACGGTCGGTATGCGTTTGCGGATCGAAGAACATTTCTGTATGCACCACACTGTCTTCGGCACATTTTTCAAAATAGGCCCAAGCCAGGTCATAAAAGTCCTGTTCATGGATCAGTACATTGGCCCCGGCATAATAAATATCCAGGAAGGACTGAAGATTATGGAAATTATAAGCCTGCTTAACTTCCTCGACAGATTTATACGGGATGGCAATCTGATTACGCTGAGCGATTGCAAACATTAGCTCAGGCTCAAAAGTGCCTTCAATATGAACATGAAGCTCGGCTTTTGGCAAAGCGCGAATCAACTCAAGACGGTTCATCACTTCTCCTCGTGAAACCTTTAAATAATAAAAAAGGGCGCAAACTCAGTTTACACCCTTTCTGAATGTAGAAAAATTAGCCACCAAACAGTGCGAATTTAAGCGTCCATAGAACAGCAATAATCCAGACCATATACGGTACAGTCGCAGCCTTACCAGTCAACAACTTGATCAGTGCATAGCTGATAAAGCCCATCGCAATACCATCCGCAATCGAATAGGTAAATGGCATAAATACGATGGTTAAAAATGCCGGTACTGCCTCAGTAATATCTTCCCAGTCAATATGGACGATACCCTGAATCATCAACACACCAACAAATAACAATGCTGGCGCAGTGGCAAAACTCGGAACTGATTGTGCAAGCGGTGCCAGGAATAAACAGGCAATAAATAGTAATCCAACCACCACGGCGGTTAGACCGGTACGACCACCTGCTGCCACACCCGCAGAAGATTCAATATAAGGCGTAGTTGAAGAAGTACCCAGTGCCGCACCAGCAACAATCGCTGATGAGTCAGCAAATAAGGCTTTCTTCAAACGTGGTAATTTCCCGTCTTTTAACAGACCTGCACGATGCGAAACACCGACCAACGTCCCGGTAGAGTCAAACAGATCGACCAGGAAGAAAACAAAAATCACCCCAATTAAACTGGCAGTAAAGAGGCCTTCAAAATCCATTTGCATGAATGTTGGAGCCAGCGATGGAATATGACCCACTACACCTTGGAATTCGTTATAACCTAGTGCCGTTGCAATGGCAGTCACCACCAGAATACTGATGATAATCGCACCACGGACTTTAAACTGGTGCATTACCACAACCAACAAAAAGCCAAAAAGTGCTAATAATACAGAAGGTTGTTTCAGATCACCCAAGCCTACCAGTGTGGCTGGATTATCCACAATAATTCCGGCATTTTTCAGTGCCACCAATGCCAGGAACAAGCCAATACCACCACCAATCGCGAGCTTGAGCGACATTGGAATTGCATTGACAATGGCTTCACGTATTTTAAACAGGCTAATGGCAATAAAGACCAGACCTGAAACAAAAACTGCACCCAAGGCGGTTTGCCAAGGCACCCCCATTCCCAGACATACAGAATAGGTAAAGAAGGCATTTAAGCCCATGCCTGGCGCCAGCGCAATTGGATAATTCGCAATCAGGCCCATGACTAAACAGCCAATCGCAGCTGCAAGACAGGTTGCTACAAAGACAGCCCCATGATCCATCCCTGTTTCGGACAAGATCATTGGATTGACAATAATGATGTAACACATGGTTAAGAATGTAGTTACACCAGCCAGAACTTCTGTACGGAAACTGGTTTTGTTTTCACTCAGTTTAAACAGACGTTCAAGCATATTTTCTGAAGATGGATTAGGAGTCGTCATGACCTAGCCCCTATTGAGTAAACTTTATGCTTCAAGCACGCCGTCAAATAAATGAAATTTCACAAAAAATTCATTTATTTTGAGGATGTGTTAGCAACGAATATGCCAGTATAGCCATTTGACGGGTTCAAATGTTTGAACAGCTTACAGCCCCAGGGCTATGCTATAAAAACCCCAAAAAATCTAAACAAAAAAGCTGCATAACTTTTATGCAGCTCTATTTAATGATATAAATCAAATGCTTAGAAAGATGAAGTTTGCTTCATCTTTATAGGTGGCAAATTATAACACATTGATTTCTGATTGCTTCTTTGATTTTATACTTTATTTAAAATCAATCTATTTAATTCGAATATTTTTAATATTTTATTATATTTATTATTGAGTTAATTTTATTAATTACGCTAAATTGAAAAAAAGAAAATTGATGCATGTGTTAATGTCGATGCCGATTAGAGTCTAACAATTTGCTGGAGTCACGCGCTTCATTCAAGACATGACGGATTTTTTCGTATTTTCTGATTTCTGCCTGTTTATGCACGCAGAATCCTAATACGCTGACCATTAACACAAAAACAGGAATAGCATGTATTTTCATTTTTATTATTCTGCTTTGTAACACTGTGCAATTATGCTAACAAAAAACCTAATAAACTTGTGACTTACTTTACATTTAACCCGATAGAATGCACTTCTTGAACCGTTTAGCGATATTTTTCTATCGCTTTATTTATTATTACTTAATTAATTTTTCATTCTTTCTCAAAAATCTCTTGCGCTAAATACTCCCCAAAGTTAATAAATTAAATATTTGAATATTAAATACTTATTTGTTTAAATAAAAATTTCTATTGGAAAGAAAAATATATAAATTAATGAAAATTCCCTGATTTAAAATATATTAACTTGAGCTATTTTATTCAGCTTTTCCCATAAATATCAGTTTCAATTTTCTGTAAAAAACAACTCAATAGATGAGATTTTACGCATTATTTCAATGAGTTCAGCGATAATTCTAATTTTTTATCTAACTTAAAATTTGCGAAAGACGCTAAAAACCACATTTGTACCGAAGTGCAGCCAATCAACTCCCCCGTGACACTCAATATTTAAAAAACGATTAAAGCTGGATAAATAACATTTCAATACTCATAGCTCCCAATACCGCCTAGAAACCAATTATTCTATGCGGTAGCGGAATAACGTTATTTATGCACTGATTTGTTCATCACGTTTAAATACCAATTCACCTTTAAGTGAACTATCGGCATCAAAATAATAGCCATCGGTATTGAATGCTTTGAGTTCTTCGGCACGTTCAATTCTATTTTCAACAATAAAACGTGCTATCAAACCACGTGCTTTTTTAGCATAGAAACTAATCACTTTATATTTGCCATTTTTCTGATCCAGAAATACTGGCTTGATAATCTCTGCCTGAATTTTGCGCTCGTTCACCGATTTATAATATTCATCAGAAGCAATATTCACCAAGATCTCAGACTGGGCTGCGGCTAAATCTTGATTGATCAGATCAGTGATGTGATGTGCCCAGAACTCGTATAAGTTATGCCCGCGAGAATTGGCCAATTTGGTTCCCATTTCCAGACGATATGGCATCATCAGATCCAAGGGACGCAAAAGCCCATATAAACCAGACAACATACGCAAACGCTGTTGTGCAAAGTGCAGATCTTCCTGCTTGAAGCTATAAGCATCCAGACCGGTATAGACATCTCCTTTAAAGGCAAAAATAGCCTGACGTGCATTGGCTAAATTAAAATCTGGTTGCCAGTCCTGAAAACGTGCTGTATTTAAATTGGCAATTTTTTCACTGACACTCATCAAACTGGAAATTTCTGTTGCAGAAAGTGTGCGACAAGCTTTGATCAAATCCTGCGAATGTTCTAATAATCTGGCTTGAGTAAATTGGTCAGTCGGTAATGGGGTATCGTAATCGAGCGTTTTGGCTGGAGAAATTAAAGCGAGCATGGCAACCTGGTCAAAAAATGATTAATCAAACTATATCAGTCTGCTTATTTTAATTCCAATTCATGTTTTTATTCACCATAATCGTTAAAATGCGCGATTCTCCTGTTAATCATCGGTATTTATATGTCCGAGCAAATTTTCCTTCAAGGACCTGCGGGTCAGATTGAAGTTTTTGTGGATTATCCTCAGGGTGAAGTGAAAGGATTCGCGGTAGTTTGTCACCCCCATCCCTTGCAAGGTGGTACGCCCCAGCACAAGGTTCCCGTTCTATTGGCACAAATGTATATGGAACGTGGCTGTGTTGTGTATCGTCCGAGTTTTCGCGGTTCTGGTCAAAGTGAAGGTATACACGACGAGGGCTTCGGTGAGACGGATGATGTATTAGAAATCATTCGGTTTGCTCGCAGTCAGCATATTGGGCTGTCTTTTTATGCGGGCGGTTTTAGTTTTGGTGCGCATGTCATGGCAAAGAGCTATGCAGCCTTACCTGTAGAACTGCAACCCAAACAAACTATTTTATGTGGCCTGCCAACTGCAACCGTTGCCGGTATTCGCCATTATGTTACGCCAGCAATTAAAGGTGATATTCTGTTCATTCATGGTGAGGGTGATGAAGTAACCCTGCTGTCGGATATGATTGAATGGGCAAAACCACAGCGTCATTTAGTGACCGTATTGCCTGGTGCCAATCATTTCTTTACCGGCTATTTAAAGCAATTGCGGATTGCAATGACTCGCTACTTAGCGCTTGGCTAGATAATACAACCCATCAGATGATGGGTTTTTTATTAAAAGACAAAATCGTCTGCAAAAATTTCATACATCACAGCCCGATATTTAGGCTTATCGATGTAACGGATAATTTTTCCGCCCAAGCGGTCTGCAATTTTACGGCTAGCCCAGTTTTCTTCTGCTACCGGATAGCTTAAGACTTGAAGCCCTAATGTATTGAAAGCATAGGCCACAATACAATGCACTGCTTCATGTCCATAATGATGACCATGCGCATTTTTACGGATCCAAATACCGACTTCAGGTATTTCATCATGAAGTCGATGTAAACCACATAGTCCAATAAATTCTTGTGTTTCAATATGACGGATCACAAATACATATTCTTCATGAGCTGCCATATTCTCTAGCCATTTTTGCCATCCTGTTGCAAATGCTTGTTCAGATTCTGGCAGACCCCATGTCATAAAATGCATCAGACTTGGGATAATCGCGGCATAAGCTTCTCATGCATCTGATGCACGAAACTAGCTGAGTATTAGACACTCACTTTGGCGTTGAGATCAAATTATAGTGGAGTTATGAATTAGTTCTTCCATTCAAACTCGCTAAAGCTTTCCTGCTCTTTGAGCGAGCTTTCTACTGCTTGTGCAAGCTGATTGAGCAGACTTCGTTCGGTAATACGATCGAGCCAATCTTGTTCTTCTTCAGGATATGAGGCAATTTCACAGACCAGATGCCCCTGCTCATCTCTGGTTTCACAACTCACAGATAAGGGCAATGCATGTTCATCCACGCTCACCGCAACCTGAGCACCACTTTGACTTAAGGTCTGAAAGCCATGTTTACCTAATGTTTCGGCAAGAAAATGCGCTACATATTCCTGGGTTTCCTGACCATCCCGGGGTTGCTGGCTTTGTGTATTGGCCATGAATTTTAATTTTCGCATCGCTACATCCTAATGGCTTTTTTCTTGTATGGGTTTAGCATAAGCAATATAAACAAAACAGCCAAGCAAAAGCTTGGCTGTTTCACATAATTTTAAAAATTATTCTGAAACTTGAATAGGCAAACCTGCAATTGAGGTCAGTTCTGTAAAGGTCGGGAAACTGGTGGCTACCGTTTCCGTACCGACAATCTTGATCTGCTCCGAATTACGTAAACCGGCAATCGAAAAACTCATCGCGATACGGTGATCATGATGCGATTCAATTTCACCACCGGTAAAGATTGGCGACCAGTCACCTGATTTGCCCTTCCCTTCGATAATAATGCCATCTTCAGTTGGGGTACAGTCAATGCCCATGGTTTGCAGGCCATCTGCCATCACCTGAATACGGTCCGATTCTTTTACGCGAAGCTCGGCAGCACCGGTCAAAATCGTCTGACCTTCGGCACACGCAGCAGCAATAAACAGCGCCGGGAATTCATCAATCGCCAATGGCACCTGATCTTCAGGCATATGAATGCCTTTAAGCGTACGCGTACCACGAATACGGATGTCTGCAATCGGTTCACCGCCAGCAATGCGTTCATTTTCAACGGTAATGTCCGCACCCATCTGTTTCAGGATTTCGATCACGCCAGTACGGGTCGGGTTGATACCAACAGCCTCTAAGGTCACATCCGAATTTTCAGTAATCGCAGCGCCGACCATAAAGAAGGCCGCAGAAGAAATATCAGATGGCACCTGGATATTGGTTCCGACCAGCTTTCCACCACCTTGTAATGAAATACGATTGCCTTCGGTTTTCACCTCATAACCAAATGCACGCAACATACGCTCAGTATGGTCGCGGGTTGGTTCAGGTTCAGTCACTGCGGTTTCGCCATTTGCCCATAGGCCCGCCAGCAAAATACCTGATTTTACCTGCGCTGATGCCATTGGCAAATCGTACTGAATGCCTTGTAGTTGCTGGTTACCTGTAATCGAGACAGGCGGAGTTCCACGTTCACCCGTGGTCTGAATCAGTGCACCCATTTCACGTAAAGGCTTGGCAATACGTTCCATTGGGCGTTTAGATAGGGATGCATCACCGGTCATCACTGAATCAAATTTCTGCGCTGCCAGCATACCGGACAGTAAACGCATTGAAGTACCTGAGTTGCCCATATAAATGGCAGACTGTGGCGCTTTAAGACCATGCATACCGACGCCATGAATGGTGACTTCACCATTTTTAGGGCCTTCGATGCTGACGCCCATGTCACGAAAAGCCTGCAAAGTTGCCAGTGCATCTTCACCTTCAAGGAAACCAGTCACATGTGTTGTACCTTCAGCGATGGCACCAAACATGATCGAGCGATGTGACACAGATTTGTCACCTGGCACGGTAAATTTACCTTGAAATGTCTTGGCACCCGGCTGAATGGTAAATTGTTGTGTCACTTTATTTTTCTCCATGAAAGGTTTCTTGGCGAGCATATGGTTGAAATGCTGGCGAGCTGCCTGCGCATGACCCAATAAGCCCATCAATGCTTGGGAATCTTCATCTTCGATCAATTTGCGAATCATCGCGAGCTGCTGTTCAAAGCCATCTACGGCATTCAGAACTGCTTTTTTGTTGGCAAAAAAGATATCATGCCACATTTGTGGATCACTGGCGGCAATCCGCGAGAAATCACGGAAGCCACCGGCAGCATAACGAAATATGTCTAAGTTGTCTTCACGTTTGGCCAGTTGTTCGACCAGATTAAACGCCATTAAATGCGGAAGATGACTGGTATGTGCCAGCACTTCATCGTGCTTGTCCACATCCATGCAAATCACTTCGGCTTTGGCCGCTTGCCACAGTTGAATCAGCTTCTCCACGGCCCAATCGCTACTGCTTGGCAGTGGCGTCAAAATTACCTTGTGATTGGCAAATAGATCGACTTTTCCTGCATGTACACCGGTATGCTCTGCACCTGCAATCGGATGACCCGGCACAAAACCTGCTGGAAGCTGGTCACCAAAGACCGCTTTAGCCGCATCGACCACATTACCTTTGGTACTTCCCACATCAGTAATAATGACATTTTCCGTCAAATACGGCTGAATCAGCTCAAGTACTTTTTGTGTGGCACGTACCGGCAAAGCCAGAACAATCAGATCTGCACCTTTGACTGCATCTACAGGATCGGCATAGCCTTCAGAAATCAGACCAAGTGCCTTGGCATCTTCCAAAGTCTTGGACGAACGTGTCGATGCCACAATGTCATTGGCCAAGTGCTCGGCTTGAATGACACGCGCCAGACTTGAACCAATCAGTCCAAGCCCGATAAATGCAACTTTTTCAAACAATGGCTGCGACATGAATTAAGCTTTTGCCTCTAAACCCAATACTGTAGCAAGCGCGCTTAAGAATTTCGCGTTTTCTGCTTCAGTACCAATCGATACACGAATGTGGCTGGAAATACCGACCGGACGTACAATCACCCCTTGTTTCAGCAAACCGTTGAAGGTTGCTGCGGGGTCTGCCTGTACATCAACCAGAATAAAGTTAGCACGAGAAGGCACATAGTCCAGACCCAAAGCCTTAAAACCTGCTTCAAGTTGCGCCATACCGGCTTTATTTACTTCGCGAGAACGCGCGATAAAGTCTTCATCTTTCAGTGCAGCCACCGCAGCGACCATGGCCAAATGATTGACGTTAAATGGCTGACGAATACGGTTTAAATAATCGGTCACTTCAACCGATGCCAAGGCAAAACCGACACGCAGTGCAGCCAGACCATAGCACTTCGATAAAGTACGGCTGACAATCAGATTTGGATATTGTTGCAGGAATTTCAGGCTATTGAAATTTTCCGGGAAATATTCCACATACGCTTCGTCTAGCACCACAATTACATTTGCAGGGACTTTTTGCATGAAAGCTTCAAATTCGGCTTCTTCGAACCAGGTTCCGGTCGGATTGTTCGGATTGGCAATGAAGACGAGTTTGGTATTGTCCTGAATTGCTGCTGCCATCGCTTCAAGGTCATGTGAAAAACCTTTGGCAGGTACTTCAATCGCTTGTGCATTAATGGCTTGAGTGACCAGTGCATAAACCGCAAATGCGTGCTGGCTATATACCACAGAATCGCTTGAAGAAACGAAGGCACGGGCAAACATTTCTAGCAAGTCGTTTGAACCATTGCCCAGCGTAATCTGATCATGATTAAAACCAAACTGAGTTTTAATCTGATCTTTCAGGATAAAGCCACCTCCATCTGGATAACGGCCAATTTCAGCAATTTCCGAAGCGACTGCTTCTTTGACTTTATCTGAACAACCCAGCGGGTTTTCATTGGATGCCAGCTTGACGATATCGGTAAGACCCAACTCACGCTCAAGCTCACTGATCGGTTTACCTGGCTGATATGGCTTTAATTTTGAGATGCCTGAATTGGCTGGAACAAACGACATTTTAGACTTCCAATTTTAGGTATAAAACAGTGGTCAGCACCCTCGCCCTGACCACGGATAGCTGACTTAAAGTACAGCTGCAGGATATGAACCGAGCACGCGAACTTCTTTAACTAAAGGACGAATTTCTGCAATTGCAGCTTTGACATGTTCCTGCTCAATATGACCTTCAAGATCAATGAAGAACACATAAGCCCATTTTTCCGGAAGTGCTGGACGCGTTTCAATACTGGTCAAGCTGATATTGTGCTTGGCAAATGGCGCCAGAATTTCCAGCAATGCACCAGCACGGTCATGTGCAGAAATCAGTAATGAGGTTTTATCATTGCCACTTTGAGGCACTTTTTCACGGCCAATCACCAAGAAACGTGTGGTATTTTCCGGATTGTCCTCAATATTGCCATGCATAATTTCAAGATTATAAATACTTGATGCAATTTCAGAAGCAATCGCAGCAGAATGCCATTCATTTTGAATACGGCGCGCAGCCTCAGCATTAGAATTTAAAGCCACACGTTCTACACCCGGATAATGCGCGTCTAGCCATTTACGACATTGCGCCAAAGTCTGCTGATGTGCATAAATCTGTTTAATACTATCTTTACGGGTATTTTCAGAAATCAGAAATTGATGATGAATCGGCAATTCAACTTCGCCAATCACATTCAGGTTCGAAGTTTTAAAACAGTCCAGGGTATGATTGACTACACCTTCAGAGGAATTTTCCACCGGCACCAAACCATAATGGGCACTGCCCGCCTCGACTTCACGGAAGACTTCATCAATTGTCGGTAAAGGTCGAACCACCGCATCATGACCAAAGTGCTTGAGTACCGCAGAATGGGTATAGGTTCCGACTGGCCCTAGAAACGCAATACTTTGCGGAGCTTCAAGCGCAAGACAAGCGGACATGATTTCACGGAACAGACGTGCCATGGTGGTGTCGGACAATGGCCCTTCATTACGCTCCATGACATTGCGCAACACCTGTGCTTCACGTTCTGGGCGGTAAAACAGCGGACTTTCTTCTGAAGCAAACTTTGCTTTTGCAACTGCTTCAGCCAAACGTGCCCGGCGGTTAATCAATTGCTGGATTTGCTGATCAACAGAATCGATATCCTCACGAATTTTTGCCAAATCAAGAGAAGTCGTGGTGTTTTGATCGTCGTTGATCATTGTTATGTCGCCCTTCATAAACCTTATCTGTTCAGTATAACAATAGTGAGCTTTAAAATGTTACGCAATATGACATTGCTAGATTAAGTCTTAAAAACAGACAGTTGGTTTTAACCACTCATCGCTTTTAGTCATATCTGGTAACATTTAGTTCAGCATTTTGGCTTGATTTACATTATCAAATTGTAAACTTAGCCTGTCCATCTTAACTGATTTTAATGAATATGAAATATCATTATTTCTTAATCTATATAGCGGTTTTAAGCATAAGAAAATTAAAATAATAGCTTTGTACTTGTCTTTTTTGACCTATTAAAATCTGAGATATCTTTCACAATAAAATGCACGCTCCTCACGCTCATTTCTCTTATTTAATATTGATTTTCCTAATTTTTTTACATGAAATTACTACTCTGTTACAAAGCAGAGACGTTTTTTCAACCTTTAACAGCTAGTCTAATTTAAATCATGAGTTGGGGGGATCAATCATGCCAAAAAGAATAGCAGTACTTATAACAAATAATTTTGAAGACCAAGAATACCTGGAGCCAGTGGCTGCCTTGCTGGCTGCCCATCATAGCGTCTGCAATATCGAACTTAACGCAGGCAAAGTGGTCTATGGGCTGCATGGCTGTTCTGCCGTGACCATCGACCGTGGCATCGAACAAATCAGTATTGATGACTTTGATGCCTTGCTGATTCCAGGGGGCGAATCTGCGGTTTCTCTCTCTACCGATGTTCGGGTGCTACAGTTCATCCATGCCTTCAATCAGGCCAAAAAAGCTATTTTCAGTTTATGTGATGCATCCTTATTACTGTGTGAAGCAGATGTGCTGAAAAATCGGATTATTACCAGTATCCGGGCGCATGCGAGTCGCGTACAGCATGCGGGTGGAACCTATTATGATGTAGAACTGGTAAATGATAATAACCAGTTGATCTCATCGCGCCTGCCCAACGATCTGCCCATTTTTATTCATGAATGTTTGAATGTCTTAAAATCATAAAATTTAAAATAGAATCACTGTCTCTTTGCTATAGCTTGCCTGTAAAAAAAAGAGTCCTTAAAAAGGACTCTTTTTTCATTAATCGATTAACGTCCTAATAGACCACGGGCTACAATTTCTTTCATGATTTCATTGGTACCGCCATAAATCCGTTGAATACGGGCATCGACAAAGAAGCGTGAAATTGGATATTCAGTCATGTAGCCATAACCACCAAAGAGCTGAAGCAGATTGTCAGCAATCTTCATCTGCATATCGGTAGAAAAACTTTTCAATGCCGCTGCAGTTTCGACATCCAGTTTCCCTTGCATATAAAGCTCAAGATTCTGGTTATAAAAAGCTGCGGTCGCCAATTCATCAATTTTCGCTTGTGCCAAAACAAAACGAGTATTCTGGAATTGACCGATGGCCTGACCAAAAGCCTGACGCTCTTTCACATATTGCGTGGTCACATCAATAGAACCACGAATTGCACCCAAGGCTGTTGCTGCGATGGCGGTACGCTCACGCGGTAATTCCTGCATCAAATAAGTAAAACCCTGCCCCGGTTGACCGAGTAACTGGTCTTTCGGCACCTTGACATTGTCAAAGAACAGTTCCGAAGTATCTTGCGCATGCAGGCCAATCTTGTCCAGATTAGTGCCTTTTTTAAAGCCTTCCAGATGCGTGTCGGCCAGTAACAAAGAAACGCCTTTGGCACGCGCTTGCGGATCGGTTTTGACTGCCAGTACCACCAGGTCGGCATGCTGACCATTGGAAATAAAGGTTTTTGAGCCATTTAATACATAGTAATCATCCTGCAAGATGGCACTGGTACGCATGGCTTGCAAGTCTGAGCCGGCACCTGGCTCGGTCATACCAATCGCACCGACCACTTCACCGCTCACCATTTTCGGCAACCAGTGTTTCTTCTGCTCTTCAGTTCCAATGTGCAAGATATAGGGTGCAGCAATATCCGAATGACAGGACAATCCTGTAGAAATGGCACTGTATCCGGCACGTGCAGACTCTTCAATCAGCATCAATGAATAATCGGTTGGCACCCCATAGCCGCCATATTCCTCCGGAACATCGACACACAAGAAACCATTTTCACCAAGTGCATTCCAGACTGAACGTGGCATCAGGCCTTCGTGCTCCCATTGTTGATAATACGGTGCGACATGTTCATTCATAAAGCGTTTAAAATTGTCGCGGAATAATTCTAGATCGGCATCGTAGGCAAGCATTCTGTTGTCCTTATACTGTTTATCGTTTTATTTCCTGTTTTACAGACTATCTACTTTCAGCTTTACTGTCATGTACTGGCATCTATCTTTTACTAACTTTGCAGTCAATAAAAAAGGAAGCCGAAGCTTCCTTTTTCTTTCAAACATTAGAATTAATGGGCGTTATTGCCTTCTTGCGCCATTTTTTCATCAATTTCTGATGGATTTGCCAATGCATAGTTCAGCTTGTCCATATCGAGCTGGCCTACCCATTTTGCAACAACCAAAGTCGCCAAAGAGTTACCCACCAGATTGGTCAAGGCACGCGCTTCAGACATGAAACGGTCAATACCGAGAATCAAGGCCAGACCTGCAACAGGAATATTACCCACAGCAGCCAAGGTTGCTGCCATCACAATAAAGCCAGAACCCGTGACACCTGCCGCACCTTTAGATGAAATCAACAGTACCAGAAGAAGGGTAATCTGATGAGACAAATCAAGTTGTGTATTGGTCGCCTGCGCAATAAAGATCGCAGCCATGGTCAAATAGATTGAAGTTCCATCTAGGTTAAATGAATAACCGGTTGGAATCACCAGACCTACCACTGATTTTTCAGCACCAGCAAGTTCCAGTTTTTTCAACATACGTGGCAATACTGATTCTGAAGAAGAAGTACCCAGTACAATCAGCAGTTCTTCACGGATCAGACGAATCATCTTCATGATACTGAAACCCGCAAAACGCGCAATTGAACCCAGTACGATGAAAATAAACAGTACGCAGGTGATATAGAAACAAATGATCAACTGTGCCAGCTGAGCAAGCGAACCAATACCATATTTACCAATGGTAAAGGCCATCGCACCAAATGCACCGATTGGCGCCAGTTTCATTATCATGTTCACAATATTGAAGAATACATGTGAAATCTGGTCGATGAGTTTCAGGACTGGCTTGCCTTGATCACCCAGCTTATGCAGCGCGAAACCAAAAATGATCGCGAACAACAGAACCTGTAGAATTTCGCCTTCCGCAAATGCGCCTACCACCGTATTTGGAATGATATTCATCAGGAAGTCGATCGTCGACTGTGACTCACCTGTAGCGACATATTTGCTGATGCCCGTGGTATCCAGTGATGCAGGATCAACGTTCATGCCTACACCTGGCTTGACGATGTTAATCACCACCAGACCGATGACCAACGCAATCGTGGAGACGATTTCGAAGTAAAGTAAAGCAACACCACCAGTTTTACCCACTGATTTCATGCTTTCCATACCCGCAATACCGCTGACCACGGTACAGAAAATCACCGGTGCGATGATCATTTTGATCAGGCGGATAAATGCATCACCCAGCGGTTTAAGCTGTTCACCCAAGCCAGGAACATACTGTTCTACACCATTGATAATTTGCGTACCACTCGGCGAGAAATGCCCGACCAGAATACCTGCAATAATAGCCACAATCACCTGAAAATACAGTGACTTATAAATCGGTTTTTTCGCCATAATAAATCTACTTGAACGATATCTGAAAATAAAAAGACCATTTTGAGAAATGCACTGATCTGTTCATCTGCTCTGAAGATGAACTGGATCAAGTCTCAATAGGCTCAAGAGAATGTTCAAAATGAAAATCAGCCACGCATTCAATCTGACGCGCAGCATCAGACCAAAGTATTAAATGGGAGAAAGAGATTAAGAAAACTTAAACAAACTCTAAAAATTGTCTGAATTTTACTGAAAAATCCCATTAAATGTGCATAAAGTCTTATGCAATTGCCTGCTTTTTGCTCGCATTGAATTAGACATTAGTCGATAATCAGATTTAAATGCCTGTTTTCCGTATACTGAAAGCTTTGTTAATTTTAGACCCTCCTCATTGACCCCAATATTTGCTGCAAGCTGTATAAGTTATGAATACCAAAAGAAATATTTATAAAGATTTCGAACATCCCTTTGCCCAATATGTACGCATCGTGGGGAAAGGAAAAAATGGCGCCCGCTCCCTCAGCTATGATGAAGCCTATCAAGCCTTTAGCATGATTCTGAAAGATGAAGTGCTCGATGTGCAGCTAGGGGCGTTCTTGATGTTATTGCGGGTCAAAGAAGAGTCTGTAGATGAGTTAGCCGGTTTTGTTCAGGCCACACGCGACCAGCTTGAATTTAAGCAGCTGGATGTCGATCTGGACTGGTCCTCTTATGCAGGCAAGCGCAAGCATTATCCATGGTTTATTCTGGCAGCACTGACGTTGGCCAAGCATGGTTATACTATTGTGATGCATGGTGCCGCTGGTCATACCATGAACCGGGTTTATACCGAACAAGTGTTAACTTGCTTAGGCTATCCAATCTGTCAAAATGATGATGAAGTGGAGCAGCAATTACAGCAACGACATTTTGCCTATATCCCGTTAGAGGTGATTTCTCCGATTCTGGCAGATCTGATTGGCCTACGAAATGTAATGGGACTGCGCTCCCCGATTCATACGCTGGCTCGTTTAATTAACCCGTTTAATGCCAAAGCAACGCTGCAAGCAATTTTCCATCCGGCGTATCGGGGTTCGCACCAACAGGCGGCTTTCCGCTTAGGTTATAAAAATAGTGCGGTAATTAAAGGTGAAGGGGGCGAATTTGAGCGTAATCCGGATGCCAAAACTTTGATCTGCGGTATTAAAGATGGCGAACTGTACGAATATGAACTACCGAAACTGACTGACAATCGTAGTCCGGTTGAGGAAGAACTGGATCTGGCCTTATTTAAAGCAGTATGGGATGGTCAGCAAAGCCATGAATATGGCGAGATTGCGGTTACGGAAACCATGGGCATTGCGTTGTATAGCATGGGTGCATGTAAAAGCTATGAAGTTGCGATGCAAAAAGCCAAAGAATTATGGGTGAATCGTCACACCGTTTAAACTTTGAAATGTGTAGAAAAAAGCATTGTTCCTTCATTGAACAATGCTTTTTTAAATATCTCTCGACTGACTCGACGTCAGTGCTTAAACAAAACGGATTGGCTTGAATTCCGGTTCATTCTTGTGATGATCATCATCACATTCCTCGCCTTCTTCTTTAGTACCGCGATCGATAAAACCGCTGCGCTCATTTTCAGGCAAGTTTTTCATTTCCCAGGCATAGACTGCCTGCATACAAGTCTGGCGTTGTTCCTGAGTTAGGGCTACACCATTTGGCCACTTTCCAATTTCAATTGCTGTTCTTAGGCGTTCAACAATCTCAGGATTGAGTACGGCAAGCATTTGTTCAATATTCATGATTTAATCCTGCTTAAAATAATCAAAGTCCTGATTCCACCCCAGTTTGGTTCGACAGGCATTATAAAAGTCATAGCCCGGTGGATGCAGAAGATTCAGTTTAAAGGGATGCTTGCGAATATGGACGCTATCGCCAACATTCAAAGACACACTGTGTTGTCCATCCGCACTGACCATCGGCAGTACGCGATTTTCACGAATCAGTAATTTAATTTCGCTGTGTCCACCGACCACAATCGGGCGTGAAGACAAGGTATGCGGATGCATCGGCACCAGCGCAATCGCATCCATACTCGGATGGACAATTGGCCCGCCCCCAGAAAGTGCATAAGCCGTAGAGCCGGTCGGCGTCGATACAATCAGGCCATCACTGTGCTGACGATAGACATACTGTCCGTCAATATTCAGTTCAAAATCGATCATATGCACCGATTTTCCTGAATGCAGTACCACATCGTTCAGTGCAATCGCATCGTAAATCACTTCGCCTTTGGAGCGAATTTCGACTTCGAGTAAAAAACGTCGCTCAGTCTGAAAATCACCTTTTAACACCTGATCCAACTTAAAGATGACTTCGGTTGGCTTAATGTCGGTTAAGAATCCCAGACGCCCCCGGTTAACGCCGATCACAGGAGTATTGTACTTGACCAGTGCGCGTGCTGCATGCAAAAGCGAACCATCCCCTCCTACCACAATGACCAGATCAACGACTTCACCAAGTAAAGCACGACTGACAGTTTGGGTATTGTTATATGGAACGAGTTCAGCTGTCGCTGCATCAAAAACAGGATGTAAGCCTAAATTCAGAAGATGATCATGAATAAGACATAAGGTTTCAACCACCGATGATTTATCAGGACGTCCTATTAACCCGATATTTCGAAAGGTTTTATGGGAAATTTGCACCAGTGTCGTCGCTCCGCTACGGATCTTGCATATCATAGCATTAAGCTATACCTGGATGATAATTTATAACAGGATGCTAGCTCGTCGCAAATTATTTGAAATATATTTGAATTAAGGAGAAATTGTGGGCTTTGATTTTAATTTTAAGCGCATTTATTGATTAAATATTGCAAAATGATTAAAAGCTTCGCATGATTAGTACAATTTCACAGGATCTTATAAGTATTTATGAAATCTGAACGTGGCATGGGGTTTTTTGCCTTAATTTTCTCGATTTTAGTCATTTCCATCTTTGTCGTATTTAGTATTTACCTGATTAAATTAGATAATATTGTACGCGAAAAATTTGAAGGTCAACGCTGGGACATTCCGGCGAAAGTCTTCGCACGTCCAATGGAAGTGTACGTCAATGCCCCAGTCAGTCAGCAGGATTTCCAACAAGAATTAAAATTACTCGGTTATAAAAACTCGGATAGTTATGCCAAGTCGGGCAATTTTGTCACTACGGGAAATACTTTATATGTACATACCCGTGGCTTTGATTTTGGTGATCGGGTTGAACCGGAACAAGTTCTGAAAGTGAGTTTTAATGCTAACCAAGTGACTGAGGTCAGCGCCACCAAGCCATCTTCTAGCGGTATTGCCCGACTGGAACCCTTATTGATTGGTGGAATTTATCCACAGCATAACGAAGACCGGGTACTGATCAAACTGAATAAAGTGCCTAAACCATTGATCGAAGCGCTCATCGCAACTGAAGACCGTAAATTCTATGAACACCATGGCGTATCTCCACGCGGTATTGCACGTGCTGTTGTCAGTAATATTACCGGTGGCAAACGTCAGGGTGGCTCGACTTTAACCCAGCAACTGGTGAAAAATTTCTATTTAACGCCTGAGCGTACCTTAAAGCGTAAAGTCAATGAAGCCTTTATGGCCATGCTGGTTGAATTACATTATGACAAGAATGAAATTCTGGAAGCTTATCTAAATGAAGTGAATCTCGGCCAAAATGGTAACTATTCAATTAATGGTTATGGCTTGGCTTCTCAGTTTTATTTTGGTCTGCCACTGCGTGAACTGAATATTTCCCAGCAGGCTTTTTTAGTCGGTCTGGTACAAGGCCCAAGCTTGTATAACCCATGGCGTAATCCTGAAAGTGCGAAAAAACGCCGTGATATCGTCCTGAATAATATGCTGGTGATGGGCTATCTAAGCCAAGAACAATATGAAAAAGAAACCGCACGTCCATTGAACGTGATTTCAAAACCAACCTTGGGCCCTGCACGTTTCCCGGACTTCCTGGATATTGTGCGTCGTCAATTACGCACTGACTATCAGGAAACTGACCTGACCAATCAGGGTCTGCGTATTTTCACCACGCTGGATCCTTTGGCTCAAACCCGAATTCAGGACAGTTTTAAGCAGACAGTCGCACGTTTAACCAAATCTAATCCGGGCCGTTTAAAAGACTTGCAGGGTGCAGTTTTGGTATCACATCCGGAAAATGGTGAACTGGTTGCAGCAGTCGGCTCGACTCAAGACTTTACCGGTTTTAACCGTACAGTAGATGCCAAACGTCAGGTGGGTTCATTATTAAAGCCTGTGATTTACCTGAGTGCACTGGAATCAAATCGTTACCATTGGGCCAGTCCGATTGAAGACAGTGAAATTAGTGTACAAAGTGATGGTAAGACCTGGACGCCGAAAAACTACAGTGGCCGTGGACATGGTGTCGTACCGATGTCACAAGCGCTGTCACAATCCTACAATCTGTCTACTGTACGTTTAGGACAAGAATTTGGTCTGTCTACCTTTATTAATCATCTGAAAAAATTTGGCGTCACTTCCGATATTCCATCCTATCCGTCTATTTATTTAGGTGCGGTGGATATGTCGCCAATGGAGGTGATGAATATTTATGGTAACTTCGCCACAGGTGGCTTTAAATATCCAACCAAGTCAATTCGTTCTGTGGTCGATGCCAATGGACGGATACTCGACCGTTATAGCTTAAGCGTACAACCGACCATTGACCCGGCTTCAGCCTATGCCCTGAATTATGGCCTGCAACAGGTCATGTCGAGTGGTACAGGCCGCGCAGCTTATAACAGTCTGCCGAGTAATCTGAATCTTGCAGGTAAATCAGGCACCACCAATGATAGCCGTGATTCATGGTTTGCCGGCTATTCAGGTAATTATATGACCGTGGTCTGGCTGGGTCTGGATGACAACAAAGTGACTGGTTTAACCGGTTCCTCTGGTGCACTTCCAGTCTGGGTCAATGTCATGAAACAGCTCCGCCAGAAGCCGGTCAATCTGCCACAACCGAATGAAATTCAATGGCACTGGCTGGATCGTTATACCGGCTTGTTGTCTGCGCCAGGCTGTGAAGGTGCCATGTATATTCCGATTTCGCAGCATTCGCTACCGAATCAGGCCACCCCTTGCGGTCTCTCGCGCTACGTGACGGAACCAGTGACCATCGACTCGGAACCTTCTTCTTCCAATCCGGACGAGATGGATGATATCAGCCGTTATATACAAGAAAGTGAAACAGAAATAGAACGCGATCTTGCCAACGAAACCCGTATCATCGCGAGTGGAAGTTATAGCCATTAATTGAGTCTATGTTTATGTTACAAAAAATCATCCCTGGCCTGCTCATCCTCAGTTTGGTGGGCTGCCAAAGCTTTCCAGAACCAGAAAAGCCGACTGCTCCAGCCAAACCTGCAACAGAAAAGCCTAAACCACAGACCCCAGACGGCGTCGTGATTACGCCTTATGACCGTCCTGAAATCAAACGCCAGAAAATTGTAATTCCTGAGCAAAAGCCTAAAAACCAGAAATTTGATGATGGCCGTAATCTGCCTGCTTTCAAGCGTCTTATGCAGCAAACCCAGCAGGCCTATGCCAAACAGCAATTTTCTCAAGCTGAAACCGCAGCTGTACAAGCCCAACGCCTGGCACCTCAAGCGCCTGAAACTTACCTGTATTTAGGTATGATCGCTAATCGTAAAAATCAAGCTACACGTGCAGATGCGTTTGCCTTGCGTGGCTTGAGTTATGCACAATCCAATGCGATGAAGAAACAGCTTTGGCAGGTCCGTTTAAAAGCAGCACAACAGCAAAAAAATACCAAAGCAATTCAAAACGCCCAGCAGGCTTTAAAAGGACTTTAGTCTCTGTCTAAATGCTTACTAATGGAAAGCAGCTTACCTAGATATTGCGTATACCGGCAATACCGTAAGCATGCTGGCTCTGTGCATAGCTCAGATCTTCTGTTTTCAGCCCGCCCAAAGCGAAAACCGGAATCTGTACCTGTGCTGCCATCTGTTTAAATTGTTCCCAGCCTAGTGGCGAAGTATCCGGGTGCGTTTGTGTTGCAAGTACAGGACTGAGCAAAGCCGCTTCACAGCCCACCTGCTCAGCCTGCTGTAATGCCGCCAGATCATGACAGGCTGCAATATAACGATAACCTCGCATCAACTGGCCGGGTTGCACAGCCATTAATTGCGATTGTTTCAAGTGAATGCTTCGAATCGTTTGCTGCTGTAATTCATTGAGCTGTGACCAGAGTTCCTGATTAATCATGAGCTTGGAAAGCTGTTCAATCGGAAGCTGTTGTAATTGTATGACCCGTTCAGGTGTGATTTCAACGCGCCAATATAGCATCTGATCTGGATCAAGTTGATGTAAAATCGCCAGATCATCTGCGATCTTAATACGTTGTGGCCATTGCAGCTTTTGCAGCATGGACTGGTTGGCTTTGGGAAAATTCAGACTGCTCAGCTGTTCACGCGCATACCAGCTCCAGGGTGGTTGAATTCCTGACAATTGTGACTCAGACACTGACGCATGAAATATATGTAGGTTGACAATGACATCTTCATATTCATGACAGATAAAATCGAATGCATGCCACTGATCCAGATCAATCCCGACCTCTTCCAGCACTTCACGTCGACAGGCTTCAACCGGTTGCTCACCCGATTCTACTTTTCCACCTGGAAATTCATATTTGTTGCCTTGATGCTGACTGGCTTTTCGCCACCCCACAAGCACTTGATTTTTATGAAATAAGATTGAAATCGCAACATGAATATTGGGTTTAGACATCATTTTACTGCACTCGAAGTTTTACAGATTGTAAGCAAATTGCTCTATTTTATAAATTACAGAATTATTCATTGACAGACCTATTCGATAATGATTATCATTTAAATCAATCCAAAACAGATACCACGGAGTCGATGGAATGAACGCACCTTTTAGCTTGTTTAGCCGTAATAACGATAGCCATCATGCACTACCCATGCTGCACTCAAATAATCTTTTCGCACTTGGGCGTGAAATTAGAATTATGCATGCTGGTGAAGAATACCGTTTACGCCTGACCCGTAATAATCGCCTGATCCTCACAAAATAACGATAACACTCTAATCATAATAAACGTGGGAACCAGCAGTATGAATCAGCGCATACTGCTTTTTTAGCGAACTGAATTAAGATTTGGCAAAACTGAGTATAACTTTCAGTCCACCCAAATCAGAGGCCGCAATCTCAATTTCTGCTGCGTGTAATTGCATAATTTTACGGCAAATCGACAACCCCAAACCCGACCCTGAGGTACGTGTGCCTAAAGCACGATAAAATCGTTCTCCCAGATGTACCAATACTTCCCGTGCTATGCCTGTTCCCGAATTTTCAATCACTAAGCGCAAACGCCCTGCGGCATCAACATCTGTTTTTATCTCAATCCTACCTCGTTCTGGGGTATAGCGAATTGCATTATCCACCAAGTTACGAATGCAGCTAAAAATTAATTCTGCATTTGCCATGATCTGGCCGTCGTCTATGCTCAGCTGCCATTTGATCTGTTTCTCTGCGGCAAAAGGCTGCAACGCCTGTAATACCTCCTGAACAATCATTTTCAGATTTACGGCCTGTTGCGGCAACTGCTCTGCTTTTTCAGGATCCAGACGTGCCAATAAGAGTAAATTCTCCAGCACTTGCGTACCACGATTGACATCATTCTGAATCAGTTGCAGGGCTTGCGGCAACTGGGCATCGTGCTGATATTGACGTTTCAATACCTGCAAACGCATCTGAATGGCAGAAAGCGGCGAGCGTAATTCATGCGATGCATCGGCAGTAAAGCGCTGTTCGGCCAGCAGTGATTTTTCCAGCCGGTTCAGCATGGCATTTAACTGCTGCACAATCGGTTGCAATTCCGTGATTTCAGGATCTGGACTGTTGACCGGACTTAAATCTTCGGCCGACTTGGAACCTATGGCGCGGGAAATATTATTTAGAGGTTGTAATTGACGTTTCACGACCACATGTAAAATCAGCCATTGCAATAACCAGAGTATCAGTAAAATTCCGGCAAAACTGAAGGTGGTTTGCCATAACTCGTTAAAACGTACCGATAAAGGCTGCAGTACTTTGGCCTGCAAGCCATCCTCTTTAGCAGTTAAAATCCGGATAAAACGGCCATTTTCATAAGCAAACTGAAAGCCACTGTGTTCATTAACCCGCACACTGTTAATCAAATCATCATCGATGGACGTGGTCAAAATATCCTGATTGAGCAATAGCGCATATTGAATATCGAATTGCTCGCTGATTTCATCGACCTGATCACCTTTGGCCTGTCTGACATCCCCAAGTAATAACTCGGCAATCTGTTCCATCAAATCGTCATGCAGCTGAATGGCTTGATAACTTGAAACCCCGAGTAACAGCAACCACGCCAACAATCCTGCCAGCATGGAGCTCAGCATGGCATTCTTGATCAGGCGAGTTTGCAGGGAGACTGGTGCAGACATATTTATGCCTCGGGTTTATGCATGCGATAACCCAAACCACGGATGGTTTTAATCATCTGGCTGCCAATTTTTTTACGTAACTGGTAAATAAACACTTCAATGGCATTACTTTCAATTTCATCCCCCCAGGCATATAGCGATTCTTCCAGTTGCTCGCGGGTAATGATATGTTCCGGCTGCTGCATCAGTTTATATAAAATCTGAAATTCTTTCGCGGTCAGACCAATTGCCTGACCAGCCTTATTCAGAGCCTTGGCCTGGGTGTCCAGACTTAAATCCTGCCATTTCAGAATATGATTTGGCGTTTTCTGTTTCAGTCTTAACTGCGCACGCACCCGGGCGGAAAGCTCTTCCAGGCTAAAAGGTTTGACCAGATAATCATTGGCACCAAGATCCAGTCCCTCAACCCGATCATCAATACTGTCCCGGGCGGTAATAAAAATTACCGGTGTATCTTTCTGTATGCTGCGCAGGCTTTTTAGAATATCGTCTCCCGTTGCATTGGGAAGTCCACGATCCAGTAACACGCAGTCATAGTGATGTTGTTCGATGGCCAAAATGGCATGATCGCCACGCTCGACCCAGTCAATCACATAGCCGTCCATTTCCAGCCAGGTCTGAATACTTTCTGCCTGAGACTGATCATCTTCTGCCAAAAGAATACGCATGCTGTGCTCCGCTTTGCCAATCTGTCTATCTTGCCCTGAAAAATGTCCAGACTCAAAAAAACCACATGCTTTTTTGTATGATTTGCATGTGGTTTTTTACAACCCTCGAATCCAGAGCAAGCTTCAGATTCAATTCAGCTGTTCATATTAAAATTAGAAACGAAGCTGCTCGACATCAATTTCAACGCGTTTTGCCGGTTTGTAATCAATATCCACTTCACCAATAATGGTCACTGGGGTTTTGGCGGAAATCGGTTTGCCCTGCCAAAGTTCATCATCAATTTCTACGGTGATGCTGCCGGTGCTGTCACGGAACTGATATTTTTCATCACCGACCGCTTTAACCACATAGCCTTTAAGCTGAACATTGCTATCATCTTTCATGCCCAAAGCCTGTTTAACGGTAGTGACTTGAGCAAAAGCGGCCTGATTTACCACGGGCTGATTCACAGTTTCGTTACTCGCTACAGCTGCTGTCGCGATTGAACCCATCAGGGTGGCTGCTAAAACGGTATTCATCATCATTTTCATTACATATACCTCTATGTGTATCTGTGCTTGGTTTCGATAATGCAATTAAAACAGCCGAAGATGAGCTGAATCTTAAGAAACCCTCATTTTCAAAAATTAATTTAAGGGCACCACTCTCAAGACTTCTTCCAGTGTGGTCATTCCTTCCATGACTTTACGTGCGCCGGCAATACGCAATGGTTCTACCCCTTCTTTTTTGGCCTGCTGGCGTAACTGGTTCAAATTGGCATCGGCCCCAATCAACTGCTTGGTTTCCAGACTCAGGGGCATAAATTCATAAATCCCGACACGACCTTTATAACCGGTGTGACGACATTCCTCGCAGCCTACTGCTTTAAAGACAAATTCCGGACGTGGTAGTGGATAATCTGCCGCCAGATGCTGCCATTCCTGTTCATTCAAGAAGCTTTCCTGCTTGCAATGCGGACACAGTTTACGCACCAGACGCTGGGCCAATACCCCGAGAATGGTGGCTGCGGTCAAAAATGGTTGTACGCCCAGATCATGCAAACGGGTCAGACTCGACGGCGCATCGTTGGTATGTAAGGTAGATAGCACCAGATGGCCGGTCAGTGCCGCCTGGATCGCCATATTGGCAGTATCCTGATCACGAATCTCACCGACCATGATAATGTCCGGATCCTGACGCATCAATGCGCGCACGCCATCAGCAAAACCGAGATCAATGCCATTATTGACCTGCATCTGGTTAAAGCTAGGTTCCAGCATCTCGATCGGGTCTTCAATGGTACAGACATTCACCTGTTCAGTCGCCAGCTGCTTCAAGGTTGAATAAAGCGTCGTAGTTTTACCGGAACCAGTTGGCCCTGTGACTAGAATAATGCCGTGACTATGACTGGTCAGCGTATTCCAGTCATTGAGCAGATGCCCTTCAAAACCGAGTTGCTGGAAACTTCTGACCAGTACTTCCGGATCGAAAATCCGCATTACCAGCTTTTCACCAAATGCCGTCGGCAAGGTCGACAGACGCAATTCGGTTTCCTGTCCTTTCGGTGTCCGGGTTTTCAGGCGGCCATCCTGCGGTTTACGTTTTTCCGCCACATTCATCCGGCCCAGAATCTTGATTCGGGAAATCACCGCTGTCAGCGTATTGGCCGGCATGTTATAAATGGTATGCAACACCCCATCGATTCGAAAGCGAATCTTGCCCGTACCTTTGCGCGGTTCCATATGAATATCACTGGCACCCTGCTCAAAGGCAAATTGCAGCACCCAGTCCACCAGTTTGACAATATGCTGGTCATTGGCATCCGGATTTTGCGAATCACCCAGTTGCAGCAAGGCTTCGACGCCTTTGTTTTCCCGGTCATAGGCAGAGGATTTTTGTGAACCACTGACCGCACGACTGACCTGATAATATTCAGTAATATAACGTTGTAACTGTTCCGGATTCAGTAATACCCGTTGTATTTTTTTCGGGGAAATATTTTGCTCGAGATTCGACACCCATTCGGTTTTATAAGGCTGATCCGTGGCGATCAGAACTTTGTCTGCCTGAATTTCTACTGCCAGAATACGGTTACGTAATGCATATTCCTGTGACATGACATTGGTCAATGCCTGCACATCAGCTTTGAGCGGATCAATGATATAGAACATCAAGCCGGTTTTTTCTGCCAGCCATTGACATAAACGGTTCAGGGTGAGTGTCGTTTGAGAATGGGATTGATCGACCAGATGAAAATTGGCGATCCACTGCAAAGGATGCCATTTTAATTGTTCACGTTGCCGATGCGTCGTCTGTACCAGCATTCGGTCGCGTTCACTGATTTTACCGTCTTTAAAAAGTTGCTCTAAACACCATGCCGTATCAATTTCAAAGTCAAATTTCATTATTATCAGTCCCCAAACTTGCCTCCACTATAACAAGTTTTTGCAGTTTTTCGCATGCTCCCGACCTGTCGAATGTACGTTTCTATTTCAATCTCAAAAAGAAAGTAAATAATGAATTTAGATCGCCACTGCAACATTTTTGGTCTATGCAAACTCTATCTGGTCGCATATATTTTTAAATAATCAACTCTTAGCTTGCTGAGGTCACAGATGGATTTGACTGCGGTTCCCCTGCATGCGCATTCTTTTCATGAACTGCTCACGATACTCACCTCGGCATTGGGCTGCGGCCTGCTAATTGGTCTGGAGCGGGAACGGCATAAGCAACGCGAACAGCAACCAAGTTTTGCCGGCTTACGTTCCTTTGCGATCTGTGCTTTATTGGGCGCACTGTGTTTCCTGTTTGGAATCGTGATTGCTGTAATAGGTGCTTTGATCGTGGGTGGTATGGTCATTTTATCCATCAAAAATCAGCCAGATGACCCAGGCATTACCACAGAGCTTGCATTTGTGATGACCTATTTTATTGGCGCCATGTGTTTGTGGAATATTCCTCTGGCAGCCGGTCTTTCTGTGCTCTTAACCGGTATTTTGATGGCCAAACATACCATGCACAATATTGCCGGAAAATGGATCAAAGAAGCCGAGTTCAGGGATGGACTGTTATTACTGGCCTTGATTTTGATTGGTCTGCCGCTTACCCCTGACCGACCTTTTTGGGGCGAAGTGCTTAACCCTTATCTTATTTTAAAATTACTGACCTTAATTTTAGTGGTACAAGCTCTGGCGCATATTGCGAAACGCTTTTTTTCGACTAAAAATGCCCTGATGCTATCCTCCATCGCTTCCGGTTTTGTTTCCAGTACAGCCACCATCGCACAGTTGGGCTTACAGGTCCGTAAAGGTGAAATGGATGCACGATCGAATGCCGGCGCTGCACTGATGTCCTGTATCTCGACTATTGTTTTGCTATTGATTGTGGTCGGGGGCGTATCCTGGAGCTGGCTTAAAATCCTGCTCTTGCCCTCTTTAGTTGCGGTAATCCTTCTGGCAGCCTGTGCATTTTTATTACTGCGCAAAGCAAAACCTGCTCCGAGCATGGAGTCATCAGACAGCCAGATGTTTAGCTTAAAAGAAGCTGTGATTATTGCAGTGACTTTAACACTCATTCAGGCTGGAGTTTACGGACTAGAGGTCTGGCTCGGGGATGCCGGCTTACTGGCCGGGACCTTGCTCGCCTCTCTGTTCGAGATTCATGCCGCGATGGCCAGTGTCGTCGTTCAAGGCGACCCCTCCAATATGCGTCTAATTTATGCCCTGCTTTTAGGTCTGGGTGCTCATGCCCTGGCCAAGTCAGCTAATGCCGCTTTGACCGGTGGCTGGAAGTTTGTCCTTTATTTTGCGCCTGTGCAGATTTTGCATATGGCGGTTTTGATCGGGCTGTTGTGGTGGATGACATTTTGATTGTTAAGTATATTTAAATAGTTAATTTTTATATATTTTGCAAATTTAATTTTGATATTTATTCGCTATAATTAGTCTGCTTTATTTTAAAAAACAATTTTATTACTACGATTTTTTATAGGGATTTTTATGAAATTTAAGAATTTATCACTCGCAGTTTTTAGTGCATTCATGCTAAGTGCTTGTGGTGGGGGCTCATCTTCTGATTCAAACCCTGGTACAGGTAGCCTTAATCTTACCACCCCCATCATTTCAACAATGGACTACATTTTTTGTTGATGAATATTCTGATGAAACTTTAGATTATGAAATTGAGCAAAATACTTTTGATCAAGGAAACTTATACTTTAAAGTCGAAGAAACCACAGGTTGGGATGAGAGCAATACATTCTCTTTAACCGAAAATGGATTATACGATACAGGTAATATGCATCCTAAATATGGACAGTTAAATGGAATAATAAAAACAAATGCCACTACATGGCAACTAGCACCCTACTCCTCTATTAACTCAAAAGATCTTCAAACTATAATTAAATTTAAAGAAATTGATATTAGTACCCGAATCGCGGATAAGAAATTGACTTGAAAAATAAGAGGACTAGAGCCATCAGTTGAGTTACCACACCAAACTCACAACTCTCGTCCTGATGTTCAATAGTACCGAATTATTCTGCGTAATTGATGATTTTTTTCTTAAATTTGAATCAACTTATTGGGAGTTTCTCAAACAAAACCGTGGTTCCTTAAGAATCAGAACTGCTCAACTTACAATTTCAGAAATCTGCTTTATTGCCATTTGGTACAAATGCTCTCATTTCAATAATTTCAAAGCCTTTTTCAGCTGGTTAAAAGAAGATAAAAGCCATTTATTTAAGTACTTGCCTTGCTATCAAAGGATGATTCATCTGATCAATATGCATGAATTAGCTCTACACGCTTTACATGTGGCACTGATGAAAGGCCAAGGTACACAATATTTATGGACTGATTCAACAACTCTGCCAGTTTGTAAAAATCAACGTATTCAGCGTCATAAATCATTAATCCAAATTGCATCACGTGGTAGAAGCTCAATGGGCTGGTTTTATGGCTGTAAATTACATATTGCAATGAATCAATTTGGTGAAATTGCCTGTTCTGCTTTATCGAATGGACATGTTGCTGACATAAAAATGGTTGAGCAATTGGTTGCTGGTATAGAAGCAAAACTTTACGGGGATCGGGGCTACATCAGCCAAGAATTAAAAATTAGATTGAAAGATCAAGATATTGATTTAATTACTTATCATCGGAAGAATATGCAGGCTATTCAACTCTGTGCATCAGATGAATATCACCTAAGACAACGCAATAAAATAGAAACATTATTCAGCTTATTGAAGGGGCAATACAATTTAGTGACGAGTAAAGCACGTAGTCTTCATGGATTTCTGAGTGGAATTTACGCCTCACTATGTGCATATCAATTAACCCATCGAAATAAGCCAACAATTCAAATTAAGGAATCATCGGCTTAAGCAGGATTCGGGTTATTAGTGGTAAAAATATTGCTCCAATACTTAGTCCCAATAATTATTTAACACTTAAATATAATTTACTTGATACCTATACAATGGGGGAGTTAGGTGAAAAATTCTACACCTTAACAAGTAATGCAAAATTCCCAGCAAACTCAAAATGTATTCAATTTCAAGATATTTCAAATTCAAAAGAATATATTGAATTATATAAATATTCACTTGAAGAAGATATACAAGATTACTTAAAAACAGAATGGGCCGATGTATCCACTGATAGTAAAAACTATTCTAAAAAAACCTTTAAAGATGCAATTGCTTATTTAGATCTCCGAGAAGATCAGCAATGGGGTCTAGCAGAATATAAAAGTAAATATTATGAAGTGGATTACCATCCAGCAGGAAAGGAATATGATTTCAAAAACTTATTATCAGAACTTCAAAGTTTGATAACTTCTGCAAAAGATAATCATGAGAAACAAGTTCGCCAAGAACTTTATGATTTGACTCAAAATGCATGTAATGCATTTAATGATGTAGCTTCAAGCGAAATTAGAAAACAAATGAATAACGTGATCAGTAAATAATTTTCATCGTTTACTTGATTAATAGCTAAGTTAGCTAAGTCGGAGGTACAGGAACTTAAAGTTCCTGTATTTTTACCCTATCACCGACTATTTTAAACCTCACATCTAAATCCGCAAACTTCATTCCATAAACCCGTTCCTCATCATCCTGATACGCTGGTCTTGGATCTAAAGATAAGACAGCTTCTAGTTCCTGAATCGTCTGCACAGAAATTTTTCCATTTCCTAGTAATTGTTGCTTTTGCTGCTCCGCTTCATCACACCAGATGACGGTTTTACGTGATGGTTCATCCTGTGCATAACCGCTTTGTGCTTCGATGATAGCATCCGAATATTGAATATAAGGTTTGATATCCATAATTGGCGTGCCATCCAGCAAATCACTCCCCGTGACATACACCTGAACATGCTTGCCAACCTTTCTCACTTCTTTGAGTTTGACCACAGATAAACCAATCGGTGATGGACGATACATGCTGCGTGTAGCAAACACGCCTATTTTCTTGTTACCGCCCAAACGTGGCGGACGCACTTGTGGACGAAACTGGCTATTGTCCTGGTTTTTATTGTCATGAAATTGCCAGATCAGCCAAAGATGACTAAAAGCCTCAATTCCTTCAAATGCCAGCAAATCATTATAGGGGCCGACCATTTCGATATAACTTTCGACCTGCACCAGATTGGGCTGCCGTGGAATACCAAATTTTTCTTTATAGGGTGATTGCATATAACCAATAATCGGCAACTTAATTTCAGTCATCATCACTTTTTTTGATAAGCTCAATTAAATATATTCAGTTTATAGAGAATGGATTTAGTTTAGAATAGCAAGTTGTTCTAATTTGATAACTTATTGAGACCTTTAATGGCTGCTTTTAACGTCGAAAAGATTACTCACGTCCACCACTGGAATGATACTTTATTCTCTTTTAAAACGACTCGTGACACTGCTTTACGTTTTAAAAACGGTCAGTTTGTAATGATCGGCCTTGAAGTCAATGGCAAGCCCTTAATGCGTGCATATTCAATTGCAAGTGCCAACTACGAAGAAGAGTTAGAGTTTTTCTCAATTAAAGTGCCGGATGGCCCACTGACTTCCATTCTACAAAAAGTAAAAGTCGGCGATGACATCCTGATTTCTAAAAAACCGACAGGTACTTTGGTGCTAGATGACCTGAACCCAGGCAAAAACTTGTATCTTCTATCTTCAGGCACTGGCCTTGCACCATTCTTGGCGACCATCCGTGATCCTGAAACTTATGAACGTTTTGAAAAAATCATTATCGTGCATGGTACCCGTTTCATTTCTGAACTGGCTTATCAAGATTTGATTTTGAATGAAGTACCAAATCACGAATTCTTCTCTGAACTCGGCGCGAAAGAAAAATTAGTGTACTACCCGACTGTGACGCGTGAAGAATATCCGAACCAAGGTCGCGTTACGACTGCAATTGAAACCGGCGAACTGTTTGAAAAAATTGGTCTGCCACGTTTTAACCCGGAAACGGATCGCGCTATGCTGTGTGGTAGCCCGGCCTTCCTCGACGATGTGGCTGCACTTCTAGACCAACACGGTCTAAAAGAGTCACCTAAAATGGGTGTTCTAGGCGATTACGTGATTGAACGTGCATTCGTGGAAAAATAAAATCTGATTTTAGATGATCAGAATTAAAAAAACCGAAGCTTCAAGCTTCGGTTTTTTATTTGAATCGGCGTTAAAAAATTAACGATCACGACCTTCCTGATTGGCAGAACCTGAACAGCCTGCGCCACCACCAATGATAAAACCGCTTTCTGCCTTACATGAACCGATCATACGGCCATGCGAGTCAAATGTAGTCACTGTCGATGCACAGCCTGTTAATACCAGTGCCAGTGCAATAAGTGCTGATAATTTCATGATATTCCCCTGTATTCTTTATGGCTTTAAATTAATCTGGTTTTGACTTGGCAGTGCTGGCAACAAACCCGTCTTGGCATCCACGCTATTGTAATTCACACCCATCGCATTACCTGAACCACCACAATGGGCACTTGCAGTTGAAAGCAGACCGCGTGTTGCTTTACATGATCCAATCACCTGACCGGTGGCATCATAAGTGATGACCATAGAGCTACAGCCCGTCATCAGCACCATGGCCGCAAGTGAAAGTAGTTTTATGAAGTTCATTGTCCCCCCTCAAAAACAATAAAAATTAAATGGTTAAGTTATATTGCTATTCTATAAATTTCGCGGATGATTCTTTCTAAAATTAGTGGATTTGTAAAGCTTTATTTTTCATCTATTTAAAATATACAGGCCATAAAAAAGCTGCCCGTTAAGCAGCTTCTTTATGATTAAACTTAAATATTCAGAATCAGGCTGACTCATGTCCTAATGCCCGTTCTGCCAGTGCCTGCTTCACAATCTGATAACCCGCAGTTAAACCAAGACTCGCCATAATCATCGCCACTATTATATCTGGCCACAGACTGCCTGTACCAAAAACCCCGACTGCTGCCAGAATCACGGCAGCATTGCCAATGGCATCATTTCGGCTACACAGCCAGACTGACCGCATATTGGAATCACCTTCGCGAAAAGCATAGAGAATGACTGCCGTAAATACATTTGCCAGCAATGCCAGTACGCCAATCAAGCCCATGGTCAGTGCCTCTGGCGGAATGCCTTGCAGATAGGCATAAATGACTTTGCCCATGATCACCAAGCCAAATAAGGCCATGGTCATTCCCTTGAGCAAGGCGACTGTTGCGCGCCAGTACAGACTTGCACCGATGACCGCCAAAGAGACGCCATAATTGACGGCATCACCAAAGAAGTCCAAGGCATCGGCCCACAAAGCCGATGAATGTGCATAGGCCCCACCAATCAGTTCTACCACAAATAAAGTCAGGTTCACCACCAAGGCAATCCATAACGCCGTTCTAAACTTACTGTCAGGTTTGGGTGGAGCAGGTTCATGACTACAGCTACAGGCCATGTTGATCTTCCATACTTTCGTGCAAAAAATGAGTTAAAATAATTAGAAACTATGGACTAACTCCAAGGTCAAGCAGGAGCGAGCAATGTCGGTCTATTTAATTTCAGAAATAGCCAAAAAGACTGCTTTAAGCACAGATAGCATTCGCTTTTATGAGAAGAAAGGCTTGATACAGCCGAATTTTCGAGCAAGTAATCACTATCGTTATTATGGTGAAGAAGCCCTGAAAAGGCTGCTTTTTATCAAACGCTGTCGTGCTTTGGACATGTCCTTAAAAGAGATTGAAGCCCTGATTAAACTCGAACAGAATCCGCAGCAGGAATGCGGTGCAGTGAATCAGCTCATCGACCAGCATTTAGAAGATATCTCCAAAAAAATTAGGGAATTACAGCTATTCGAACAACAGCTGATTGCACTTCGCAAAAGTTGTAATGTCCCGACCACCATTGATCATTGCCAGATTTTAAAAATGCTCGAACAGACTGAAAATAATTGAATATTGAATAATTTTAGTGCTTCATTTCACTCAAAATAAAACATTCTTTTTATTCTAAATGGCTTATTTCCGAGTAATTTACTGGGTTGAATCCAAATTTTAGATGGTTAGAATAAAGCCGTACTTTTTATATGTCTTTCGATTCCATCATGAGCCTGACGACCGTTACTGAACTCCTCTCACCTGCCGGTTCACTGAAAAATATGCGCTATGCCTTCGCCTATGGTGCAGATGCAGTCTATGCAGGTCAGCCGCGTTATAGTTTGCGCGTTCGTAATAATGAATTTGATCATGACAATCTGGCGATTGGCATTCAAGAAGCCCATGAGCTAGGTAAAAAGTTCTATGTGGTCGTCAATATCCAGCCGCATAATTCCAAACTGAAAAATTTTATTCGTGATCTGGAACCTGTGGTGGCGATGCAGCCGGATGCGCTGATCATGTCTGATCCGGGCCTGATCATGATGGTGCGTGAACATTTTCCAGAAATGGATATTCATCTGTCTGTGCAAGCCAATGCAGTGAATTGGGCAACGGTAAAATTCTGGAAAAATATGGGACTCACGCGCGTGATTCTGTCACGTGAATTATCGATTGAAGAAATTGCTGAGATTAAACAGCAAGTACCGGATATGGAGATTGAGGTTTTCGTACATGGTGCGCTGTGCATGGCTTATTCCGGCCGTTGCATGCTGTCTGGTTATATGAATAAACGTGATGCCAATCAGGGTGCGTGTACCAATGCCTGCCGCTGGGAATACAAAGTTCTGGATGCGAAGGAAGATGAAACTGGTGATGTGATTCCAGTGAAAAATCTGGATTCAGGCTGCTGCTCTCAAGATGCCGACGAAGCACATATGCAAGCACAGCATCAATTTGATGAACCGGTATTATTACAACGTAATGATGAAGACATGTTTGCTGCCGAAGAAGATGAACATGGCACTTATTTCATGAATTCTAAAGACTTACGTGCGGTACAACATGTCGATCGTCTGATCAAGGTCGGGGTACATTCCTTGAAGATTGAAGGCCGGACCAAATCCTATTTTTACTGTGCCCGTACCGCACAAATCTATCGTAAGGCCATTGATGATGCGCTTGCGGGCCAACCATTTGACCCAGCATTGATGACGCAATTAGAAGGTCTGGCCAATCGTGGGTATACCGAAGGTTTCCTGCGCCGTCATGTGCACAGTGAATATCACAATTATGAAAATGGCTCTTCAAGTTTTGACCATCAACAGTTCTGCGGTGAAGTCTTAGAACGTAACGGTAACTCCATCAAAATTGATGTAAAAAACCGTTTTGTCGTGGGTGATTCCTTAGAGCTGATGACGACGCAAGGCAATATCAGCTTTGTTTTAACCGAAATGAAAGACAAAAAAGGCAATCTGATTTCTGAGGCTAAAGGCTCAGGTCATATCGTCGAGATTCCGGTTCCAGCAGATGTAGATATGCAATATGCACTGCTCATCCGCAATCTGCCGACATCGACTATAGATATTTCGGCATCGTCACTGGCTTATCAGGGGAGTTAAACATGGCGCTGCTGATTACCGACAAATGCATCAATTGCGATATGTGTTTAGCAGAATGTCCAAATGATGCGATTTATGAGGGTGCGAAAGTCTATGAGATTGATGTGAACCGTTGTACGGAATGTGTCGGCTTTTATGAGCGCCAAACCTGTGTAGATGTATGCCCAATTGAGTGCATTGTGCCACATCCTGAGCATGTAGAGACGCAAGAGCAACTGTTAGAAAAATTTAAAGTCTTGAATTTGTTCCAGTCTTAAGTACTGATCAAACATTGGAATAAATATTGCATTGAATAAAGACAACCTTGGGGAAGGCTGAATAATAAGAGTCAAAACAAAAACAGTACAGAGGAAAGAAACAGCCAGAAGCAATTGGGGATGCTTCTGGCTGATCTAAAAAAGGAAGCAAATATAACAATAAAAAAAGGAACTCTGGTGTTAGCGTCCGGAGTTCCTATAAAAAGGTATAACAAAGATAATCGAGATCGAGTACCAAGGTTTTGGGGAACCTTGGTGCTATTTTTTACTGACCTGAACGGATGATGTAATCAAATGCAGACAGTGATGCTTTCGCGCCTTCACCTGTGGCAATGATGATCTGCTTATACGGAACAGTAGTACAGTCACCCGCCGCAAATACACCTTTCACATTGGTCTCGTTACGCTCATTAATCAGGATCTCGCCACGATTTGAAAGTTCTACCGCTGTTGCTTTTAAGAAATCGGTATTCGGCAACAAACCAATCTGTACGAAGATTCCTGCAAGTTCAACGGTGTGCTCTTGGTCAGTCGTACGGTCTTTGTATTTCAGTGCAGTCACTTGTGAACCGTCACCCACCACTTCAGTCGACAAAGCATTTTTAATCACCGTGGTGTTTGGCAAGCTTGTTAATTTGTCTTGCAATACCTGATCCGCACGCAGTTTGCTATCAAACTCAACCAAAGTCACATGCTCTACAATCCCTGCAAGGTCAATCGCAGCCTCTACACCAGAGTTACCCCCACCGATTACCGCAACACGTTTGCCTTTGAACAATGGACCATCACAGTGTGGGCAGTAGGCCACACCACGGGTTTTGTATTCCTGCTCACCCGGAACGTTCATTTCTCTCCAGCGTGCACCTGTAGACAGGATGACCGTTTTCGATTCAAGTTTGGCACCATTCTCTAAAGTGACTTCTACCAGACCATTCGTTGTTTCATCTGCACCTTTGATGTTAGATACACGTTGCAGGTTCATGATGTCAACACCGTATTCTCGTACGTGTGCTTCCATTTCAGCAGCAAACTTAGGTCCTTGGGTTTTTTGAATCGAGGTATAGTTTTCGATGTCCATGGTGTCCATGACCTGACCGCCCATGCGCTCAGCTACGATACCGGTTTTAATGCCTTTACGTGCAGCATAGATCGCAGAGGTATTCCCTGCAGGGCCACCACCAATCACCAGTACATCAAAAGCGTCTTTAGCATTGAGCTTTTCAGCCTCTTTTGCTGCAGAGTTGGTGTCCAGTTTTGCCACGATTTCTTCCAAAGTCATACGACCCTGACCGATATGCTGGTTGTCCTGGAACACCATCGGCACCGCCATGATTTTGCGTTCTTCCACTTCATCCTGAAAGAAGGCCCCATCAATCATGGTGGCTGTTGTACCCGGGTTGTAAATTGCAATCAGGTTTAAGGCTTGAACCACATCCGGACAGTTATGGCAGCTGAGTGATACGAATACATCAAAATCAGATTTGATTCCTAAACCTTTAATCGACTCCAGAACTTCATCCGATACTTTTGGTGCATAACCAGAGGTTTGCAGCAAGGCCAGAATCAGTGAGGTGAACTCGTGACCCATTGGCAGACCTGCGAAGTAGACCCGTGGCTCTTCACCTGCTTTGGCAATACCAAAGCTTGGTGCACGTTGGTTCTGGCCATCAAAACGCGCAGTGACTAAATCAGATAATGCAGCGATTTCCTCTACCAGTTCTTTGATTTTTGCAGATTTGTCGGAATCATTTAAAGTCGCAACCAGTTCAATCGGGCTTTCCAGACGTTCGAGTAGTGTTTTTAATTGAGCTGAAGTATTTTGGTCTAACATTGCTAAGCTCCAAAGGAATAAATATTTATTTGATAAAGCGATATTAATGCATAAATCAAAATAGGTAAAACAGTTTGTTTTTATATTATAAATCGTTTTTTTAGATCATTGGTTTGATAATTATTTTTGGTATTTTCAACTTTTAATTTTTATACTGTTTCATCAGCAGATAAAAAATGCTCCTAAACAGGAGCATTTCTAAAATATTAATTTATCCGTTGCTCGATACGCAAGGATCGGCCTTTGATTGAATTGGCCAAGAAGAACAGAACCAAACTCAGAAATGCCGATAAAATGGCCACTCCAATAATCACCAGATAGGTGATCTGACTCAACTGGTTTGCCTGTTGTACTTGCGTATTTACACTCTTGGCAACCGGTGTCATGGCTTGACCATAGATCTGTTGCTGCATGGTCCAGAGTTGTTCTGGCTTAAAGCCATATTGCTCAAATTTTGCATCCTGCTTTTCTGCTTCTACCAGATTGAATACATAAGGTTTTGCAGCCGATAAATCTTGCGGTTTATGCAAAAGTGCTGTTTGTGCCAGTAAATAAGATTTTACCGGTGTGGCAATCTCTGAATCGGCGAGGTATCGTGCAATTTCACTGTCATTGATATTGCTATCGTAATACACCACCTGCTGATAAGCATCATCCCGGTCATTCCGTAAATCATGCTGCCAGTAAGTTAATCCCGACCAGATCACGATAAAGGCAATTAGCCAGGCGACAAATTTCAGCACAAAAGACTGAAAGCGCACATAAAAGAAACGCAGTTTCTTTAATAGGCCAATGATAAAAAATGCACCGATAAAAGAAGCAAAAATTTTAATAATCAGCCAGCCAAACCAGCTCAGTAAACTAAAAAAATAATCCGGACTATCACCAATGCTGGCCAGCGTGGCATCTACACTGACCGGTAAATGTAACTGCTGCACTTCGGTACTCAGGCCAAAAAAGCCATAGACCAGATCCTGCTGAAAAAATAGACCAATGATGGAGGCAATAAATACCGTAGAACTGGTGATACCTAATAACATCAAATTGCGTTGACGTTTCTTGAGCGCAACCACGCCTTGCTTGATCTCACCAGGAGACACCGCATATTCATCTAAGGGAGGCAATCTTTACTCCTTTTAGATCTTCAACCACAATGTTTAGTTGGGCTTTGATCCGCTCGTACTTGATTCAATCACCAAGTGATTCAGATTATCCTGTAAAGCCTTCAAACGCACGGTTGCTTCTGTGCGTTTTTGTACACCTTCTTTCTGAATCTGAATCACATCATTGACTGTTTTAATGAGGGTGTTTTGCACATGTTCAAGCGTTTCGATATCAATTACCGAGCGCTGATTGGCTTTTGCGGTATCGACAGAGTTCTGATGCAATAGATCTGCATTACGGCGCAGCAGTTCATTGGTGGCATCATCAATGGTATTGGCCAGCTGGACACTGTTCTTTTGTTCGCTCAGAGAAATGGCCAGACTGATCTGGTTTTTCCATGCCGGTAAAGTAATATTTTTAATGGCATAAAACTTGTCGACCAGCATCAGGTTGTTGGACTGAATAATCCGGATCATCGGCAAGGTTTGCATGGCAGATTGCTGCAAAACCTGCAAATCGCTGACCCGTTTTTCCAGATTATTGGCCAGATGGTTCAGATCATAAATTTTCTGTGTTGTGCTCTGATCTTGCGGCAAAGCGGTTAAAGCGGAGATTTCCTGCTGTAGCTCCTGCTCACGTAAACGGCCGGCAGCAATATGTACCCCGAGCTGTTTATATTCATCCTGTACCCCGTCAAACATTTTATCCAGGGTATCTACACGCGCTTTCAAACCGGACTGCGAGGTTTCAATTTCTTTGACCAGTACATCGAGCTGCTCTTTGGTGGTATTGAAATGTGCATCAAAGTTGCCTTTTGCGCCTTTGAACTTGCTAAGGAGATTGCCAAAAAAACCTGAACTTTTCTTTTGACTTAAAATGCTGCTGGTATTCAGTTGCTGGGCCACCTGCACCACCTGATTCAGTTTCTGCCCTGTCGCATCCAGATCTCTATTTTGGACCAGATTCAGTAATTCATCAGTATAGGTCGAGGTTTTGGTCGCAATATTTTTACCATACTCAGCCACGCTGTTATGACTCATATCCTGCAATTCTTTACGTGCTGCCAGTACTTCCTGAAAGTCAGCAGGTTGCAAGCCCAGTTCTTTCAGATCCATTTGCTGAAATTTTTGTTCGACCAGTTCATTCGAGCTTTCAACAGGTAAATTTACTAAATCAGACTTGGTCATGGTTCACCTTATATTGTTATGTTTTCGAGGGTTTCTCGAGGGATTTTTTTAACGTTTTAATCAGACTTTCACGGCTATTATCAAGTTTTTCCAGATCACTTGTCGAGTGCTTGCTCTGGCTTTGTTGGACATGATATTGCCAAGCCGGAATCAAGACCTGTTGCGCTTCTTTAAAGCGGTCTAATAAGCTAAAGGACAGCTGCTGTGAAAGCTGCATCTGGGTAATGGCAATGTCATTACTGCTTTGCAAGGTACGCAGTGTATTGATTTTCTTGGAAAGCCGCTCAGAAAAATTATCCAGTGGATGCTGGTTTTTGATGAACAGCGGATATTCTGATAAAAACTCGTCTGCCGCGACAATATGCTTGGCCATCTGCTCACGTAGACCCAAAAGCTGCTGAAAACGGGCCTGAGATTTCTGGATTTCAATCTGTAACTTACGACTTAGGTGATCTGCTTGATCGAGTAAACGGTCCAGTCGCTGATAATATTCAACCTGACTCGAACCATAATCCAGATCGATCCCAAGCCATTTTTGTAGTGCATTAAATTTACGTTTTTTCAGATATTTTTTAGATTCTGCCAAAGCCTGAATCAATTGCTCAATGGTCTGGCTCAGCTGTTGGGTCAAATGCGGATCGACCCCATTTAATAACACCGATTGTGCCTGAATCAGAGAATCCGCATAATGATTCAGTCCATATTGATGGCTCAGTACAGGCACAAGTTCATTACGTTTGATCGCCAGTATTTCTTCACGATCAAAAGACATGTCAGTCAAGGCGGGTAAAGCTTCAAATCGCGACATGACGAAGACTGTATCCTTTTAGAGAGATTAAATAAAAATCTTGAATATCCTCGAATGTAGCAAAAAAACAGACCACGTTGTGTATATTTATCCAGAAATTCGTTACATCACTTTAACTAAATCCATGTTTTATCTTTATTTTAATTATATTTTTTGCAATGAAAGCAAATGTGTTTGATAAATTTTGCTGTACTGCTAGCTTAGTCTGATGAAACTCTTGAACATCAATCATAAATCATAGATGAAAAAAGCCATATTACTATGGCTTTTGAGCATGCGTTCAAGACAATATCAGAGATAATCCCCGGTACTCTCTGGCTGATAAAGCACTTTTTCAATGGTCACTTTCATGGTGTGGCCATCTGGTTGTGGCCATTCAATGGTTTGACCTTCGGCTAAGCCCAGAATGGCTGCGCCTATCGGTGCAATCACATTTACCTGACCTTTATCACCTTTAAACTCATGTGGGTAAACCAGTGTGACTTCCACAGGCTCTGGAGACGGTGCAATAGTCAGTAACACACGCGAATGCATGGTGACAATATTACTTGCGATCTCCGCGGGGCCAACTATTTCAGCACGTGCCAGTTCATCTTCCAGACGAATCATGGTTTCGCTCAGCTTGGTCTGATGCTCAAGCATGGTTTCCAGACGATCTAAATCCTGCTGAGATAAAATAATAGTGGTTTTATTCATCCTGATTACCTTTGTTAGATACCTAAATAAAAAATTAATGAATCAACAGCCAACAGGAACACCAAATACAGGTTGTGCCCATATTTGAATGATTCCTATAAATACAATGTTCAGATTTAAAGAAAATGATCTCAGTCACAGCGCTTATTGCACCAACACCTGAGCTCGTCTGAAATTTGCATAAAAATTTTCAGGTACTAAGCAGAATGTACAGGGTGGATCTAAAAAGCTGGCAATGAATAAATCAGTTCTTTTAAATATTTAAAAATGAGATTAGTCTATAAAAGACTTTAAGCCAGATTCAGAAAAACGCAATATGATTTTGTTGATGACTCATTTTCTTGTCCTATCAACATCAGCTATTAAATATTAGGCCTGAATCATGGTGCGATATAGATATAGTTTAACTCGAATTTCGCTAAACCAAATCCTGATTTTTTCTCGTCATTTTAACAGCTATAAAAAAAGCTCCCGGTTGGGAGCTCCTTTCCGATTAAAACCGATTATGCATAAACTGGGAATTTAGCACATACAGTTTCAACCTTCGCTTTCACCGCGTTAATGACCGTTTCATCACCTTTCGCATCCAGAATGTCAGCAATCCAGCCTGCAAGGTCACGTACTTCAGCTTCACCGAAACCACGGGTTGTTACTGCAGGTGTGCCGATACGGATACCTGAAGTTACGAACGGAGAACGTGGATCGTTTGGTACAGAGTTTTTGTTCACAGTAATGTGAGCAGCACCTAACCAGGCATCCGCTTCTTTACCTGTGATATCTTGTTTGATTAACGACAACAAGAACAAGTGGTTCTCAGTACCGCCAGACACAATATCATAACCACGAGCGATTAGTACTTCAGCCATGGCTTTTGCATTCACCACAACTTGTTTTTGATATTCTTTGTATTCAGGCGCCATCGCTTCTTTAAAGCAGATCGCTTTCGCTGCAATCGCGTGAACCAAAGGACCACCTTGGTTACCCGGGAATACAGCAGACTGTAATTTTTTCTCGATTTCTTCGTTTGCTTTCGCAAGGATTAAACCAGAACGTGGACCACGAAGTGTTTTGTGAGTCGTGGTCGTTGTTACGTCAGCAATTTGCACTGGGCTTGGGTAAACGCCAGCAGCAACCAGACCTGCAACGTGCGCCATATCAACAAACAGGTAAGCACCCACTTTGTCCGCGATGTCACGGAAACGCTGCCAGTCTACGATTTGGCTGTATGCAGAGAAACCTGCAACGATCATACGTGGCTTGTGTTCCACCGCTAAACGTTCAACTTCTTCATAGTCGATTTCGCCAGTTTCTGGGTTTAAACCATATTGAATCGCGTTATATGTTTTACCAGAGAAGCTTACTTTTGCACCGTGAGTCAAGTGACCACCGTGAGCAAGGCTCATACCCAAAACTGTATCGCCAGGGTTAAGAAGCGCTAAGTAAACCGCTGAGTTTGCTTGTGAACCAGCATGTGGCTGAACGTTAGCATAATCAGCACCAAAGAGTTCTTTAGCACGGTCAATCGCCAATTGTTCGATCACGTCTACGTATTCGCAACCGCCATAGTAGCGTTTACCTGGGTAGCCTTCCGCATATTTGTTAGTGAGTTTTGAACCTTGAGCTTCCATGACTGCTGGTGAGCAGTAGTTTTCAGAAGCGATTAGCTCAATATGAGCTTCTTGACGAGCATCTTCATTCGAGATTGCTTGAGCTAATTCTGGATCAAATTCAGCAATAGAGATATTGGCAAACATTAGCGAGGTCCTATTGATTTAGGGCTTTTAAGCCGTGCTAAGATTGGCGCGTATTGTAGCATGAAGTTTTGCATTTTCGATCATGAACTTTCTGCAGTTTTTTATAAATATTGCTCCAGCCTTTAGAAATCATGACCAATTTAAGTAAAATCAAATTATTGAATTGGCGTTAAAGTTTTTAACTTTTAAAATTTTGAGCATTTTTTATTCCTTCACTATCTAGTCTTGCTTGAAATGTGAAAAGACTGGTTTTCTCGAGCGCTCTGCAAGCATTTTAAAATGAGATTCAAGCTAAGTTCCGCTTACCTTTTTATCCTCTATAAACCTAGAACAGCAACTGCGTGTTAACCCTTAGAACATTTCAGGTGTACCGCTAAATCTTTTCCTGCATGAGAGTTCTGAGCCTTAACCTGCAGCAAGATTGGATTTATTAACAGCATTCTTTGCGCTAAAAAGTATATTTTTTAATATTCAGCCTAATCTTTTTCCCAATTTATCGTTAATATGAGTCTGTCTCTTCTTTTATGGTGCTCAACGCATGCAGGCCATTATTCTTGATACCGAAACGCATACTTTAAATGGTCAACCCATTGAAATTGCCTATGCGCCTGTCGCAATTGTAGACCATAAAATCAGTATGGATAAAAGCCGCCTGTTTGATCAGCTCTATTCATGTGACGAACCCATTTCTTTTGCCGCCATGGCGGTGCATCATATTCTGGAGTCTGACCTGGAAGGTCAGCCACATTACAGTACCTTTCGCCTGCCAGATGAAACGATTTATATGATTGGCCATAATATTGATTATGACGTTCGTGCTGTCGAAAAATGTGGGGTAGATACCTCGAAAATTAAAGCGATTTGTACACTGGCTTTAGCACGTCGGGTCTGGCCCGATGCAGAAGCACATAATATTTCTGCACTGATTTATATGATTACCAAAGGCAGTGAACGAGCGCGCGAAATGATCCGTAAAGCGCATCGTGCCGATATGGATATTATTTTAACTGCCAACATCCTGATGCATATCGTACACCACCTGAAAATCAACAGTATGCAGGAACTGTTCGATGCTTCTGAAGATGCCCGAATTCCACGTACGATTAACTTTGGTAAACATCGCGGTAGCGCAATTGCAGAGCTTCCTGCCGACTATGTGCAATGGCTATTGCGCCAAGATGAACTGGATCCTTATTTGCGTAAGGCTCTCGAAAATACCGCGATTAGTACGCTTTAAACCCCTTAAAACAAGTATCTGTTTTTTAATATATTCTTCATATTATTGTAATTATCCCAGACTATGCTCTAGCTGAATTTAGTGAACAACTCATTCAGCTATGATGCATTTTTATAAAACTCCACGTGGGGTCGAGGTGCTACAGAATCGCTCTATCCCCTTGACCGCACGCCAACGCCGCTTATTGGTGCTAATCGGCAGCAAAGATTTTGATCTGTTACATGAGAGATTAAAGCAGCAACTAGCTCCCGCCGAGCTTTTAGAGCAACTTTGTGAAATGGATTTAATTGTTCCGGCTCACACCAGCATAATATCAAACAGTCCACATCAGACCGGCACAGAAGTCGATACCAAAATCAATTTGGCGCATTCCGAGATTTACCGTCCCTTAAATTCACCTCTGCCCGTCCCTTCTGTAACCGAGAACCGCAAAAACCTCCTAGTTCCTATCGAAGAGCTGCAAGAAAACTCATCTATTGAAACAAATCCAGACAATCAACCCCATCTACCCGAACCGCAAGCTTTATCTTTTGAAGACCTCAAATATATGATGATGGAAAGCTTACAAAAATATTGTGGCTTGATGGCCAAACAGCAAATTCAGCATATTTTACAGGTACAGGATGTGCGCAGTTTAAAAATGTGCCAAATACAGTGGATCACCTCACTGCAGGAAAGCCGACTTCCTCCGCAAGAATTGAATTACATTCTAAAACAGATCAATTTTTCTTTGGCACAATTACAGTAAAATCAAGCTCATGAATAAGCATGTCTTAGTCTTTTAAACTCTTAAATGAGTGACTTTAGCAATCAAGCAGATTTAGAATTCAAATATAGACAATTGATTTTACACTATATTTATATTATCTCTAAATTTAAATCCTGAAATATCAGACTTAAGCGGGATAGAAAAAACCTGAAAATCTCGCCATATAGTGATCATTAAAATCCGCTTGGTTGCTATATGCCACATTATTTAGAATTCGATGCGTTTGATAACCCCATGCAACTGAGCAAGGTGGGCAATTGGGTCATTACCTTTTTAAGTCCGGCTGAAGAACTAGAACTTGTGCAACTGGCAATTACCTATGTACTGCCCCGCCAGCTCAGTGACAGTTTACAACCGCGACGTGTAGTGATTCAAAAAAGCTCTATCGAGCACCATTGGCTGATTCAAGCCATTGAATGTTTTGACAGTAATACTCGTCAGGAAATTTCTTTAAGCCCCGAACATATCACCGCTCAGAAAACCTTAAAACAGATTCTGCAAGAATTTGAAAAATATGATGTGAATGTACAACTTAAGCACATCTAATTTCTGGCTCACCTCGGTGGGCTTTTTTATTAATAGGGGATAAATTTTGCTTTTCTGCATTCATTAAAAACTCACCAGGAAGGTGAGTTTTTAATGGCTAAACCTGTAATATCGGATAGATGGACTCAATTTTTTCACCTTTGTATAACGTATTGATCCAGTTATTCTACGACTTTATAAATATTTGAAGACTTTTGACTTTCAAATAACAGTTCAATACTCGGTAAAATAGTTTCGCCATCTACCACGATATGTTCAATTTTTTTTACCAGATCAATTGCATCATGCTGATGTTGCTCTACAAATGAACGTAATAAAGCTTTCGCCTCAATGACCTTGCTAAATTGGTCTTTCACCTTTATATCAATAATCTTTGACATTTTCCTCTCCTTTCTATTTTCTAAGTTTCCATTTTTTATATCACACTTAAATCGCTTATTTAACGTCAAGATGTTAGCGAATTTGGCAATGTAAACTTTTTTATATGAATCAATTAGAAAAGAAATTATCTGGAATCATTAAACAAAGCTTTATAACAGACATTAAAAAAGCTCGCATTGCTGCGAGCTCTGTGTTGGATGGCTAGTGCTAGATTTATTGTTTGGTGATCAACATCAAACTCAACTAACTGTCATTGATCCGTCCAACTTATCGGTAGCGTCTTATTGGTTTTACGACCTACCATGAATTCAATATAGCAACATTTTTCAGACCTACAAGCCCTCTTTACACTTCTAAAAGAAGACTCATACAAGATTTAAATTGTCATTTTTCAAAACTAAATTATGCTATTTCAGGCTTATTAATTTCCAAATATTATTCTTTTTAGAAGAAAATATTTTTAGAATAAATATATGATTTCTATAAAATTTTAATTTAAGTTAATTTAGCTCAATATGTGTTCACATCATCCTTTATTAATTTATTCAGTTTTTTAAAATTTATTTTTTTAAATTATTGAGAATAATAAGCGCTACTCAGAAATTAGCGAACCTCTACAGGAACCGCTGTAATTAGCCGAATTAAAAGTAATTTTCTTATAGATATAATCCATTGTTATTTTGAACATAAAGCACTAATTTTTATTTAAAATGTACTGTATAAACACACTTATAAGCATCACAATTTGTAAAATCAAATCAGTTATAAAACAACAGTGTAATAAAGTCGCTCATATACAATAAACAAATGTACTCAAACCCGATATTAAATCGATCAAAACAAATTTATATTTCTAGAAAAGGTATATTGCGATGACTCATCCAGATGAAAAAATTAATGAAGAATTTCCAGAAGAGGAATTGGACCCACAAGAAAAACAGGATCGAGAGATGCAGCGCGGCCAGCTGGGCGTAGATAAAGACCCTCAGGTAAAAAGAGACCAAATCCGTCAACAACATCAGGATGAAGAGGAACAGAATCCTTAATATTCATATTATTGAGCCTGCTCCTTTGAGATTAGGATCAAGTGTAATACTGTGCCCGCTTTTTAGAGAATCGGTCAAGCTGCTTTAAGAATCCCTCAAAGTAATCTTTCTGTTTTTCTTCAGTTCGATAACCTGCATATAAAGTACGGCGTAAGCCTTCAGGGGCTACACAATCCAGACGGCGCGAAGTCACCCAGCCCTTCTGTTCATATTCATTTACCACCCAATCTGGCAATGCCGCAATCCCACGACCACTGGCAACAAGCTGAATCAGCATTTGAGTCAGATCGGTCGTCCGAATCTGTTTTGGCAAAATATTCGCAGGAATAAACAAGCGTGACATGATATCCAGACGATGCTTATCTACCGGATAAGTTACTAATGTTTCTTCTGCCAGTTCCTGCACCGTAATCTCTTGGGCACGTACTAAAGGATGTGTATTAGACAACACCAAACGTGATTCATATTCAAATACCGGGAAATATTCCACACCTTTGAGTGCAATCGGATCGGCAGTAATCAGTAAGTCAAACTCGCCCGTTTGTAACAATTCATGCGGATTGGCTTCAAAGCCCGAAGCAAAATCCAAATCAACATCTGGATATTGGATACGATACTGATTCAAAAGTGGCATTAGCCAGTCAAAACAACTATGACACTCTGACGAGAATATAATACGGCCTGTCTGTCCATGCACAATACGTGTGATATCACTTTGCGCTATCTGTACTTGTGGTAGCACATCATCAGCCAGTTTCAACAAACGTAAACCTACATTAGAAAAACTCACAGGGCGACTACGGCGATTGACCACTTCAACCCCGAACCATTGATCGAGTTCGCGCAATTGGTGAGACAAAGCTGAAGGTGTTAAACAGAGATCTCCTGCTGCTGCAACCAGTGATCCATGTTCTCTTAGCGCTGTCAGTGTTTTTAAATGTCGTAGTTCTATCATATGGCTTACCCAAAAAAATACAGAAACCAGCTACTCAAGCTTGGTGAATAGCATAATCTATTTTAGGATAATCACTTTAATATTTTCACGTTTAAATTATTTTAATGAATTTTACTCAACAAATAATCTGTTCAAAAATGGGTTTATTAAAACATTTGAGTTATTTCATCCTCAAGATATTCAAGAGTCGTACTCTGCATTGCAATCAGCTCTCGTATTCAAAATATTCAAAGCCGTTGTGAATTAGCGCATCAACTCAAAATATAGAATCAGAATAAGTAAAAGAAAATGAGCATGTCATTTGTTTGTCTGAAAACTTTTAAGATTATTTTTGAGCAGTATCAAATAAAGTGAAAAGACAGAGTTTGAGATTCGATTTAAGCAATGCAATCTATATGGTGGCACTGAATAAAATGTTTTATGAAAAGCGATCTGGTATAAAGATTTAATTTAGAGAGATTTTTATGTTGTAAGAAATAAGAAAATGGTGCGCTCAGCGGGACTCGAACCCACGCCACAGGCTTCGGAGACCTGTACTCTATCCAGTTGAGCTATGAGCGCGCGATGCACATCATAACAAAAAAAATCATAAGGTAAAGCAACTATCTATAACTTCGTCATTTTATGCTTAGACTTTATACAATGTTCCAAAACAGCAACACAGAATTCCATGTGAATCACTTGGCTTATTTTCCAAGATCACTCACAATATCTCAACTTTTCACCATTTGAGATATTCATGACTGATGCACTGATCTTAAGAGATGTGTCAAAGACCTATCGCAATGGCTTTCAGGCATTAAAAGGAATCAACTTAAATGTACCAGAAGGTGAGTTTTATGCACTTCTGGGGCCAAATGGCGCCGGAAAATCCACCACCATCGGTATTATCAGTTCATTAACAAAAAAAACCGCCGGCACAGTCGAAATTTTTGGTCATAACCTGGATACCCATCCCTCCCAAGCCAAACAGTGTTTAGGTGTGGTTCCTCAGGAATTTAACTTCGCCCAGTTTGAAAAAACTTTCGACATTCTGGTGACGCAAGCCGGCTATTACGGGATTCCTAAAAAAATTGCACAGCAACGGGCTGAACTCTATCTGACCAAGCTGGGCCTATGGGAAAAACGTGCAACGCAGGCGCGTATGCTGTCGGGCGGTATGAAACGTCGTTTGATGATTGCACGTGCCATGATGCATGAACCGAAACTTTTGATTCTGGATGAACCAACTGCGGGTGTCGACATCGAATTACGTCGTTCAATGTGGGAGTTTTTGAACGAGATGAATGAGCAAGGGACATCCATCATTCTCACCACCCACTATTTAGAAGAAGCCGAAATGCTGTGTCGCCGCATTGCGATTATCGATCGTGGTGTGATTAAAGAAGACACCAGCATGAAGAGCTTCCTAAGTCAGCTGAATGAAGAATCCTTTATTTTTGATCTTGCAGCACCGATTGAACCTTTGCATCTGGAGATTATCGGGGTACGTTTTAATTTAATCGACCCGATGACCTTAGAAATTACCATGGACAAGGCACATAGCATGAATGATCTGTTCCAGCTATTGGAATCACAGAATATTCAGGTACGCAGTATGCGTAACAAATCCAATCGTCTGGAAGAGCTTTTTGTCAAAATGGTCGAAAAAAATCTGGATGGAGCTGCGCAATGAACATTAATCAACTCAGCGTAGCTTTATATACCATTGTATATAAAGAAGTCCGCCGTTTTATGCGGATCTGGCCGCAAACCTTGTTACCACCTGCCATCACCATGAGCTTGTATTTCGTGATTTTCGGCAATCTGATCGGTTCGCGGATTGGAGACATGGGCGGCTATAGCTATATGGAGTTCATTGTGCCCGGTCTGATCATGATGGCCGTGATTACCAACAGCTATGCCAACGTCTCTTCCAGTTTTTTCAGTTCAAAATTTCAAAAGAGTATTGAAGAGCTGGTCATGAGTCCGGTACCGATGCATGCCATTCTTTGGGGACATGTGCTGGGCGGTGTGATTCGTGGAGTACTGGTGGCGATTATTGTTAGTGCCGTAAGTTTGTTTTTTGCGGATCTATACATTACCAACTGGTTTGTGACGATTTATACCGTATTGATTACCTCCCTGCTGTTTTCTTTGGGTGGTTTTATCAATGCCGTCTATGCCAAATCTTTTGATGATATTTCGATTATCCCGACCTTTGTTTTAACGCCACTGACTTATTTAGGCGGTGTGTTTTATGCAATTTCTGCCTTAAGTCCATTCTGGCAAAATTTATCTTTGATCAACCCTGTGGTGTATATGGTCAATGCCTTCCGCTATGGCATTTTAGGACATAGCGATGTCAATGTAACTGTTTCACTTGCAGTGGTCACCTTATGTTGCGGCCTGCTCTATGCATTGGCCTATCATTTACTCTCCCGTGGTTCAGGAATGCGTGAATAATGAGTGTAGAACAATCTCTCCTTGGTAAAGACACCAATTACCCGACAGAATATCAGCCGGATGTTCTGTTTCCAATTTCGCGCGCGCCTGCCCGTGAACAATACGCACATGTTGAAGCGATTCAGCAAGGCACCGACTGGTGGCATGTTTTTGAAATTTCCTGGTTAAATTCAGCCGGTGTGCCGCAAGTCGCAATTGGACGGATCAGCCTGCCTGCTTCTTCGCCGAATCTGATTGAATCCAAATCACTCAAGCTCTACTTTAATAGTTTGAATTTTGCCAAATTTGAATCTCAAGCTGACTTTATCGCCACGGTGGAAAAAGATTTATCTGCTGCGGCTGGCGCAGAGATTACGTTAGATTTATTTCAGGTTGATGACTTGGAAGTTGCCAAGCCTGAAGGCATCTGCATTGATGAACTAATTCCGGAACGTCTGGAAAATCATCCTGATGCGAGTCTTTTGGCTCTGGATGCGAACCATACCGAAGAAGTTGAAATCCAGCTGTATTCACATTTATTAAGAAGTAACTGCCCAGTCACTGGACAACCGGATTGGGGTACAGTATTTATACGCTATCAGGGCAAAAAACCTTGTTATAAGAGTATTTTGGCTTATATTATTTCTTATCGTCAGCATAACGGTTTTCACGAACAATGCGTGGAGCAGATGTTTGCCGATCTCTGGCAACAACTGAAACCGGAAAAGCTGATGGTCTACGCAACCTATACACGCCGCGGTGGATTGGATATCAACCCTTGCCGTGTATCGGATTTAACATGGATGCCTCGCCCTATTCGATTAGCGCGACAATAAAAACATTGAGGTTTAACAATGCCATTTTTTGGTTTTATTCCTTCTGCAGAGCTTTTAAATACAATTCAGACTGCACAACAAAATAAAAATTCAAATGAGCCGCTTTACCCACTTCGTGATAAAACCGCATTGATGATTAATGATGAAATTATTGATGCGATTCTCACGGAACTGGTGCGTCGTTTTCCTGCAAGTGATAAGCGCGATACTGCGGAAAAACTGGCGGGCTATATCAAGTCAACTGTGGCGGTATTGCTGAAACAGTTATTGAGTAAAGCGCCGAATGATGTGGTGAAGCAATCTATTGCTTTCTCTGAACGTAGTCTGTTTAAAGACCCTGAAGGACAAATCCGTATTGGTGAGTCGCTGGATGCCAATCTGGTGACCAATTTAAAACATCATTATGCGGAACTAAAAGCCGGTCAGAGTATCGACAAACAAATGTTTAGCAACCTGTATAAGCAGTTTGGTGAAGCGACGGTACGTCACTTTATGGTCGATTTTAATAAGACCTTAGATCTCGGCATGATCAAACGCAAGGCAGCAGATATTGGTGCTTCTGCTGTGATTAAGGCCATCAATATGGCTGCAGATAAAATCATTCTCAATCTGAACAAGGATGAGCTTCGCGCCATGGCTGAATATCATGACACCTTGTTCTATACAGAATAGGTCTGCATAGAATCATCTAAGAGTGATTTTTTGAAATTAGCCTGACTTCGGTCAGGCTTTTTTATGTTCAATGAAATAGCTTGTTACAGATAAGCAGCTCCACAAGGCAAACTGACGCAAAAATAACCAGTCTTTCACTATTTTTGTATATGCATCTAGGTCTCTTAATCATCCGAATGTTATCTTTAATCTGGTTTTTACAGCCTCATGATTGAAAAAATTTCTCAATCTTTTTCATGGCATGATTCAAATAACATTGCCCGCAACTTATCAAAAATTGGAAATCGTACCAAGATGTTGAAATCGAATTTTTATAAAAAATTTAAACAGCTTTCAATCGCATTGACCGCATTCGGTCTCAGCAGTTTCAGTCTGGCCAACGATTTCCAATCTCATCCCTCTTATGCCAGTTTTAAACAGACTGCCATGCAAAATTATGGACTGAGTGCCCAGCAAGTCGATTCAGCCATGAACGGGGCGCGTAACCTGCCCAATATCATCAATATTATGAATCGTCCAGGTGAAAGCAAGCCTTGGTATTCTTATAAAACCAACTTTCTGGCTGAGTCGACCATTCAACGCGGTGTGCGCTTTAAACAGCAATATGCGGAAACGCTGAATCGCGCTGAACAGCAGTTTGGTGTACCACAGTCAATCATTCTCGGGATTTTAGGGGTAGAAACCGGCTTTGGTACCAATAAGGGTTCTTTTGTCACCCGTGATGCGCTGGCCACCTTAGGTTTTGGTTATGAGCGTCGTGCCCAGTATTTTCAAGATGAACTGGCGGCATTAATTGCCTGGTCTTATAAAGATGGCGTTTCAGCTTCTTCTATCGTCGGCTCTTATGCAGGTGCGGTCGGTTATCCACAATTCATGCCAAGTAATATTCCAAAATTCGGCGTGGACTACGATGGTAACGGACATATTGACCTGCGTAATTCAGCAGTAGATGCGATTGGCTCGATTGCCAACTATTTAGCCCAGCATGGCTGGCAGCGTAATCAACCGATTGCTTTTCCGGCCCGTTATAGTGGCTCGAACCCGGATGCGGTAATTGCCAAAGATCTGACTCAACCTAGCCCATATGGTGTGTTAAAAACACAAGGGATTAGCCCAATGAATCCTATTGTTCAAATTGACGATCTAGACTTGGTCAATGTAATTCAATTACAAGAAAATTATGGGCATATTTACTATATTACTTATCCAAATTTTCAAGTGATTACTACTTATAATCGCAGCCGAATGTATGCCACTGCATTGTGGTTATTAGGTACAGAAATTACTAGCCGTTAACATGAGAATTTAATACAAATTATTAAAGTCAACATTTTTATGAGTGATTATGAGCAAATATTGATCAATTTTAATATTGTGTTACAATATTGATCATATTTTAATCACTCATTGTTTATTTTAAGTTCTTTTTTAAACTATTTTAATTAAATACTAGACAGGATATTGCAGGCATGAATATTATCCATTTCGTTAAATGTAGTTGCATAAGTTAAATATCAGGCGTGTTTACATGGTTTTTCAGTTACTTATGAACAAATCCATGCGATATGCTGTTAGGAGTTGATTCGATGCATTCTTCAATTTTGAAGTATTTTATGGCTATTGCCACGATAGTCACACTGACGCAATCGCAGGCAGATATGGTTCCGTCATCTTCGTTTAATCACGAAAATGACAATTCGCGCCTTGCAACGCGTGTATTAAATAAAGAAGCTCAAAGCTTCAATTCAAATTTCACCAATTTGAACAGCCTTTCAATCACTGAGCGTTCTGGCGATAAAGTTCGCCGTGAAACCATTGCAGCGAAAATTGAAATTCCTGCAGAAGAGCCTTCAGTGATTGAAAAACTGAATACCGTGGCTTCTAATACTGTACGCAAGTTCAGTCAGACAGGTACAGCCTCTTGGTATGGTCGCCAGTTCCACGGCCGTAAAACTGCAAGCGGTGAAACCTTTGACATGAATGCAATGACTGCTGCTCATCGTAGCCTGCCATTGAACTGTTATATTCGTGTGACCAATAGAAATAATGGTAAAAGCGTAGTGGTTAAAGTCAATGACCGCGGCCCATTCCATGGTAACCGTGTCGTCGATTTATCTTATGGCGCAGCGAAGAAACTCGGCATTACCAATGCCGGTGTTGGCAATGTCAGTATTGAGCGTGTCGCTGGTCCAAATTCTTAAGATTTAACTTGCAATACATTTAACCAAAAGCCACAGTAATGTGGCTTTTTTATTAACTTCAAGTTATAGAAAAATGACAATCAATCTATAGTTCCTCTTATCTCCGGCTACCTGTCCATTACAGCTTGAATGTTGCAAATTCGCCAAATAAAATTCACGTTCTGGCACGATTAACTTTTGACCAAACCTAGATTCTGCTTTATATTTTCAGGCAAGCACAACGTATTCATGGAATGGAGCGAATAATGAAAACAATATCTGAATGGCTGGATGAATATAGTGACAGTCATCAAAACAAAACCAATAAGCTGATTCACTGGGTCTGCGTACCGACTATCTATTTTTCGATTATTGGCATTATTGCGCACTTTAGTGCTTTACTGACCGCCCTTCTGCTAGCTCTGGCTTTTATTTTCTATGCCCGACTAGATATTGTTTTGGCAGTTGCAATGGCTGCTTTAACATTGATCATGGCCTGGTTAATCTGGATTCTGCCAGTCGGTGCCGGTTTTTATGTTGGCCTATTTGTTTTTGCCTGGATTGGTCAGTTTTATGGCCACAAAGTGGAAGGCAAAAAGCCATCTTTCTTTAAAGACCTTCAATTCCTTCTTATTGGCCCGATTTGGTGCATGGATGCTTATTTAGCTAAAGTAGCACCTTCCTGGAAAAGTCGCCAGATACGAGACATGAAGAGCATTTAGCAGCATTCTTCATTTTTTCTAATGAGAAGAACCTTCTTGATAGGTTCTTCCTTGATGTTTTAACCGGCCATACACATGTTTTCGGGCACAATCATGATGCATCCAGTGCGCCACATCCCCCTTCTCGCTATTTATATTCACTATAAAATTCGACAATATCATCTTTTTGAATCGAACCAATGCCGGGTGCGGAATCGATATTATATGTCACCAATACAATTTGATCATTCAAGCATGAACTCTTAATAGCGTGATCCTTTATGATCATCACCTAACGTTGCAATCATTGTTCGATAAGATCGAACCCCAATAGCACCCTGATGATGTTGAAAAGCAGTCTAAATTTTATTGAGATCATCTTGAGACATAGCTTCAAAATGAGTGTCGGTGTGGCGACTTGGCTGACTTTGTGTTAAGGAGCTCCACTCAAACTGGTTTTGCTAGGTATCAACACAGATATACAGCAATCAATAAGCAATCATCACCCCAATACCCATGTCGGTTTTATATGCGCTATTAATGATTTTCAATTCTTTAAATTTCGTTGATTTTATCACGCGTACTTTCTAAGCAAACTCGCATTTTCCAAGAAAAACTACCGCTTTCGACTTATTGTATTTTTATGCAGATATAAAAAAAGCCCCACAAAGTGGAGCTTCTTTATAATTCGTTACCGAATTATTGAGCAGCAGCCTGAGCAGCAGCAACTTCTTCTGCGAAACTCATTTCAGCTTTCTTCTCGATACCTTCACCAACTTCGAAACGAACGAATTCAGCTACAGTAGTACCTGTTGCTTTAAGAACGTCAGCAACTTTCTTGTCGTTGTCGATTACGTACATTTGACGCTCAAGAACAACTTCGTTCAAGTATTTCTCAACAGAACCCACAACCATCTTCTCAACGATGTTTGCTGGCTTGCCAGATTCAAGTGCTTTCGCTTCAGCAATTTCTTTCTCTTTCGCGATAAGCTCAGCAGAAACGCCTTCAGCATTTACAGCGACTGGGTTGAACGCAGCAACGTGCATTGCCAAGCCTTTACCAGTTGCTTCATCACCAGTATAAGAAACAACAACACCGATACGAAGACCGTGTTTGTAAACTGCAAGGTTAGCACCTTCAACAATTTTCGCACGACGTACTTGGATGTTTTCACCGATTTTTTGAACAAGAGCGATACGCGCTTCTTCTACAGTTGCACCATCTTCTAGTTTCAATTCAGCGATTTGAGCAGGATCAGTTACGTTTGCAGCAAGTGCAGCAGCCGCAACTTTCGCAGAGAAACCAGCAAAGTTTTCATCTTTTGCAACGAAGTCAGTCTGGCAGTTTACTTCTAAAAGAAGTGCTTTGTTGCCTTCTTGAGCAATCGTGATCGCGCCATCAGCAGCGATGTTACCCGCTTTTTTAGCAGCTTTCGCTTGACCAGATTTACGTAGGTTATCGATCGCTAATTCAACGTCGCCGCCCGCCTCTGTCAAAGCTTTTTTACATTCCATCATTGCAAGACCAGTACGATCGCGCAATTCTTTAACCATGCTTGCTGTAACTGCAGTCATGTTTATCTCCTAAATTCGGTAGAAAATGAATTCTTTTTAGAACAGAAACGGCCCAGAGGAGTTCTCATGGGCCGCCTGCATACATAACGCTTACTTTGCCACCATCACATGTCGCAAAAATGACAAGCTTGCGTCAAACGCATTAAGCCTCAGAAGCTGGAGCTTCTTCTGCTTTAGCTTGTGCATTCGCTTGTGATTGAGCATATTCTTTACCAGCAAGAATCGCATCAGCCATAGCAGAAGCATACAGTGTTACTGCACGGATCGCATCATCGTTACCCGGAATAACGTAATCTACGTTGTCTGGGTTAGAGTTTGTATCAACGATACCGATTACAGGAATACCAAGGTTCTTTGCTTCTTTGATTGCAATTGCTTCGTGATCAACGTCGATTACGAATAATGCGTCAGGTAAACCACCCATGTTTTTCACGCCGCCAAGACCGCGTTCAAGTTTTTCCATCTCACGAGTACGTTCTAAAGCTTCACGTTTAGTTAGCTTAAGGAAAGTACCGTCTTGAGATTGAGTTTGAAGGTCTTTTAGACGGTTGATAGATTGGCGAAGTGTTTTCCAGTTCGTCAACATACCACCTAACCAGCGGTGATCAACATATGGTTGACCAGCACGTTGCGCTTGTTCACGGATGATTGCAGAAGCTGCGCGCTTAGTACCAACAAACAAAACTTTGTTCTTTTTGCTCGCCAAGTTGTTAGCAAAGTTCAAAGCATCATTTAACGCAGGAACAGTGTGCTCAAGGTTGATGATGTGAATTTTGTTACGCGCACCAAAGATGTAATCGCGCATTTTTGGGTTCCAAAAACGTGTTTGGTGACCAAAGTGTGCGCCTGCTTGTAGAAGGTCGCGCATGCCTACGTTGTAATCTGCCATTTTCTTTACCTTAAAGTTTGGGTTAGGCCTCCATATACCCGCATTCTCCACCCAAGGGATTGCTGTCATTTTATCAGTGGTTGCGACAGAGGACATTTTTTAGCGATACAAGGCATGAATAGTGAGATTTAACATTCTAAATAAACTATTCATAACGCAGTAGCGTCAAAAAACGTCCCTGTCCCTAAGGGTTGTAGCTAAAATCCCCTCATACTTCGTTATGAAACTCGATAAGGGAATACCATTACCATCGTTTCATGCCTCGCATGACGAAATTTTAGCTGACAACGCAACTCACATATAAAGTGACAACAATCCCTAGAAGCACCCAGAGTAATGTGTCGATATATGTGCGGATTTTTTGTCCCATCGCACAAAGCCCGTGAAATTTATTCACGAAAAAGCATTTGATAAAATGGGCGGCTATTTATACCATAGTCACACACAAATTTCCAAAAGTTTTTAGAGATCATGAACAACACTTACCAAGCGCCACGTCGACTTATCAAAACCCCTGACGAAATTGAAAAAATGCGTGTGGCAGGGCGACTGGCGGCAGAAGTATTGGATATGATCAAACCGCATATTGTTCCAGGTGTTACTACGCTAGAACTTGATACGATTTGTCATGACTATATTGTTAACCAACAACAAGCCATTCCAGCCTGCTTAGGTTATGGTGCAGCACCAGGTCGGCCTGCTTTCCAGCATGTGATTTGCACTTCTGTGAATCATGTGGTGTGTCACGGCATTCCATCGGATAGCAAAAAGTTGAAAAAAGGTGACATTCTGAATATCGATGTCACTGTGATTAAAGATGGCTATCATGGCGATACCAACATGATGTACATCGTCGGTGGTGAAACGTCTATTCTTGCTAACCGTCTATGTAAAGTAGCGCAAGAAGCCATGTACCGGGGTATTGAAACTGTAAAACCAGGGTCAACCATTGGTGATATTGGCCACGTGATTCAAAAATATGTCGAATCTGAACGTTTTGGTGTGGTACGTGAATATTGTGGTCATGGAATTGGCACGACTTTCCATGACGAACCACAAGTATTGCATTACGGCCAGCCAGATACCGGGATGATTTTAGAAGAAGGCATGACTTTTACCATTGAGCCTATGGTGAATGGTGGCGACTGGAAAACCAAATTACTGGGTGATAAATGGACGGTGGTCACCAAAGACCATTCATTGTCAGCACAGTATGAACATACCCTGCTCGTCACTAAAACAGGGGTTGAAATCTTAACCGCGCGTCCGGATGAAGATCTGTCACGCTTTAATAAATAAGTACCAAGACAACACCACAAAATGGTCACTATAAAGTGGCCATTTTTAGTTTATATTGACTGGCTTATGGGGGTTTACTGGATAACTCAAGCCTTTTAACTGTTGTCCCTTGGCATCGGAGTTCAAGATAAAGCTCTGCAAGTACACCATTTTTTCCTCAAAGTTTTCCAAATTCTTTTGCCCCATGCCTCGCATTTTAAGCTAAGATAATGTGCTTTTTATTTTTTAATCCCTATAAGAAGGAATACTGCCGTGGACGTACGTCTCTCTGATCGTGTAAATGCCATCAAACCGTCCCCAACGCTTGCTGTGACCAACAAAGCTGCTGAATTAAAAGCTGCAGGTCATAATGTTATTGGTTTGGGCGCAGGTGAGCCAGATTTTGATACACCGCAACACATCAAAGATGCAGCAATTGCAGCGATTAACAACGGTTTCACCAAATACACCGCTGTTGACGGTACGCCAGGTCTTAAAAAAGCCATTATTGCTAAATTGAAACGTGACAATAACCTAGACTACGCAGCAAACCAGATTCTGGTTTCTTGTGGTGGTAAACAATCATTCTTTAACCTGTCTTTGGCTTTGTTGAACAAAGGTGATGAAGTTATCATTCCTGCACCTTTCTGGGTCAGCTACCCGGATATGGTGATCATCGCTGAAGGCGTACCTGTGATTGTGAAATGTGGTGAAGAACAGCGTTTCAAAATCACACCTGAACAACTAGAAGCTGCGATCACTGACAAAACACGTTTAGTGGTATTGAACAGTCCCTCTAACCCGACTGGCATGATCTACACCAAAGAAGAACTTCTTGCTTTGGCTGAGGTACTGCGTAAATACCCTGAAGTATTCATCGCGTCTGATGACATGTATGAACCGATTCGTTGGGAAGATGAGTTCTATAACATCGCCACTGTTGCACCAGACCTGTATGACCGCACAATCGTGTTAAACGGTGTATCTAAAGCCTATGCAATGACTGGCTGGCGTATTGGCTATGCAGCGGGCCCTGCTAAACTGATCAGTGCGATGAAAAAAATCCAGTCACAATCCACTTCAAATCCAACTTCAATTTCACAAGTTGCTGCCGAAGCTGCATTGAATGGTCCTCAAGATGTTCTTGAGCCAATGATTGAAGCATTCAAACGTCGTCATGACCTGGTTGTGAAAGGCTTGAATGACATCAATGGTATTTCTTGCTTACCTGCGGATGGTGCATTCTATGCATACGCAAACATCAAGCCGTTGATTCGTGCCAAAGGTTTGAAATCTTGCACAGAATTCTCTGCTTGGTTACTGGAAGAAACTGGCGTTGCCGTTGTTCCTGGCGATGCATTCGGTCTGGGCGGTTTCATGCGTATTTCTTATGCAACTGCAGATGAAGTGTTGGTTGATGCACTTGCGCGCATCAAGAAAGCTGCTGATTCAATCGAAGGCGTTGACGCCGCAATTGCTTCAATCGAAGCTGAAAAAGCTGCACAATAATCAATTCGCTTGATTTAAAAACCCGCGTTGATCGCGGGTTTTTTTATGCCATTCCAAGCTGCTTTTGATAACGTATTTTAAGCAGATCAAACAAATGATCGCAGCCAAAGTGTATGCCACACATAGCATTGATCGAAATTCCTGAATATCTAAAGTATCTCTATTTCCGGTAGAAATAGCACTCTCCTGCTATCTGCAATAGCATTGAAAAAAATAAATATTTTAACCACAATAACTTTTAACCATCTAATATAACTAACTATTGCTATGAGCAACATTACATCAAAATATGTCACTTGCTATTATTGATGTTTCACTTTTAAATAAAATCGAAACAGCTAAAGAATAATCACAGGAAAAGCAGAATGAATCCAAAAGAAATGAACGGTTTGGCCTTATTACAAGCGATGCGAGATGGGAAAATTCCCGCTCCAAGCATTAGCGAAACCATGTCGATGCAACCTGCCGTTATCCAAAGCGGATACGTAGAATTTAAAGTCAAAGCCGATCACCGGCATTTAAATCCGCTTGGTGGCGTGCATGGTGGTTTTGCAGCAACTGTTTTAGACACGGTGACAGGCTGTGCGATTCATACTTTACTCGAAGCAGGGGTCGGTTATGGCACGATTGATCTGAATGTTAAAATGTGCCGACCGATTCCTCGAGACCAGCAGCTTAAAGCGACCGGACAATCAATTAACCTCAGTAAAAATCTGGGTATTGCTGAAGGTCGGATTCTGGATGAAGAAGGCCGTTTATATGCCCATGCCACTGCGACCTGTATGATTATTCACCCTGAATAACCAGGAGAACCTATGGCCAGCATTCAATCGATGACCTAAGCAATATTGCCCTTCGTCTGTCCGGCTTGAACACAGGCGATCTGTGGTCGGCTTAAGCCCTGAAACTCAAAATAATGCTTGGACACATTGGCCAGCTCTACATCTTGTATTTGCGCTGTCGATGCCTGCCAAGCTTTGGATTGATTGGTACCGGTCAAAAGATTACCTGAAATGGCATAGATATATAATTCTTTGCTTTGCTCTTTCAGATAATCGGCATTCAAAAACACTTTAAAGCTAAATTGACGTTCAGTTTCTACCAACCATTTTTCTGCAAACCACAATTGCAGCAAATCACCTAGATACAAGGACTGTTGCGCCAAGGGCCATAGCTTGATATGAGCATCTGTAACAGGAATATAATACTGTGCTGGATCTGCAATAATCTGCAGATAGTTTTCTTGATAATAAGTGAGTTGAGAGAAAATTTGAGGGATGCTGAGCGTATTCATTCGCTGTCTCCGGTTTAGCCATTTTTGTGCTGGCAAGTAGGTTTAAATCCACACTGTTTGACCATTTGGTCAAACGACTTTATGGTTTTAATCTAGCAAGTGAAATTTATTCTGACAAGTATTTTTCGTAAAATTTATGCAATTGTCTAAATTAAAAACAGACAGGCTGAATTTGTTATAAATATGACAGTTTTTGCTTGACCCCTGTCAAAATCCCTCTATAATCGCTTTCAGATTCTCCAATAGCTCAGTCGGTAGAGCGACGGACTGTTAATCCGCAGGTCCCTGGTTCGAGCCCAGGTTGGAGAGCCAAATACTAAAAAGCCCACTCATAACGAAGTGGGCTTTTTTTCGTTTAATATTTTATAAAACAAGCCTGAATGATTTCAGGCTCGTTTTGGCTTAATCCATTACATTAAAAGCCAAGGTATATTTATAACGCTTTAAATCATTCTTTTTTATTTCGAAAGGCTGCTGATAATCAATTTTCATTAAGTACTGGCCTTTTTCCTGCATATTAAAGTTGAGTAACCCTTGCGCATCTGTTGTGAGCGCTTTATAGATTTTTTTATCACGACTAAAATCTGTCGTTTGTGCCAAAATCTCAACGTTTAAATTCGCAACTCCTTTTTTATCATCCAGTACTTTCAATTGAATCGCTTGAGATTTTTTAAATGCATTTGGATGCGTGATAAATTGAACATCAAAGCCAGCATGGATATGCTGAATGACCTGATTCGACGTCACACGCCGTGAGACAAAGGTTTCAATAATATCGATAGTCTTCACAGTTTTCTGTGGCATTTTTTTCTTCAGCGCTTGCTGATAAATCACATTTTGATTGGCGGCTTGATTGGCTTTTGGAACAGCACTTAGAACCATTTTCCATTTTTGAGCAACCTGTGCATACTTTAGGCTATTCCCCTGTTTCTCGCCACGAATCCGATAGGTACCCTCTTGTTTATTTTCCAGACTATAACTACTTAGGGTTTGTGTTTTGGTCCATGCATCATCTGCAAGATAAATCTTTTGGCCTGTAGGCGTATGATAATGAAACTTAAAGTTTTTAATCGCCACTTCCGAGGCAAATGGATTGTCATAAAACCCAGATACAATCGCAGTGTGATTGTTAAAAGTTTGATAACTTAGTGGGGCAACATAAGGATAGTGTGCAAAGACTGTATTGCTGATCGCCCCCAAGATCAAAAAAGGCATGACTTTTACCAGCTTATTCATTATTTCATCATCGTTATTAAGAAATCTGCTGTATTTTATGGATTAAGCCTGTAGATGTAAATAATTCTCATTTATATATTTGCTCTGGATATAAAAAATCCCCCATGAACGGAGGATTTTTAAATGTTCACTGCAATTAAGCCGCTTGAGCCGGAACACCGCTATGGAAACGGAAAGTGTCATCTGGTGTCAGAATCAGCTGCTTTTCAACGTTACGAATATGATCAATCCGGCTTTGAATATCCTCTTGCGGATTTTTCAATTTTGCCGTGGTCGCCACATCCATCGCCAAAGCCAGATAGTCCTCAAAGTGACGAGATTCAGACTTAAGCAAGTAACGGTAATAACGTGCCAACTCATCATCCACACGCGAAGCCAGCGCGTAGAAACGCTCACAAGAGCGTGCTTCCACAAAAGCACCAATCACCAAGACATCAATCAAGGCTTCAGGTTCAAAAGTCCGGATTTCTTTGCGCAAGCCACCGGCATAACGTCCCGCACTTAAGTTCTGCCAGGCCTGTCCACGTTTGTTCATCAGTTCAAGCACTTGTTCATAATGCAGCATTTCTTCACGCACTAACTGCGCAAGCTTCACCTGTAAATCGACAAAGTAACTATAGCGAAACATCAGGTTCATGGCCGTGCTGGCTGCTTTTTTCTCACAATTAGCATGATCTTGCATCAAGATTTCAAGATTTTCGACTGCCACATTCAGCCATGCCTTGGGCGTTTCACACCCCAAGAAAGCAATCACCGGCTGCATCAGTTCATCATAATTAATATTCGACATAACGATTCTGATCTTAACGTGCTGACTTAATCACAGCTTTCATTTGCTGAACGGCTTGTGCCAGACCTACAAATACAGCATCTGCAATTAATGAGTGGCCAATATTAAGTTCATGAATTTGTGGAATCGCCGCAATTGGCGTTACATTATCGAGGTTTAAACCATGACCGGCATTCACTACCAGACCTTTCGATGCGGCATATTCAGCGCCTTTAATAATGCGCTCAAGCTCAGTCTGCTGGGTTTCAGGCGTTTCTGCATCGGCATAAGCCCCAGTATGAATCTCGATGGTCGGTGCACCACAAGCAACTGCTGCATCAATTTGGGCAAAGTCGGCATCAATAAACAAAGACACATCACAACCAATCGCCGCCAGTTCTTGCGTAGCTGCTTTGACTGATTCGAAATGGGTCACCACATCCAGACCACCTTCAGTGGTGACTTCCTGACGTTTTTCAGGGACAAAACAGACATGATGCGGTTTAATTTCCTTGGCAAAAGCGACCATCTCATCTGTCACCGCCAGCTCGAGGTTCATACGGGTTTTCAGTGCAGGACGCATACGACGCACATCTTCATCCTGAATGTGACGACGGTCTTCACGCAAGTGCAAGGTAATGCCCTCTGCCCCAGCCTGCTCACAGATCAATGCAGCATTGACTGGGTCTGGGTACGTTGTACCACGTGCTTGTCTTAATGTTGCGACATGGTCAATATTGACACCAAGTAATGCAGCCATAATCTTTTCCTAACTACGTTTGAGATTGAGAGTTTTGAATCCAGAGTTGCCGACTTTTTAATGGTCGATCACCCAATAAGGCCGTGATCACCTGTCGATACAGTTTCGTCAACAATTGTAACTGTTCCGGATTAAAATCCCCACCATTTTCATGATCTAGCATACTTAAAATCTGCTGACCTGACATGGTAGAGCGTAATGCTTTGGCCGATGGCATAAAACCGGCATTGAGCTGAAAATAATAGTGTTGTAACGGATCGATTTTTACCTGATGAGCATCTAGGGAAAAATCCAGACCATAACCGAGTTCTTCCAGCAAGATATGTTCAAATTGCCGCAAAATCTGTTTTAAGTATAAATTAGGATTAGATTGTTCTGATAATTGCTGCAATGCAGTTAATGTCTCTGCATATTTGGCAAAGGTTTGCGGCATTTCCACTTCTAGAGGGCACAAACGTAACAGAACTTCATTCAGGTAAAAGCCTGAAAAAAAGGCATCGCCAAAAAAGAAAATCGGCTGATTGACAATTTCCAGCTTGGTAAAGTTTTTGAGTTCTGATTTTCCGGTGGCTTGCAAACTGATGGGCTGATATTGCGGCGGCGGTGTTTGCCGGAGAATGCCATCCATACGACCGTATTCCTGAGTAAATAAATGCACAATATGGCTGCGCTCACGGTACTTACGATGATGAATCAAATAACCATGCAGTACTTCGTTACGCATAAGCGGACACTTTAATCCTTATCTTTTTTTGATTTTTTATCATCGTCGTCATCTCCATCCGGGATGACTGCGCCCACAACAGCCGCAGTGCCTTTGACTGCGACTTTTGTGGTTTTATAAGCCACCTTGACAGGAACCGTGACCACTTTATGGATACAGCCTTGCAAGAATAAAACACATGCAAGCACTGCCAACACTTTCATCATCACGAAATTCCTTAAAGGGGCTTATTAATTTTATAACTTAGATATCGCTATAACCTAAGCTTTTCAATGCACGTTCATCATCAGACCAGCCGCCTTTGACTTTCACCCAAAGGGTCAGCATGATTTTCTGTTCGAACATTTTTTCCATGTCGAGACGTGCATCCATACCGATTTTTTTCAGCTTAACGCCTTTCTCACCAATCACAATGGCTTTTTGGCTTGGACGATCGACAAAAATCGTAGCATCAATATAGGTACAGGCCGGCTTCATACGACCAGTCTTTTCATTCATCACTGGCTGTTCAGTTTTGAATGATTCAATCTGCACGGTTAAATCATATGGCAGTTCTTCACCCAGCTGACGCATGATCTTTTCACGAATAATTTCAGAAGCCAGGAAACGCTCTGAACGGTCAGTTAGTTGATCCAGGGAGTACAATGGCGGCTGGAACGGCAGATACTTGGCAATCGTGTCACGTAAATGCTCAAGATTGGCACCACGAAGTGCAGATACCGGTACGATTTCCGCAAAATTCATCAGCTTTTCGCGCTCACGAATCAGTGGTAAAGCTTCGTTCTTGTTCTCAAAAGTATCTAATTTGTTGATCACCAGAATCACCGGCATTTCAGCATTTTTCAGCTTTTCCAGTACCAGATCATCATTCGGCGTCCACTTCTGTGCATCCACCACAAACAAAACCAGATTCACATCACGTAAAGCCGAATGGGCAGCACGGTTCATCATTTTATTGATGGCGCGTACTTCCTTTTTATGCATCCCCGGCGTATCCACGAATACCGCCTGAGACTTTTCACGCGAATCAATCCCGACAATTTTATGCCGTGTAGTTTGCGGTTTACGTGAGGTAATTGAGAGTTTCTGACCCAAAATATGGTTCATTAAGGTAGATTTACCCACATTCGGGCGACCTACAATAGCGACAAAACCACTGCGATAATCCGACGGAATTTCGGTGCCTTGTGCGCTAAAAAATTGATTTACCAGGTCGTGACTGTCGCTTTGCGACTCGTGATCAGCATCAATGTGATCGGAATGAGTAGTCATTAAGACTTATGCTCCAAAAGTTTTAAAATATCTGCCGCAACGGCTTGTTCAGCAAAACGTCGGCTGGCGCCTTCACCCTGCATGGTCGGTAATCCCTCAATCTCACATTCCACTTTAAAATGCTGATTAGGGGCATCACCTTGAATATCTACAACCTCGTAAACTGGGAGAGGTTTCTTACGTGCTTGTAGATACTCTTGTAAACGTGATTTAGGGTCTTTAAGCTGATCGGTCGGCTCAATATGATCCAAATACGGTTCATACCATTTTAACACAATCGGCTCTAACACAGTGAGATCAGCGCAATCCACATAGATTGCGCCAATAATGGCTTCTACAGTATCTGCCAGTATAGACTCGCGATGATGACCGCCAGATTTCAATTCACCGGTACTGAGAATTAAACTCTGACTGAGTTTTAAATCATTGGCGATTTTCCCCAATGCTTCCTGTCGAACCAAGGTGGCACGCATACGCGTCAGCCGGCCTTCGTTTTCGCTTGGGTAGGCAGTGAAGAGATAATTCGCAATGATCATCCCTAAAAGAGAATCGCCTAGAAATTCTAGGCGTTCATAGTTTTGTTTATGACTGACTGAACGATGGGTCAGTGCCAGCTTGAGCAGTTCAGCTTGTTTAAACTGATAACCGATCCGTCTGGCAAGACGTTCATCATTGAGTTTTGACTGCGCTTTGATCAAAATTTTTCTCAAACTTCATCACTAAATCGATATTCATTATGAAATTTTTACGAATTTCATAATTCTTGTGTATCTGCAAACCATCGGTATGGATAACTTTGGCAATTTCATCAAACTTCAGATCGCGAATATTATTCATTGATAAACGCTGATCCATCTGCTGACGGAATTTTTCTGGTGTTATATTGGCTGGCGCACTTTTTAACAGCGCCTCAATTTCACCATCGACCATACGATCATCAAAGTAGGGTCCCCACACTGCAATCGCTACTTTGGCTAGAAATGCAAACCCCACGATTGCAAATAAAATCCCAATATACGAAGCACCTTGTTGATGTCTCATTTTTTATTTTCCTGATTGAAACAATTAATCGATTGTCCCGTTGCGACCAAACGATGGCAATTTAAAGCCAGGTTCTTTATGCATCCAGATATAGAATGCACGACCTGTTAAGTTTTCTTCCGGAACAAGCCCCCAGAAACGGCTGTCAGCACTCTGATCGCGATTATCCCCCATCGCAAAGTAATGACCTTCTGGCACCTTTACTTCCCAATATAAACCATTTTCACTTGAGTATTTACCATTTTCCACAAAGTTAATATAAGGCGCCTGACGCGCGACATTGACCCCTTCCAGCTCACGCATGGTAAAGCTATGCTGACCTAAAGTTTCTTTATGATAAATGGCATTGGGTGTATCCAGACGATCTTTTTCACGGCTAAATTCCACTGGAACTTTCGCTACTTGTTCACCATTGATGCTCAACTGACCATGATCATAGACAATATGATCACCGGGTAAACCAATAATACGCTTGATATAACTGATGGTCGGTTGTGGTGGATAACGGAATACTGCCACATCGCCACGCTCTGGACTGCCAGTATCAATAATTTTAGTGTTGACCATAGGCAGTTTCACGCCATAGTCAAATTTATTCACCAGAATAAAGTCCCCAGTTTCCAGGGTTGGCACCATTGAATCCGATGGAATATTAAACGGTTCAAACAAGAACGAACGCAGCACCAGTACAATCGTCAGTACTGGCCAAAAGTCATAAGCCCAGGTAATGATAAAATTTTCATTGCCCTTGCCGCGAGTTTGTCTTTGTTTCAGGACAAACTTGTCAAGCAACCACAGTGCGACAAAAAACAGCGTCGCAGGAACAAGAATCAAATTAAAATCAAAATCCATGGGCTTATATCCTTATTCTTCTAGCGTTCGACTTTTAACACAGCGAGGAACGCTTCTTGCGGGATTTCGACACTACCCACCTGCTTCATGCGTTTCTTACCTTCTTTCTGTTTAGACAGAAGTTTTTTCTTACGTGACACGTCACCACCATAACATTTGGCCAATACGTTTTTACGCATGGCTTTTACAGTAGAACGTGCAATGATTTGCGCACCAATTGCCGCCTGAATTGCGACATCAAACATTTGACGTGGAATCAGGTCTTTCATTTTTTCCACCAGCGCAATGCCACGATGACGCGCGTCGTTACGGTGACAGATCATTGCCAGAGCATCGACTTTTTCACCATTGATCAGTACATCTACTTTTACCAATGAAGAACTTTCAAAACGGACAAAGTTATAGTCGAGGGATGCAAAACCACGTGAACAAGACTTCAATTTATCGAAGAAATCCATGACCACTTCTGCCATTGGAATTTCAAAAGTAATCGACACCTGATTGCCGAGGAATTTCATGTCTTTTTGTATGCCACGGCGCTCGATACACAAGGTCATGACATTACCCAGATATTCTTGCGGTACTAAAATATGACATTCGGCAATCGGTTCACGTAAATCTTCTACGGTTGAACCATCCGGCATTTTAGACGGGCTGTCGATATAAATCGTCTGGCCATTTTTCATCACCGCTTCATAAATTACGGTGGGCGCAGAAGAAATCAGATCAAGATCATACTCGCGCTCTAAACGCTCTTGTACAATCTCCATGTGTAGCATGCCCAAGAAGCCACAGCGGAAACCAAAACCAAGTGCATCCGAACTTTCCGGTTCAAAGAACAAGGCCGAGTCATTAATTTGCAGTTTATGCAAAGCTTCACGAAACGGTTCAAAGTCACTGGCATCAATCGGGAATAAACCGGCATAAACCTGCGGTTTTACTTTTTTAAAGCCCGGTAGGGTTGCAACTTCAGGTGTGGTTGCCAAGGTAATGGTATCACCCACCGGCGCACCGAAAATATCTTTAATACCGGCAATCACGAAGCCGACTTCGCCTGCTTCCAACATGCCTGTTTCAGTATGTTTCGGGTTAAAGATCCCCACAGAAGTAATGATGTGCGTTTGACCTGTTGATTTCATCAACATCTTGTCGCCTTTACGCACACGACCCTGCTTTACACGTACCAGAGAAACTACCCCAAGGTAGTTGTCAAACCATGAATCTACAATCAGCGCTTGCAACGGCGCTTCGCGATCACCCACAGGTGCCGGAATCACATTCACCAGGGTTTCTAAAACATTTTCAATGCCCAGACCGGTTTTGGCTGAACATGTCGGTGCTTCTGTCGCTTCAATGCCGATAATTTCTTCAATCTCGTGAATCACACGCTCAGGTTCAGCTTGCGGCAAATCGATCTTGTTCAGTACGGGCAGTACTTCCAGACCTTGCTCAATCGCGGTATAGCAGTTGGCGACAGACTGTGCTTCCACACCTTGCGCCGCATCAACGACTAATAAAGCACCTTCACAGGCTGCGAGCGAGCGCGACACTTCATACGAGAAGTCAACGTGTCCCGGCGTATCAATAAAGTTCAGCTGATAAACTTCACCATTTGGATGGGTATAGTTTAGCGTCACCGAAGTGGCTTTAATGGTAATCCCACGTTCGCGCTCAAGCTCCATAGAATCGAGGACTTGAGCCTGCATTTCACGATCTTGCAAACCACCACAGGTCTGAATAAAGCGATCTGCGAGGGTCGATTTACCGTGGTCAATATGCGCAATAATCGAGAAGTTACGAATGTTTTTAATATCAACAGATTTTTTAGCTTGCGCCATGGGTTACCTTGAGAAAAAACGCGCTATGTAATTTAAAAATATTACATAACAAAAGCCGAATAGAAATTGCGAAGGATTATAGCAGAATGGTGATCTAGAAAAAGAATTATATTTTTAGCTTTGTCCACTCTGCCAAAATACCTGTCCAGCGATCTCAAGCTCAATCACTGCAATGAAAATTTGAAAATCACGCCATATTTTTGCTAAACCTGATTGAAATATCTAACTCTGTGCCAAAGAAGCGAGCACTTATTGATCTAGATACACTATTGAAAAATCATAAGGATTGATCTGCTCAGAAAGAGGTTGATAGGCTTGGGTAAAGGTAGGCGACATGCGTTTAGGACGTCCAGTGGCCATTTCAATACAGGCCCACTGCGTATTACCTGTAAATAACAGGGTTTGATCCTGTGGTCGATAAAATGCATATTGGCGAAATGAATACAGTGCATTGATATCGTTCAGCCAGGTTCGCAAAATAATTTCATCGCCCTCGAAAGCAGCCTTGCGATATTGCACCTGATGCTCAACTGCCACCATGGCATGTTTCAGTTCCACATATTCCTTTAACCCCAATCCCAATTTTTCAATATGGGCTGTGGCGACCTCCTGCATCCACTGTACATAGACCACATTATTGACATGGCCCAAGCCATCGATATGTTCAGCTTGCACCTTTAACGCAAGATCAAAAATAGCTGTCACTTTTCTCTTATCCTTTCCATTATTTTCAACTGAATAGAGTCTACCGAATTTATAGGCTGGGTAAATTGCAAATAATAAAAAACCGCCCATCAAAAGCGGTTTTTTATATTTAAAAATCTGAATAGAATTAGATACGCATTCCGACAATCGCACGCTGCCCTTGGCGCATGAGCGTAACGCGTGCCACATTGCCCTTCTTCAACTCAGAAACTTCTTGTACAAATTGCTCTGCGTTCAATACTGCCTTGTTATTAATATGCGTCACCACATCGTTTGGCATGATACGCGCCTGTGCGGCAATGCCACCTGAACGAACATCCTGAATCATGACCCCGCCTTTGATCTCCAGTCGATCCTTTTCTAGCGAACTTAAATCACGAATAGCCACACCAATTACAGGTCCTTTGCTCGGCTGCGCCTGTGCTCCGGCTTTTGCAGGGGTATCATCCGGTGCGGTACTTAAGGTTGCTGAAATATTACGGCGCTTATCATCTCGTAAAACCTCCAGCTGTACCTGTTGCTGAGGTGCAGTACGGTTGAGATAGTTTAATAATTCACTGGTGCGTGAAATCGCAGTGCCGTTATATTTTAAAATCACGTCGCTGACACGTAGACCGGCACGTGCAGCGGGTGAATTTGGTGCAACCTGAGTAATTAAGGAGCCTTCGGGCTTAGAAAGGTTGTAGGACTCTGCCAGATTACGGTCGATATCCTGCAAGCTGACCCCCAGATAGGAACGGGTCACTTTACCATTCTTTTTCAGCTGCTCTGCCACTTCCATGGCCACATCAATCGGAATCGAGAAGGAGAGCCCCATATAACCGCCGGTTCCACTGAAGATCCGCGAGTTCACCCCGACCACTTCACCATGCTGGTTAAATAAAGGCCCACCAGAGTTACCCGGATTGAGGGCCACGTCTGTCTGGATAAAAGGCACTGCTGTTTCACCCATCATGTTGCGCATTTTGGCACTGACGATTCCGGCAGAGGCCGAATAATCAAAACCAAATGGCGAACCAATCGCAAGCACAGGCTCACCGACACGTAAGCGGCCTACATCCCCGGTACGCAATTCTGGAAAATTCGAACCTGTGACCTTAAGTAAAGCTACGTCGGTACGTGCATCACTTCCCACCACAGTAGCATCAATTTCACGGCGATCATTCAGGGTAATGGTGACTTTAGATGCATCCTCAACCACATGATGGTTGGTCAGCAGATAGCCATCTTTACTGATAAAAAATGCACTGCCATAGCCGGTTTTTTCCTGTGGCATGCGCTGCTGAGGGATAATCACCTGATTGCCAAAGAAGCGACGTAGAATTTCCGGAACTTGTTGTTGTAAGAGTTCTTCTTCGCTCATTTTTTTAACGACATTGACACTGACCACGGCAGGACTGACCTGCTCGACCAGATTTGAAAAATCAACCGGTGTGACAGCCTGCAACTGTGCAGCACTCATGGTCAGGGTCGCTGCAAATAATCCTTTTTTTAAGTTTAGAATTTTCATATAAATTATTCACTCAAATTGTTGATAAATTTATGTAAATAGGTTTTATCACAAACATTGTAAAGTTTAAGTAATAATATGTTTCAATGCTTCACGCTGGACAATATCTCATCATTAAAACACTAAGTTAAGGCTTTGATTAATTTTTTTCATTAATAAATGAGCATTTCAACGCTTGCCTTTTGCACAAAAAAGCGCTGTTATTACCAAACTTTTTTTAAAATTAGCTGATGGACATGTCTAATTCATCCCTTACCCATCAATTTGACGTCATTATTGTGGGCAGTGGCGGTGCCGGTTTAAGTTTAGCCTTATCGCTCCCGGACCATTTTAATATTGCAGTTTTAGCGAAATCCACCCTGACAGATGCCAGCACCTTTTATGCGCAAGGCGGTGTTGCTGCAGTACTCGATGAAATGGATTCGATTGAACAGCATATTGATGACACCATGATTGCAGGTGCACAGCTATGTGAAATGGACGCAGTCAAACAGACGGTAGAAGGGGGCAAACCATCAGTTGACTTTCTGCTAAAACACGGTGTGCAATTTACCCTGGATGAACAGGAACAGTTGCATCTCACCCGTGAAGGCGGCCATTCACAGCGCCGGATTATTCATGCTGCCGATGCCACAGGTCGTGCAATTTCGACTACTTTGGTACAACGCGCCCAAGAAAAATCAAATATCACTATTTTTGAAAATTATATTGCGATTGATCTGATCTGTTCACATAAACTTGGCCTAGACGGTGAAAACCGTGCGCTAGGTTTATATGTGCTGGATGAAAAAAATGAAAAAGTACATACCTTTTTAGCACCATTTACCGCCCTTGCCTGTGGCGGTGCCATGAAAGCCTATCTTTATACGTCAAATCCGGATATTGCCACAGGTGACGGCATTGCCATGGCCTATCGTGCAGGCTGCCGGGTGGCTAACATGGAATTTAACCAGTTCCATCCGACCTGTCTCTATCATCCACAAGCGCGCTCCTTCCTGATCACTGAAGCTATGCGTGGCGAAGGGGCTTATCTGCGTCTGCCCGATGGCGAACGCTTTATGCTGCGTTTTGACGAGCGCGCCGAACTTGCACCACGCGATATTGTCGCACGCGCAATCGACTATGAAATTAAGCGCTTAGGTATTCGACATGTCTGGCTAGATATTACCCATAAGGATGAAAGCTTTGTTAGAGAACATTTCCCTACGCTTTATACCCGCCTGCTGGAACTGGGTATTGATATCACCAAAGATATGATTCCAGTGGTACCTGCAGCCCATTACACCTGTGGTGGCGTTGTGGTCGATGAACATAGCCAGACTGATATCGCAGGTCTATATGCAATTGGGGAAACCTCTTATACTGGTCTGCACGGTGCTAACCGAATGGCCAGCAACTCACTTTTAGAATGCTTTGTGTATGGCATGAGTGCAGCCAAGCATATCGAATCTCATTTCAATGCTGACTATACCTTTCCGCCCGTACCCATCTGGGATGACTCACAGGTAACCAATCCGGATGAAGATGTGGTGATTCTGCAAAACTGGGATGAGCTACGTCAGACCATGTGGAACTATGTCGGTATTGTGCGCAGCACCAAACGTCTGGAACGTGCCTTGCATCGTATTGAAATGCTGAAAAAAGAAATCACCGAGTATTACCAAGATTATCAGGTCAGCAAAAACCTGATCGAGCTTCGCAATCTGGTGCTGGTCTCAGAAATGATTGTGCGCTGTGCCATGCAGCGTAAAGAATCTCGTGGCCTGCATTTCACGCTGGACTATCCGGAATTATTGCCTGAATTACGCAAGACCATTCTAAATCCGGTGAATTTTGAAGTAGAAACACCCTTGGTCAATATTTAGATTATTGGGGAGATATGATTTTTAAATCATATCTCCCTGTCTTTTAGCGCTCACCTACTTAATTAAGCTTAGGCTATTTATATCACTGAACTTCTATTCTTCAGGTGTTTAGTGTTGAGGTGGAATGGCATAAGTCGCAGTAACATGCGCCACTGGCTCATCAAGGTCTACTGAATAAATCCAGACTTCCCCGACAATCAGAACTTTACCGACTTTAATAAGCTTGCACTCTCCTCGCAAATCCGTGCCACCTGAAGGTTTACGGAGAAAATTGATATTCAGATTGGTGGTGACAGCCAAACCCACCAGGCCAATTTCGCCCAGAATAGCGACATATAAGGCAAGATCGGCCAAGGTCATCATGGTTGGGCCAGAAACAGTACCACCCGGACGCAACTCTTGTGCGCTAACCTGATACAGCAAAGTTGCGCCGCGTGGAACAACGGCTTCGATCCTACATTTTTCTAGGCTTTGTGGAAATTCTTGTTGTAAAAATTGTTGGATTTCGGTTTTGGTCGTTTTCATCTTATTAAAAAAATCTTCTATATTGCCTTCAATATAGAAGATTTTTCACACATTTACCTAGTGAAAATTAAAATAAACAGGATTTCAATTTAAACCAGACTTCAAATAACTTAAAGCCTGCTCGAATACCTGCTCCGGTGTACGGGTTGCATCCAGACGTTTGATCCGTTCCGGATGACGCTGCCACAACGTTTCATAGCCGGCTCTTACTTTCTCAAAGAAAGTGACTTTCTCTTGTTCAAAGCGATCCAGTGCGCCACGCGCGCGTGCCCGGTTCATTCCCAGTTCAATCGGTGCTTCTAACCAGAAGGTGATGTCCGGCATACGTGCCACAAAGTGATCATTTAATAACTGCAGCTTTGTTTCACTGAGTCCACGACCTGCACATTGATAGGCAAAGCTGGCATCAGTAAAACGGTCACAGAGTACAATTTTTCCGGCTGCTAAGGCTGGCAGAATGACTTGTGCCAAATGCTGGGCACGCGCCGCATACATCAATAGTAATTCGGTATCATGCGCCATCGCTTCTTCATGATTCACAGCCAGAAGTAGTGCACGGATCTGCTCGGCCATCGGCGTACCACCCGGCTCGCGCGTAAGCACCACATCTTTACCTTGCGCCATAAAATCGTCATAGATCGAACGAATGAGTGTGGTTTTACCTACACCTTCTGTGCCTTCAAAGCTAATAAACATACTCATTCCTTATTCTTCGAGCGTAAAATGGTCAGATACTCCTGCACTGCTTTATTGTGATCATTCAGATTGGTCGTAAACGTATGTCCGCCATTGCCCGTGGCGACAAAATAAAGGTTGTCAGAATTATCCGGATGCATGGCTGCTTCAATGGCTTTCTTACTTGGCAGTGCAATTGGCGTTGGCGGCAAACCAGACATGGTATAGGTGTTATACGGCGTCGGCGTACGTAAATCCTTGCGGGTAATATTGCCATTATAGGCATCGCCCATTCCATAAATCACGGTAGGATCGGTCTGTAAACGCATGCCAATTTTTAAACGGCGCACGAACACTCCAGAAACCTGTTCTAGCTCACTATCCACACTGGTTTCTTTTTCAATGATCGACGCCATGATCAGCGCTTCATATTTATTCTGATAGGGCAGATCAGTCACGCGTTTTTCCCAGGCCTGATCCAGTGCCTTCATCTGGCGCTGATACAGATTGGTTAAAATTTTACGGTCAGTTTCACCTTTAGCAAAAAAGTATGTATCCGGTGCAAACAGACCTTCAGGATGTGAAAATGGAATATTGAGCTCTTTAAGGAGTTGTGCCGTTGGCAAATGTGACACTTCTTTGGTCACCAGATCATCTTTCTTCAAAGCATCAATCAGCTGTTTGAATGTGGTTCCTTCAATCACCAAAATCCGGTTCATCTGGGCATTTTCAGCATTGGAGATCATATCCAGAACCTGACGAATACTCATGCCCTGGCGCACTTCATATACGCCAGCTTTCATGGTGTCATGAATCAGGATGCGCTGATAAAGCTTGAGAATAATCGGGAAACTGACCTGTTTTTCTTTGGCCAGACGGTCAATAAAACCAGAATAGGTTTCCCCTGACCCAATCGCCAGCAGCTGTTTTTGTCCGTCTACAGGATAGTCTTTCCACAAACTACTTTTTAAGACCAGTACCAAAATCAAGGCAAGTCCAATCAGGACGAAGGCAATTCCTTTGAAAAGTGACGAAAATTTGGCTGTATTGTTCTTTTTGGCTTTAGACTTGGAAGCTGACATATTAAGACATCTGATTTAATCGAAGACGGTTAAAAAGTTCAATACAAGCATCGCCATCCAGGGATCGCTGCTCAAATTGAGTGACAATTTTCATCGGGTTTAGCGCATTACAAAAAAACAGACTCTGAATATGGGCTATTTCCTCCATATCGATGTAACGTTGCTGACAGGCAATTCCCTGATCTTGCATCCGTTGTAGAATTTCTGCACGCATCACCCCAAAGACGCCATTATAACGAAGTTCCGGCGTAATCCATGTATTGTTTATACAAATGAAACAATTACTGCTCACCCCTTCGACAACCCCGCCCTGTACATCTGTCACCAGTGCCTCAGACCAACCGCGCTGATCCGCCTCCTGCTTGAGCAAAACCTGCTCCAGGCGATTCAAGGTTTTTAGTCCGACCAGACCCGGCATGGTCAATCCCAGTGCCTGCTGTAATACCCCACTTTGGATCTGTTCATACTTTAAATCATGTAGGGCTTGAGGATAATAAAATACCCACAGATCCGCCGGATGCTCTGGCAAACTATAGCCCCGCTCGCCGACTCCACGACTCAGCACGATCTTTAATGTTCCATTCAGCTGACTTTCTGATTCACGTAAAAGTTCTAAACTTTCTGCAATCAGAGCTAAATCAGCATGCAAACTTAATTTTTGATTACTGAGCTGCAAACGTGCCAGATGACGATCATATAATTCCACCCGGTCCTGTCGAATCCGGGCCGTGCTAAAACAGCCATCACCATAATGAAAGGCCCGATCGAGTACTTCTATCCCACTGACATGTTTCGCATTTTTCAAACAGAGCATATTTTATTGCCTCTCAAATCAACAATTGAGTACTGAGAGATAAGCTCCATCGATTTATCTCTTTTACTCACATCAAATGCATTTTTAATTATTTTTTATGCAAAATATCTCCAGCTATTCTTGCCTTGTCCAACAAAAGCTAAAAAAATTGAGGCAAAAATGAATATTGGTAAATTAAAAATTGGGGTATTGGCTGCACTGGTTTCGGCCACTGCTTTCAGTGTGTCTGCAAAAGATTTCCTTAACGTGTCTTATGACCCAACCCGCGAATTATATGACAATTTTACTAAGGAATTCAGCGCATACTGGAAAAAAACCACGGGTCAGGACGTGAACTATAAACAGTCGCATGGCGGTTCAGGTAAACAGGCCCGTGCTGTGATTGATGGTCTGGATGCAGACGTCGTGACCCTGGCGCTGGCAGCCGACATTGATGAAATTGCAGCGAGAGGTCTGCTGCCTAAAGACTGGCAGAAAAAATTCCCGCAAAACTCAACCCCCTATACTTCCACCATCGTCTTTCTGGTCAAAAAAGGCAATCCAAAAGGGATTAAAGATTGGGGCGATCTGGTGAAGCCTGGAGTAGAGATCATTACGCCAAACCCGAAAACTTCTGGCGGTGCACGCTGGAACTATCTGGCGGCATGGGCATGGGCCAAACATCAACCTGGTGGCAATGACAGCAAAGCACAAGATTTTGTGCGTCAAATTTATAAACAGACCAAAGTGCTGGACTCAGGCGCACGTGGAGCCACCACCACTTTTGCTGAGCGCGGGATCGGTGATGTATTACTGGCTTGGGAAAATGAAGCCCATCTCGCTACTCGTGAACAGCCGGGTAAATTTGAAATCATCACGCCAAGTCTGTCAATTTTGGCCGAGCCACCGGTGGCAATTGTAGAGAAAAACGCCAAGAAAGATGGCAATGAAAACCTGGCCAAAGCTTATTTGAATTATCTGTATTCTCCTGCGGGGCAAACTGTGGCTGCGAAGAATTTCTATCGTCCACGTAATAGCGAAGTATTAAAGAAATATAGCAGCGTATTTAAACCTTTAAAGTTAGTCACCATCGACAAAGAATTTGGTGGCTGGACCAAGGTACAAAAAGCACATTTCGATAATGGCGGGATCTTTGATCAAATTGTAAAGGCAAATCATACGAAATAATGAGGCAGTCCAGCAGAAACAATGGCCTTTATTGATAAGGCCATTTTCATTTCAATAACTTCAGCTCCGTCTTATCTTTTTTTTTCATATAAAATTCGTTTTTATTTATTTTTTACGCATAAAGAATAGGTTTATTCTGCAGCTATGTTACAAAACGTGTAAGAAATTGAGGTTTCTAATGAGTATTTCAAAAACAATAAAACTTGGGGTTCTGGCTGCTGTGATTTCGGCAACCTCATTGGGTGCTTCAGCACGTGATTTTTTGAATGTTTCCTACGATCCGACACGTGAATTGTATGAAGATGTCAACAAGAGTTTTGGCAAATATTGGGAAAGCCGTACGGGTCAAAAAATTAACTTCAAGCAATCCCATGGTGGTTCTGGTAAACAGGCCCGCTCTGTTATTGATGGCTTGAATGCAGATGTGGTGACTTTGGCCCTCGCAGCCGATATTGATGTGCTTGCAGAAAAAGCCAAATTATTGCCAGCAGACTGGCAAAAGAAACTGCCACAAAACTCGACACCGTATACCTCAACAATCGTATTTTTGGTGCATAAAGGCAACCCCAAAGGGATTAAAGACTGGGGCGATCTGGTGAAACCGGGTGTCGGCATTATTACCCCGAATCCGAAAACATCAGGTGGCGCGCGCTGGAACTATCTGGCGGCATGGGCATGGGCCAAACATCAGGCCGGTGGCAATGACACGACTGCACAAGAATTTGTTCGCCAAATTTATAAAAACACCAAAGTCCTGGATTCAGGTGCGCGTGGTGCAACTACCACCTTTGCCGAGCGCGGGATCGGTGATGTCTTGCTGGCCTGGGAAAATGAAGCGTACTTAGCGATTCGTGAGCAACCAGGTAAGTTTGAAATTATCACGCCAAGTCTGTCTATTCTGGCTGAACCGCCAGTGGCGATTGTAGAAAAAAATGCAGCGAAAAAAGGCAATAAGCATCTGGCTCAAGGTTATTTAAACTTCCTGTACTCGCCACTGGGTCAAGACCTGGCAGGCAAACATTATTATCGTCCACGCAGTGAAGTAGCTTTAAAGAAATATAATCATGTGTTCAAACCACTCAAACTGGTGACGATTGATCAGGAATTTGGCGGCTGGGCAAAAGTGCAAAAAGCACATTTTGAGAATGGCGGTATTTTCGACCAGATTGTGAAGGCAAACAGCGCGAAGTAATTCGCAGCTGATCTGACAGGAGCATCGATATGATACATACGCTTATTGTTCCAGGTGTAGGTGGTAGCGAATACAGTCACTGGCAAACATGCTTACAACATCAGCTCAGTCGATGCTCTCGTGTGCAACAAAAAGATTGGAATCATCCCGTTTTGCAGGAATGGATCACTGAATTTGTCAAAGCCCTGCAAGATATTCAAGATGATGTACAGATTGTAGCGCACAGCTTTGGCTGTTTAACCTCGGTCGCAGCACTGGCACAACATCCAGAATTGGCTACTAAAGTTAAAAAGCTGATTCTGGTCGCGCCTGCCAATCCGGCACGTTTTGGGGAAAATGGTTTCGTTCGTAACAGCCAGACCGATTACAGCCATTATTTTCAGCAAGTGCAGATTCAGGTTCCGGCCACGTTATTAATCAGTGAAAATGATCCCTGGTTAAGCTATGCAGATGCCGAGTTTCTGGCCAAAGCCTGGAAACTCAAACCGATTAATCTCGGACAGGTGGGGCATGTCAATGTCGCTTCAGGATTTGGCCCTTTTCCTGAACTTGCCCAGTATTTGATTTCAGAAAAGACTATGCAACATATCAGCAATACTGATGACAGCAAGTATTATTTCAAATTTGCATTTTAGTCGTTGCAAATTATGCTTGTGTCCAATTTCTTTTTTTAATTTTCGCTGGTTAGTTTTAACCAGCTTTCTCTCTTTTGAGGAGTCATCATGTCGCAGCGATCCCGAGTGCTGCCAGGATTTGGTCTTTCTCTAGGCTTTACCCTAGCGTATTTATCATTAATCGTTTTAATCCCGCTGTCTGCTGTTTTTATTAAATCACTGGGCATTGGCTGGGAAGGCTTGTGGGAAATCCTGAGCTCTGAACGTATTCAAAAATCCCTACAACTCAGTTTCAGTGCAGCCATTATTGCTGCGCTGGTGAATGTGGTGTTTGGCCTGTTATTGGCCTGGTGTCTGGTACGTTATAGCTTCCCGGGCAAACGTATTGTCGATGCCTTGGTCGATTTGCCTTTTGCGCTGCCAACAGCGGTGGCCGGTATTGCCTTGACCTCTTTATATGCGCCGACTGGCTGGATTGGTCAGTATCTTGAACCGATTGGTATTCAGGTTGCTTATACCCCGATTGGTATTACGCTGGCTCTAATCTTTATTGGCCTGCCTTTTGTGGTTCGTACCGTACAGCCGGTACTCAGTGATCTGGAAACCGAACTGGAAGAAGCTGCATCTGCACTCGGGGCAAATCGCTTGCAAATTGTGACCAAGGTCATTTTCCCGATTTTACTTCCTGCGCTTATCACTGGCTTTGCGTTAGCTTTCGCTCGCGGTGTTGGTGAATATGGTTCGGTGATCTTCATTGCCGGGAATCAGCCCTTTGAAACAGAAATTGCCCCACTGATGATTATTTCCCGTTTAGAAGAATATGATTATGCCGGTGCAACCACAATTGCGGTGGTGATGTTGCTGATTTCATTTGTCCTGCTGTTCCTGATTAACTTACTGCAAGCTTGGGCCAGCCGCCGTACCGGGAGAACTGCACGATGAGTTTGAATACCAACAGCAATGCACTGGCTGAAAAACTGCAATCCCGTGATGCAACCCGTGAGCCAACCTGGGTACGTTATACCCTGATCACTATTGCACTGATTTTTTTCTTGAGCTGCTTGATCCTGCCTTTGATTCTGGTTTTTGTGGAAGCCTTTAAACAGGGAATTGGTGTTTATACACAGGCATTGGTGCATCCAGATACTTTATCTGCGGTCAAACTTACACTTTTGACTGCTGCAATCGCCGTACCGCTGAACGTGGTATTTGGTGTGGCTGCGGCATGGTCAGTGGCGAAGTTTAACTTTCGGGGTAAATCCTTCCTGACCACCTTGATTGATATGCCATTTTCGGTCTCTCCCGTGATTGCCGGTTTAATGCTGGTACTGATTTTCGGTACGCAAGGCTGGATGGGGTCCTGGCTAATGGACAATGACATCAAGATCCTTTATGCAGTGCCTGCCATTGTCCTGGCGACCATCTTTATTACTGTACCTTTCGTGGCTCGTGAGTTAATTCCATTAATGGAAGCACAAGGCACGGAAGAAGAAGAAGCTGCGATTGTGCTCGGTGCATCTGGCTGGCAAACTTTCTGGAAAGTGACCCTGCCAAATATCAAATGGGGTCTGATTTACGGCGTGATTCTGTGTAATGCACGGGCCATGGGTGAGTTTGGTGCAGTATCGGTTGTATCCGGTCATATCCGCGGTGAAACCAATACTTTACCGCTACACGTCGAAATTCTTTATAACGAATATACCTTTAGTGCTGCGTTTGCCGTGTCTTCGCTTCTGGCTCTCCTCGCAATTGTCACCCTGATTTTAAAAACATGGGTGGAACTGCGCCAGGAAAAACAGGACAAACGTAATCAAGATTCTACAGTTTCTTAAGGAATGCCAACATGAGTATTCAAGTACAAAATATTGAAAAACACTTTGGTGCATTCCATGCACTTAAAAATATCTCGCTGGATTTTCCAGATGGTCAACTGGTGGCCCTGCTCGGCCCATCAGGTTGCGGCAAAACCACGCTGCTACGGATTATTGCAGGTCTAGAATCTGCAGATGGCGGTCAGGTCATTCTGGAAGGTCAGGATGCGACCAATGTTCATGTACGTGAACGTGAAGTCGGCTTCGTGTTTCAACATTATGCCCTGTTTCGTCATATGACGGTATTTGACAATATTGCTTTTGGTCTGCGTGTTCGCCCACGTAAAACCCGTCCATCTGAAGCGGAAATTAAAAAACGTGTTACGCGTTTACTTGATTTGGTTCAGCTGGGTTTTCTGGCTGACCGTTACCCTGCTCAGCTTTCAGGTGGCCAGCGTCAGCGTATTGCATTGGCACGTGCCTTAGCCGTTGAACCGCGTGTGCTGTTGCTAGATGAACCTTTCGGTGCACTGGATGCCAAAGTCCGTAAGGAATTACGTCGCTGGTTACGTACCTTGCATGATGAGTTGCACATCACCTCGATCTTTGTGACCCACGATCAGGAAGAAGCGCTGGAAGTGGCCGATCAGATTGTGGTGATGAACAAAGGTAATGTCGAACAGATCGGTTCGCCACGTGAGGTCTATGAAACGCCGGCAACCCCATTTGTGTTTGATTTCTTGGGTCAAGCCAATCGTTTTGAAGGCCAGAACAACGGCGGCATTATTCAGCTCGGTCAAGATCGTATTCAGTTTGATGGCGCAAAAAATGCTGCTCAAGGTGAAGTGATTTTATTCGCACGTCCTGATGAACTGCGCATTCATGCACAGCCACAAGACAATGCCATTCAGGCCACCTTCATACGTGAATTATGGATTGCGGGTAAAGTCGTTGCAGAACTGAATGACCGTCAGGGTAACTTGATTGAAATCTTACTGACACCTGATGAAGCAAGAGCACACCAATTCCGCCCCAATCAAACCGTGTGGTTAAGTGCGGTGAACTTGCATTTATTTGAAAATCAGGTCGCTTAAGACCAAAAGATGGGGCTTCGAAATGCCCCATCCTCTTCTAGGGTAAAGAGAATTATGAATTTCCAACAATTAAGAATTATACGAGAAACGGTTAGACAGAACTTTAATTTAACTGAAGCCTCAGCTGCACTTTATACTTCGCAGTCTGGAGTAAGTAAGCATATTAAAGATCTGGAAGATGAGCTTGGCGTACAGCTGTTTATCCGTAAGGGTAAGCGTCTACTGGGTTTAACCGAGCCGGGTCAGGCACTATTAGGAATTGTAGAACGCATGCTGGTCGATGCCGATAATATTAAGCGTCTGGCTGATGATTTTAATAAAGTTGATGAAGGTACCTTGACCATTGCCACCACGCATACCCAGGCGCGCTATGTGCTACCGCCGATTGTCAGCCAATTTAAAAAAGAATTTCCTAAAGTACATTTGATTCTGCAACAGGCCAGCCCGGTAGAAATCACGGAAATGCTGCTGCAAGGTCAAGCCGATATCGGTATTGCAACCGAAGCACTGACGACTGAAGACAATCTGGCCAGCGTACCTTATTATAACTGGCAACATAGTATTATTACGCCGCAAAATCATCCACTTGCAACTAAAGATCAGATCCGGATCGAAGATCTGGCCCATTACCCGATTATTACCTATCATGGTGGTTTTACCGGTCGCTCCAAGATTGATACCGCCTTTGAAGAAGCCGGCTTTGATGTCGATATCGTCATGTCCGCACTCGATGCCGATGTCATCAAAACCTATGTAGAAATGAATATGGGCGTCGGCATTGTCAACGATGTCGCTTATGACCCGGAGCGTGATTACCGTTTAAAGCAGATTAAAACGGATATTTTTGGCATGAATACCACCTGGATTGCGGTACGTAAAGGACATTTACTACGTGGTTATGGCTACGAGTTTATTTCCCTGTGCTCGCCGGATGCCGATATTAAAGCGCTTAAAAAAGTCGCCTATCCAGACGAATAAAAATATATAAGTTTTCAATCAAAGAGGCCAGCGAGCCTCTTTATTATTTTCAAGTGGATACTCTGTATAAATATCAAGCATAATCACATTAATAATAAATTGAATTATACCAATATGATCGACAGCAAATTTGCTCTTTTCTGTATGGACTGCGCTTTTTCTGGGTCAGGTTATAGCGCCGCTTTTGAACAGTCCAATCAAAGTATTCACTCTTTTTTTGAAAAAAATCATTATGCTGAAATTTCATTGGCTTGGGTTCGCCCTGATATTAGCGGTCAGGTACAGCATACCGAGCAGCTGCAACAACTGGGTATTACTGACTTTTCTACGGGCCAACTTGCCAGTACGCAATTTATCTCTAATGTTGCCTTAAAATTACAGCTTCACCCTCAACTATCATGGGGACTGATTTATGATCAGCCTTATCATGTAGATGTGGCTTATAGTTATAATCCTGTTTTTGCAGGTGAAGCGCTTTCTGTTGAAGCCGCGACTATCCAGTTTGATAGCCACAATCTCACATCATTAATCGGCTTCCAACCGGATAATCACTGGAATTTTTATACAGGGCTAAGTTATCAAAGTCTGGAAGGAAGCTTATATTTATCCGGGCAAACCTTTTATATATTTAATGGTTATCGGGCTACATTTGAACAAGATCCCGCTTGGGGCTGGCTTGCAGGATTCAGTTATCAACTACCCGAATATTTTTTTAGAACTGCACTGACTTACCGTTCAGCCATTGCTCACCATCATAAAACTGCTGAATCGATTGTCGTAGGCACCAATCCCTCCCCCTATACCCAGATTCAAACCCCTCAATCCATCCATCTGGATTTTCAAACAGGATTGCCTTATCAAAAGGCCTTTTATGGCACATTACGCTGGTTAAACTGGCAAAATTTTGTCATTCAGCCGCCTAAATTCGGTGCAGTGATTGACTATGCGGCCTTAGAATTTCCAGAATTAAAATCATTCAGGATGATTGATTATCGTGAGGATCAATGGTCTGCAAAAATTGGGTTTGCCCATCAATGGCCCTCCTTTGGCATAAATTCTATCGAACTCTTATGGGATTCCGGTACAGGAAATCCGGCTTCGACATTAAATCCGAGTGATGGATATTGGGGTATTGGACTAGGTCATCTTTACAAGATTCAAGATACTTGGGATATTGCCACAGGATTCTATTATTTAAAATTTCAAAAACCTGAGATCTCAACATCTGAGTCACTTACGCCTCAGATAGCGGGTTTATCTGCTGTTTCTGATAATAGTGCCTGGATCATGGGCTTAAAACTGGGTTATCACTTTTAAATTGCTCATTTCAAAGCATAAAAAAACGAGCCGAAGCTCGTTTTTTTATGCAGCTTAAACTTAGAAGCGGAAGCTGACACCCAGTTTCGCTACTGGTAGCCATTCGTATTCATTGTCGTTACGAATTGCATTACGTTCATCAGCTAATGCCTCTCCTAAATTACGGTCACCACTACGTAGGTTTAAAGCTTCTGGATTAGCATTTAAACTTACAGTAGGATTCCCATTATAATAGGCACCAACCTCCCCAAATACGCCCCAACGATTGGTAATTGCTGGAGAGAAACCGATCCCTACATAAGGTGCGATATTATTTTTATATGACAAGTCTCCATTAATACGAACATCTGTGTCGCCTGCATTAAAACGATCTCCATCAACTGTGAATGAGGCATTAGTACCTGGACGACGTTCTAACCCATAATCATTATCAATATATGCAACACCGGCTGCCATATAGAACCAGTTCGCCCAAGGACGGATTTCAGCATTTAAATAGGTCAGGTTATTGTCCATATCTAGATCGTATTTCGAACCATTGATTGACAAGTCATCAGACCAGGAAATATCACCGCCGTTATAGCCTAAAGTCACGCCGACATATGGGTTCACGTTCCATGAAAGTGCACCACCATAACCGGTAGTACCGACTTCAGCACGAACAGCTGCGGGTTTAAAGAAAGAAAAAGATGCCACACCTTCATCTGTTACGATTGTTTCATCAGCAGCCATAGCAGAGCCAGCTACTGCAGCCAAAATGGAAACTGCTAAAATTTTATGTAAAGACTTCATTATTTCTCTCCTCAAAAGAACTTATTTTGATCATTAGTTATTCGTGATGGGTTCAATATAAAGGACTTAAAAAATATTTTTTATTCATGTTTTGCTGATCTTTTGTTATTTTTTGATACAAATTAGTTTTTCTTGTTGATAACCTGGCTTTTTCTAACACTTCTACTACATTTTAAAATAATGAAAAATAACACTTATCACGTTCATTCTTTCAAACTTCCCACACTTTTGGCTATTTTTCATCTATTTTCAATCTGCTCAACTATTTTTAATGCGATATAGTGTAAAATCTAGAAAATTTTTTCTGGAAGGAAGATCATGTCGCAGCTTTCAACAATCATTGAAAAAGCGTTTGAAGATCGTGCGAATTTCACAGCTGCAGATTGCCCTGCTGAAATCCGTCAAGCAATTGAGGACGTAATTGCTGGTCTAGACAATGGTACTTTACGTGTTGCTGAAAAAATCGATGGTGAATGGATTGTTCATCAATGGATTAAGAAAGCGGTATTGTTATCATTTAAATTAAACGACAACAAACCAATGCAAGCTTGTGATCTTCGTTTCTATGACAAAGTAGATACTAAATTCTCAGACTGGACTGAAGAACAATTCAAAGCGGCTGGCGTACGTGTAGTCCCTCCCGCGGTGGCGCGTAAAGGTTCATTCCAGGCCAAAGGCGTGATCTTGATGCCTTCTTATGTCAACATCGGTGCCTATGTAGATGAAGGTACGATGGTGGACACATGGGCAACTGTGGGTTCATGTGCACAGATTGGTAAAAATGTTCACTTGTCTGGTGGTGTTGGTATTGGTGGTGTACTTGAACCACTTCAGGCCAACCCGACGATTATTGAAGATAACTGCTTTATCGGTGCACGTTCTGAAATCGTTGAAGGCGTGATCGTTGAAGAAGGTTCTGTAATTTCAATGGGCGTATTCATTGGTCAATCGACCAAGATTTATGATCGTGCCACTGGTGAAATTCACTATGGTCGCGTACCAGCAGGTTCAGTCGTTGTTGCAGGTAGTCTGCCTTCTAAATGTGGTACTTACAGCCTTTATGCGGCAATTATCGTGAAAAAAGTAGATGCGCAAACTCGTTCTAAAACCAGCCTGAACGATCTATTACGCGAAGACTAATATGTCTTAACTTAGAGGGCACATTGGTGTTCCTCGGAGCTTCAAGCGCTCCCCGTCTCTACGATCAGTCATGATCGTAGGGATTTTTATTTTTATACCCGGTTATTTATTTCTCAGTGGTTAGTTTTGTTATGAATACGCTTCGTTCTTCCGCAATTCCAGTTTCTGATCCGTCTGCGGGTTTACGCATTACGGAGATCTTCTATTCATTACAAGGTGAAGCCAATGCTGCGGGCTTGCCAACGGTTTTTATCCGCTTAACCGGCTGCCCGTTACGTTGTAGCTACTGTGATACCACCTATTCCTTTGAAGGTGGTGAGCGTCAATCTCTGGATGAAATTATTCAGACCACGCTCGATTTTAAAACACCCTTTGTCTGTGTGACCGGTGGTGAACCACTGGCTCAACCGAATGCCTTGCCTTTAATGCAGCGCCTTGCCGATTTAGGTTGTGAGGTTTCTTTAGAGACCAGTGGCGCTTTAGATGTTGCTAAAGTAGATCCGCGCGTTTCCAAAGTTCTAGATTTAAAAACCCCAACTTCAGGTGAAGTTGCACGAAATTTGTTATCCAATCTGGATCATTTAACGCCACATGATCAAATCAAGTTTGTGATCTGCAACCGTGAAGACTATGAATGGTCAAAGCAGCAGCTTGAACAGTATCAGCTCCAAGAGAAAGTCAGTACAGTCTGGTTCTCGCCTGCATTTGCGGTTGAAAAAGGCGCGGTTCGTTTACCGCAACTGGCGCGTGATTTGGCTCAGTGGATTTTAGAAGACCATCTCCCTGTTCGTTTCCAGTTACAGCTGCACAAGTTGTTATGGAATGATGAAACTGGTCGTTAATTTTTTGTAAAGTTACTTTTTTGGAGAATCAGCTTATGCGCCCTCGTGCCATTGTTCTGTTATCTGGCGGATTAGACTCAACTACATGTCTGGCTTGGGCACAGGCACGCTACGAATGTATCGCGATCAGTTTTAAGTATGGTCAGCGTTCAACCACAGAGCTGGATGCAGCCAAAGCACTGACTCAAGCTGCCGGTGTGGAACATCGTGTGATTAATATTGATCTGGGCAATCTGGGTGGCTCAGCCCTTACCGATCATAGCATTGAGGTGCCTGATCATGAACAAGCCGGTATCCCGATTACCTATGTTCCGGCACGTAATACCATCTTCCTGTCTTATGCTTTAGCCGCTGCGGAAGTATTTAAAGCCGAAGCAATTGTGATCGGAATTAATGCGGTTGATTACTCGGGCTATCCGGATTGCCGACCGGAATTTATTGACGCATTTGCCAACATGGCACGCCTTGCGACCAAGGTTGGCGTAGAGGGTCAGGCGCTCAAATTTGAAACACCTTTGTTACATTTATCCAAAGCAAATATTATTCGCTTAGGTATTGAACATGGCGTAGACTACAGTCAAACGGTGTCATGCTATCAAGCAGATGACCAAGGACGTGCCTGTGGCAAATGTGACAGTTGCCGTTTACGTAAACAGGGTTTTGCGGACGCAGGTGTTGAAGACCCGACACGTTATATACCGTAATAACAAGGTAGAGTTTATGAAGAATTTAAAATCAAGCATCGTGCTTTCAGCAATTGTTTCAGCTGCTGCTATGTTCGCAACAACGGCTCAGGCAGCTGATGACAAATTACAACAAGCTTATAAAAGCACCAATGTAAAATCTGCATTGATCAATGTTTGTAAAGATGAAACTGGCAAAGGTAAAAAACTGACCGCTGCTGAAGTCAGTAAATATTGTACTTGCGCTGTTGAAGCAGATGGTAAACTAACCAATGCACAAAAATGGGAAATCCAAAGCACCATTAATCAGAAGAAAAGTCCTGGAACTTTAGCTTTTGTACAGAAGCAGAATAAAGACCTGCAAGCATGTTTTGGTCCACAGTTAACAGGCAAACTGAAAACTTTGACTGAAGAAGCAATGAAATCAGCTCAAGCTGCGCCGAAGAAATAATATCTCATTATTCTTTGATGAAATAAGCCACTATAATGTGGCTTATTTTTTTGAAAAATTTAAATAAAACAGGAGTTAATATGACTGCCATCAGTTTGCTTGACCAGAGTTTCCCTGCAACGACAGCTGAAATCAATTTAACCCAGCTGGATACAGAATGGCTGGTGATTTATTTTTATCCTAAAGATTCTACTCCGGGTTGTACCACTCAAGCCGTCGGATTTTCTTGTTTAAAAGACCAGTTTGATGCTTTAAATACCACCATTATTGGCGTATCTCGTGATTCGGTCAAAGCCCATCAAAACTTTACTGAAAAGCAGAATCTGAGTATTAATCTGATCAGTGATAAAGAAGAAATCCTGTGTAATCACTTTGATGTGATCAAAGAAAAGAACATGTATGGCAAACAAGTCATGGGGATCGAGCGTTCGACTTTTATTTTCCATAACGGCGAACTGGTCAAAGAATATCGTAAAGTCAAAGCCGCAGGTCATGCCGAACAAGTCCTGGAAGATTTAAAAGCTCTGCAAAGTGCTTAATTGACTATTTCCTGCAAGGATAAAAGCTCGAAAAAATCGGGCTTTTTTTGTGATTACTTTGATGTAATACAAGCATTTTATATGTCTTCTATGCTTCAATTTTTAAAGCTAAGCAATAGACATGCAGCAGTCTATTAATCTGAAAAAAGACTGTATTCAAACACCCTTAATTAACTTCACAATGACCCGAGAGATGCAGATTCACTTTCTCCCCTACGCCTGCGATCCCCTTTCTCATGCCGAAATCACTGCGGTTAATCACTGCAAATGCCTGGACTTCGAGCAAGTTGTCATTAGACAGACTCGACTTAAAGGTTGTTTCAAAAATCACCGGTTTGGTCACACCACGCAAAGTCAAATTGCCTAAAACATTGTATTTACCATTGCCCAGGTCTTTAAACTGGATACTTTTAAAACTTACCGTTTTGTATTTTTCAACATAAAAAAGGTCTTCACCCAAAATCATATGTTTCAATAACGGTTTATTAAAACTCAAACTCTCGACATCCATGACCAGATGCGTTGAAGCATTTTGCGGTGCTTTGGCATCAAACTGCATGCTGGATTGCACCTGATTAAACTTGGCTTTGACCACAGTCAGTCCCATTGACTTGATCTCAAAGCCGACATCACTTTTAGGAGTGAGCGTCCATGATTTTGCAAAAGTCTGACTGCTGAAAAATAAACAGATTGCCAGGCCAATCAGTCCAGTTTTTATTGTTGTTTTCAATTTTAAATCCACCTTGTTTAATTTCTTATTGATCGGATTTAGATACACGCTTCAAGCTGAAATTAAATTTTCTTTTCAGTTTTAGAATTTTTGTTTTCGTTATTTTTATACCAGTTAACTGAAGTTTTTGTAAAACCCTTAGTGACTAATGGAAAAAATAATCGTTAGTATTTATTTTTAAGAAATGGCTTAATCGAAGTATACTCATCGAATGGAGACTGTTAATAGTTTGATTTTAAAATTCATCTCCTAAATATGATCATATATTCCAACAAAATCTGAAGTAAAATTTGCTTACACAGCGAGCACTGCAAACTCCATTTTCTATTGTGATTCTCTTTGAAAAATGTTTAAACAGAATGTTTAGACAAATATCAATTACAGACCTTACTCGCATTCTCTTGTTCAAAATATAAAAATCCTCAATTGAGGATTTTTATATTACCAGTTGAATTAAATGCTTAGAATTAATGACCCTGCGACGATCCACATGGTACAAGCAATGAGAGCATCCAGAACCTTCCAGGCATGGCGATGCTGAAACCAGGGTGTCAATATCTTTGCCCCATAGCCCAAGCTAAAAAAGAAAAACCAGGATGCACAGACAGCACCAAGCGCAAACCACCATTTTCCTAGGCTATATTGCGTTGAAATTGAACCAATCAGGATGACGGTTTCTAAATAAACATGCGGGTTTAACCAAGTAAATGCCAGACAGATCATCAATACTTGTAAAAAATGTGCTGTAACTTGATCACTTGGAGCCAAAACTTCTGTTGATTTAAATGCATTGATTGCATGTTGCAGACCATAATAAAACAGGAATCCTGCGCCAATATATTTAGAAAACATAACCGCATTTGGATAATGTTCAATGATGTGAGCAAAACCAAAAACACCTAATAATATCAAAATAGTATCAGACAAGGCACACGTCAAACAGACCAGGAAGATATGCTGCTGTTTTAAACCCTGTTTTAGTACAAAGGCATTCTGCGCCCCGATACTGACAATCAGGCTCATACCTACAGCAAAGCCACTGACCATATAACTGAACATCACATTCCCCTTTTTTGAATACATGAATTATTCAACAAAAAGGAAGCTATTCATTAAAACTAAGTTAATATCAATTTAACTAAATTTTTCTTAGATTGTAGCGATGCTGAATGCGAAACAATGTGATGCTTTTTACGCGGTTGCAAAAACTGGAAGTTTTGATCTGGCGGCAGAACAACTCAATATTACTGCCTCAGCAGTGACCCTTCGTGTTCAGAGTCTGGAAAAACAATTGGGACACTTGCTGCTGGTGAGAGACCGGCCTTGTCGCGTGACTCAATCTGGACAAACTTTATTGCATTATTTACAGCATCAGCGTTTGCTAGAACAAAATTTGATGCAGGATTTGGGCGGACAGGTACAACAGGAAGGTTTTTACTGTCTGAATATTGCCACCAATGCCGATTCACTTGCAACCTGGTTATTGCCGACCTTACAAGCCCAACTGATCCAGCATAAAATTGTGCTGCATTTTCAACTGGATGACCAATCACAAACCCATCATTTACTGGAAGCCGGACTGGTCAACGCCTGTTTAAGCACTGAAGCCAAAGCCATGAAAGGCTGTCTGGCCGAGCGGATTGGACAAATGCACTACCGTCTGGTTGCCACGCCTGAATTTGCCCGGAACTGGTTTCAACAAGGAATACATCGTGATGCCTTACGCCACGCACCGGCGATTCTGTTTAATGAAAAAGACCAGTTGCATACCCAGTATATCCAGCAAGAATTTGGCCTGAGTCCGGCACAATATCCTCACTTTTTTATTCCATCGACGCATGCATTTTTTGATGCCATTGTCATGGGCTTGGGTTATGGCTGGTTGCCGGATTATCAAACCCGGCATTTGCTGGAATCAGGACAATTGATTGAACTTTCCGGTGAAATGCGAATTGAAGTCCCCTTGTATTGGCATCACTGGAAACAGCAGTCTCCTGCTCTGGCGATTCTGGGTAAATGTTTAAAACAGCATGCTCAGACCACCATGAATCAGCCTCTAGCCATCTGATCGAGTCAGGCCAGATTGCTTTTATCCTTCTGGACAAATTTTTGACTGAGTTGCTGATAGGTTTCGGTATGCTGGAATTGCTCTAGAAACTCAATCGTGCCTTGTGGAAATTTATCCCGTTGAATTTCACCGCGATAATAAGCTTCACGCATCGGCGTAGCGGATAAAGCACCTTCTAGGCTTTCCAGTTCGACCATTTCCCATTCCGGGAAAAATTTTAAATAATATGAAGAATCATCTTTAAAATGTCCAATCAGTCCGACTTTGGCATTCGGTTCTATGGCCTGATTTATCAACGATTTCACCAGTTTTTGCCATTTTTCATCATTATAAACATCAATGACTTCTACAAATTGAATCCGCGCCTGATCTTCCGGACTAAAATTTGCAAGGATCATGGCTTCACGTTCCGAAGCCAGAAATGGATTTTTGATATTGCGTTCATTCTGCGCAGAACCAAGGGCCAAAATCACATTTTGACTGTGTTCCAAAGCAATCTGAATGGTTTGCATATGCGCCAGATGAAAAGGCTGAAAACGGCCAATGAAAACCAGATAATCAAATGTATAGTTCATAACAGATCATTTTTATGACTCATGAGTTGTGCCGCCCCAATAAATATGCGACATAATCAATCTCATAAAATCAAATTAAGTTTTAAAGCAAGGATAGTACGATGACACTGAGCTGTATTCAACAACCTCATGAGCATTTGCATGCGAATTTAGAACATGGCGTACTCACTTTAGCCATCAATCGCCCGGAAGCGAAAAATGCCTTATACAGCGAGCTGTATTTATGGATTGCTCAAGCGCTCGATGAAGCAGATCAGGACAATCAGGTGCGTGTGGTGGTGTTACGCGGTCAGGACACGGACTTTAGCGCGGGCAATGATATGCAGGATTTCATGAAATCTGCTGCCAAGAAAGGTCAGGCCCCTGCGGCTGAAGGCCCGCCCTTTATTTTACTCAAAGCGGCTGCCAAGTTTTCCAAGCCTTTAATTGCAGCGGTACGTGGCGTTGCAATCGGGATTGGGGTAACCATCTTATTGCATTGTGACTTGGTCTATAGTGACAATACTGCCCTGTTCCAGATTCCATTTGTCAGTCTGGGCCTATCGCCTGAAGGCGCTTCAAGCAAATTGCTGATTCAGCAGGCGGGCTATCATAAAGCGGCTGAATTATTGCTGACTGCACAAAAATTCAATAGCGAAAAAGCACTCGGTGCCGGTCTGGTGAATAGTATTGAAGAAGATGCCTATGCGGCTGCACAAAAACAGGCGCAGACTTTAGCAGCATTACCTTTGGCATCTTTGAAGCAAACCAAAGCCTTGATGAAACATAATCTGGATGAAATTGTGGCCTGCATCGACCATGAAGCAGAAATTTTCATGCAGCGCGTTGGCTCTCCGGAAATGCTGGAAGCCGTACAAGCTTTTATGCAAAAACGTAAACCTGATTTCACACAATTCAACTAATTTTCAAACTTAGGATCTCAATGAGCTGGTTTAGACTGCCTCATTGATTCCTTTACCTGTAAGAATAAAGAATATGTCTACTGAAAATTCATCCATTATTGCCCAGTCTCCTGAAACCATTGATAGCGCCAATCCTGATAAAAAACGTTATTATGAACCTGCTCCACAGGATATTGATGTCGATAATTTCCGTAAAGTGATCGAAAGTCGTCGTTCAGTGCGTAAATTTACCAAAAAACCAATTCCAGAAGATGTACTTGATGCTTGTCTGGATCTGGCGTTGCTGGCTCCCAATTCGTCAAACTTGCAGCCCTGGACATTTTATGTGGTACAAAACCCGGCGAAGAAAAAGCGACTGGTCAAAGCCTGCATGAGCCAACTGGCAGCAAAAACGGCTTCTGAGCTGATTATCTGTGTGGCACGTACCGACCGTATTGATGAAATGGCCAAACGGAATGTCAATGAATTTCCATATCCGGAAGCACCAGCTGCCATCAAAAAATACTATAAATACATTCCATATAACTATAAAACCGGTTATTTAAATGTCTTTGGCAACTTTAAAAAAGTGGCTTTCAAAGTTGCCCGCACTTTAGATAAACAGATGCCTGTTTCTGCCTTTAGTCCAAGTGATGCCAAACTTTGGGCAACCAAAACAACGGCACTGGCTTGCGAAAATCTGGTCTTGGCCTTACGTGCTTATGGTTTTGACAGCTGCATGATGGAAGGTTTTGATGAACCGATGGTACGCGATATCTTGGGCTTAAATGATCAGCAATATCCAGTCATGGTGATTGGTGCAGGTGAACGCGCCAAAGACGGCGTGTTCTTCCCGCAATACCGTTTTGATCGTGAGTTATTTATCCAGAAAGTTTAACAGTAGCAATAGAAGAATAAATCTTTGATTTGATATTCTTGGCGATATGAATACCACTCTTAGGCAGAGATTCAGAAATGAATTTTCTGCCTAACCTGGGATCTCGGTTAATTTAGACCTACCCTTCTCATCCTTCAAAGTAACATCAACCTATTAAATAAAGATTTAAATCTTCACGCGATATGAGACTGTGCCAGCACCCAAAGTGCTTATGCATCATCAAAATCTAAGAATAATAAGTTCTCAATTTCCGGTCATCCATCCAGTTACAATGAAATCCGACGGATACACGAACCGGTAAATGAATCGTGGCAATAGGCCCCTTCTGAATATATTGCGCATCTAAAATCACCACTTTCGATGGACTGCCATCCAAGGCGTGTAGATAAGACATCAGCCAGCCATCATTTTCTGTTTGAGTACCTTCTCGGGCGACAAAAACTGCCTCACCTGTAACCCAGTTTGCTCCAAAGGAATAGCTTGCTGTACTGCCGGTTTCCAGATCATGGTACAAGAGTGTATTACTGCTAACATGATAAGGATCATCAAAGCCGGCAAAGGAAATACTATAGACATAGCGATAAGGCCGCCCTGTATAGGCTTCATTGATCCGCGGAAATTCCTGCTTGATATTGGATAATACAGTTCGAGTGACTTTTCCTGTTTGCTGCTCGAAGATCAATCTTTCCAGCCGAATCTCCTGATCTTCTATTGGTCCCTGAATGGAACTGACCAGTGCCTTGGAATGTACCACTGCATCCATCACTACATCACCTGTGTTCAGGTCATAAGCATTGACCGTATGAAAAATAAAACAGGGATCAATCTCATACCAGCGGATGTCTGCCGCACTGCCACCAAAAGGCAGCATACCTATACGAGCCTGATGTTTAGGATTCCATTGATAGGGTAATAGTGAGCCTTTTAAGGCACTACGCATAGAAAAGTTGACATTCAAATCCAGAATCAGCACCTGAGATTGAGTAATGGCACAGTCATGCACCATCGGGCCATGTTTGACTGGAATTTCGACATGATGTTGCAGTTTGCCTTGAGCATCAATATGTAAATAAAAAACCTGATGATGATTCAAGGCATCATAACAAACCGCATGAATATCTCCTGTTTCCGGGTCGATATGCGGATGAGCCGTAAACGGTAAATCCTGATCATTTTCAAAAAGTTGATGCCGTTTTGATTCCAGTTCACGATTTACTTCGATCGGATAAGCCCCCGCTTCGACCAGTGCCCAGATTTTCCCGGCAAAGTGGATGATATTGGTATTGACCGCATCCGCGATTCCACGCGTTTTCCCTGAAATCTGTGGTCTATGCAATTTTTTCTGCACACTGGCCGATCCGACATAAGCACTTTTATAGCAATGTGCTTCACCAGCTTTGAGTTTCAGCGCGTGAATCATGCCATCACCGGTGAACCAGTGATAATTTCGTGGGTTCTTTACCGTGATCGGATTCGGGCCAATCCGCATCAGCGCACCTTCCAATTCTACAGGAATTTGCCCTTCTACCATCAATTGAGTAGCAAAATGCTCCTGTCGTTGTGGCGCAAATATCCCATCCAGATAGGGATTGTCATGAGAATACGGAATGCGGCTATGCAGGATTCCCGCACCATGTTTGATAGTTTTACTGAGCGTATTCTTGAGGATATTGCCGAGCTGTTTTGACCACTGCATTATTATTTTCCTGTTTTATTTTTATGATGATGACTGATTTTATACTCATAAAAGGAGGTTAATCATTTTAAACAGATAAGCTGATGGTACGCTAAAACACGATGCGCACCATTACTTCTAGCAGCAATAAGGTTGCACGTTTAGACTTTAATATCCAGGAGCTGAATAAACTCAAAAGCAGGCTCTTCATAAGGATGGCTTGCTTTCAGAGCTTTGGCGACCTCGACCGCCTTTTCATCAGCAACCAGCATTTCTACTCGCCACTCTTCAACCTGCTCTAATTCCCCGACTTCACCAATATAAGGATCTGTACCTTGCTGCGCTTTAAACTGTCCTGTTCCCAGTACCTGCCAGGCACAGTGGGTATAATCTCCGATGCCGCCTGCACCCGCTTTAAACAAGGCTTCCTTAGTCACTTCAAGATGTTCATCTGGTACATAATAAATGAGTTTTAGCATGTTTCCCTTCAACATTTTCAATGGCTTATTTAAGATCTATTGTCCAGTGCCTGGGTAATAATATTCAATGCAGAATTATGAGAATTCTTGTTAAATGTTGCATAAAGTCCTAATTGTGGCAGGACTTGATCTGTTTGCACGATTTTCACATGCTCATTTAAAAAACGCAGCAGATATTCCGGGACGAAGCTAAAACCCATGCCCATATTGATCAGGTTAATATGTTGCAACACATTGGTAACCCACAGTATTTGGTCATGCTGCAATTGTTCAAAAGACATCAGGTGATTCAACTGCGCATAAAAGACTGGCGAGGCATTTTGCTCACACATAATCAACTGATGATTTTTCAGTTCTTGTAACTTCAATGGCCGATCTGTGGGATGTAAATACTCGGCTGCCACCAGATAAATCTGTTCATTCATTAAATGAATATTGTCAAAATCGGGATGTTGCAGACAATAGCGGGTAAAGCTCAAATCCAGCTCGGCATTTTTCAGGCGTTGAATCTGCTCCATACAGGTCAGACTATGCAGATGAATTTTTAAATCAGGAATATTCTGCTTCAGTTTGGCCAGAATATTTGGCATCACTTTCAGTTCTGCAACATTTAAAAAGCCAATATGGATCTGGTTATTTTTCTGCTGCGCCACCTGACGCGCCGCGGCAACTGCCAGTTTGGCACTTTCAAGCGCCTGTTCAGCATGAATCAAAAAAGCTTGCCCTTCATCGGTCAGTTTGATTTGCCGGGATGAGCGGTCAAACAGCATTACACCGACTTCCTGCTCCAGATCCTTAATCTGCTGACTTAAAGAAGGCTGCGCCGTGAACAGCTTATCTGCTGCTTTGGTAAAACTCTGTTCCTGAGCTACTGTTAAAAAAGCACGTAAATGTCGAAGTTCCATAAACTCAGCCGCATATTCTCAGGCATTTTAAGCTGCCAAACGAGAAAGTAGTAAGAATCTCAATAGACCTATAGTTTATATGAATACTCCTATTGTATTGCCTGAATTTCACTACACTGGATTGTAAATATATTCAAATCTTGTTCTTCAGACAGACACATGGAGTCATGTATGACACAGCATTACGATACTGACGTATTGGTAATTGGCACAGGACCTGCAGGATCGACCTTAGGTTTAGCACTGGCAAACTATGGAATTAAAGTTCAACTCTTCACACAGTTTAACTGGCTGGCCAATAGTCCACGTGCACATATTACCAATCAGCGTGCTATGGAAGTATTACGTGATTTAGGCATTGAAGAACAAGTCAAAGAAATTGCGACACCGTGGGAACACATGGGCGAAAGCCTGATTACCACCAGTCTGGTCGGTGAAGAAATTGCCCGTTTAAGCGCTTGGGGCACAGGTGATGAACGTCATGGCGACTATATCAAAGGCAGTCCATGTCCATTGGTGGATTTGATTCAGCCGAAAATGGAAGCCTTACTGGTCAAGAATGCCGGTGAGCGCGGTGCAATCTATAACTTCAATACTGAATATTTATCGCATGTTCAGGATGAAAATGGTGTCACCGCTACTTTCCTGAACCGGATTACCAACACAGAATTTAGTTTAAGAGCCAAATATCTGATTGGTATGGATGGCGCACGCTCAAAAGTGGTTGAGCAACTTGAGCTACCACTCGAAGGTGTGATGGCGCGTGCGGGTACAGTCTATGTGACTTTTAAAGCCGATCTAAGCAAATATGTTCAGCACCGCCCTGCGATTCTGCAATGGATCGTCAATCCTGAGGCCAGCTTTGGTGATCTCGGCATGGGCTTGCTACGTGCCATTACGCCTTGGAATGAATGGATTATGGGCTGGGGCTTTGACATTTCCAAAGGCGAGCCACAAGTGACTGAAGAACAGGTTCGATCGCGTCTGAATACATTTGTTGGCGCTGAAGTGGAAGATGTTGAAATCCAAAAACTGTCCTACTGGTATGTAAACCAGACTTGGGCAACTGAATATTCTAAAGGCCGCGTGTTCTGTGGTGGTGATGCTGTACACCGTCACCCGCCTTCAAGCGGTTTAGGTTCAAATACCTGTATGCAGGATGCGTTTAACCTTGGCTGGAAACTCGCCTATGCAATCAAAGGTTGGGCCGCACCTTCCCTCCTCGATTCATATACGTCTGAACGTGCGCCTGTAGGCAAGCAGATTGTCGCACGTGCCAACCAGTCCCGTTTTGACTATAAGCATTTAAAAGAAGTCTTTGGTTTTGACCAAGGCATCACTACGCAAAAACAAATGCTGGAACGTATTTTTGCTGAAGATGAGCAAGGTGCCAAAATTCGTAAAAAGTTATTTGAAGCACTTGAAATTAAGCATTTTGAATTTAATGCCCAAGGTGTTGAACTGAATCAGCGCTATAGCTCAAATGCGGTAATGAATGAAGCTGAGCCCGAGATCTTTGACAAAGATGAACAGCTTTATCTGCAAGCCACGACTCGTCCGGGTGCCAAAGTTCCACATACCTGGCTAATCAATAGCAAAGGCCAAAAGCAATCCACTTTGGATATTAGCGGTAAAGGCCGTTTTACCTTACTGACAGGTTTATCAGGCAAAGGCTGGAGATTGGCTGCCGAGGCTCTAGATTTACCTTATTTAGATGTAATTCAGATTGGTTCACGTGAGTATCGTGATGTCTATGGTACTTGGAATGCCAAGTCTGAAGTTCATGAATCAGGTGCGGTGCTGGTTCGTCCAGATGGTTATGTGGCTTGGCGTTATCAGGACAGTACCAATGCATCTTTTGATTATGAAAATACGTTAAAGGCGGTATTGAAGCAAGTTCAACTCATAATCTAACTATTCCATCAATCATATTTAATTGACCATCGACATGGATGTCACCTGTCAGCCTGTGGGATATAATCATTCTATCAGTCTGACGAAGGGGTTTTGTCTTTCGGAGCAATGTTCCTCATGCCCGAACAAAAGCAAATATAGAAACAAAACTAAAAAACCACCTCTCGGTGGCTTTTTTAAAGCCAAATATCAAGAACCCTGCATCAAATAACTGCCCACAACAAACAATATTTGTAGTCCTACGACAATAGCAAACAACATCCAGCCTTTCTGACGCATTGCCGCCTTATCCATTATTCTAAGTGTTTTAGCCATGTCATCACCTCATACTTGAGAATTGATACTGAACTGATCTATTCCATCTTTCTTTTATAGTGCAATAAAGTTGTGCATAAAACATACCATAGCACTTTATATACAATATGAAAGCAAAATCTAAACCAAGTTCAGTGGGAGAAGTTAAATTAAAAAATCAGAATGCTTAAAAAGCAAAAATCCACCCCAAGGTGGATACGAATTAAGTAATTATAGATATTTTTAAATTATTTTTCCATAAAGTATAATTAAGTTAATATTTTTAAATGTTATTTATTAAAAATTAAGAAAATTAATGATTAGTAATTTTCTGATATTTCCACATGAGAAGTGACTTTGCTGTAAGCATGAATTATTCATTACATAAGTTCTCATTTGGAAGTGTGATACTTTTACCATCCATCGCTTTACTAAAAGCTAAATACGCCTTAAAGCGCTGTTTTGTGTTTGTGGTGACTGCAATGACATGCTGAACGACATTGGATGGTTTGTACAAAGTATCTTGAGAAAAACGCTCGTAAATGCAGCCTATCGCGCGCGATTTTTCAAATGCAATTTTTCGTAGCGGGTATTGCTGAGAAGTATCGAGTAATAAGCTCTCTTGCAGAACCATAGCCAATTGTTTTACCGCCTGTCTTTGTTCCATATTTATAAAATTCTTTTCAATATAGAGATCAATATCATCACGAATTCCGTTTTGATTCACATCAGGGCCTTCGATATCGCGATCACGATTGAGTTTCGGCAAATAACCACTTTGTTTTATTTCATCTAAATGCTTGATATTAGCTCGCCACATGTATGTATCACACCCCGCCAATGTGAATAGTGAAATAAGTAAAATGCACCTTGAGAATCTGATAAATATTCTTGGCATGAGGTACCTCTTTATTTTATATGCATCATCATTGTCAAAAAGCTCAACATCTATCCTGAATCTCAATATATTTTCATGATTTAGTAGATCTGTAGTGTTTACGATATTTCATATAAAAGATCGCAACAGCGATCAAATGCAAAGCTAAACACAAGATGATTTTTAAATGTGGACTATACAGCTCATCCGACATTTTTTCGAAGAGAGTCAAATAAACCAGACTATAGGAAACGAGTCCTAAAATGGTTATTGCCGTTATTTCTATTTTTAAATATGCACCATCTGCAAAGTTATAATCTGCACTAAAACACAATAATGCAAAGATAAAATATGTAAATATTTTCATGATCTAAACTGGTTACTTATTTGAATTATTTAAACGATGTTAACTCCGAAATATACATAAAAAAAGGGCCGCTACTGCGACCCCTTTTCATCATCTAAAATCGATTAACCAATAAACTTACGTGCATTACGGAACATACGTAACCAAGCACCATCTTGATCCCAGTCTTCTGGTTTCCAAGAATGCTGAATCGCACGGAAGTTACGTTCAGGGTGCGGCATCATAATTGTTGCACGACCGTCTTGAGAGGTTACACCGGTAATACCTTCCGGTGAGCCGTTCGGGTTCAATGGATAATGTTGTGTTGCATTCCCCAAGCTATCTACATAACGCAGAACCACCTGATTCGATGCGTTGAGCGCAGCAAAGTTTTCCGCAGTTGCAACCGCACGACCTTCACCATGTGCTACAGCGATCGGCAGAATCGAACCTTCCATGCCCTGAAGCAATACAGAGTTTGATTTTTCCACACGAACATTCACCGCACGTGCTTCAAACACTTCAGAAGTATTGCGGTGGAAACGTGGCCAAGCATCAGCACCCGGAATCAGCGGAGCCAACTGAGACAACATTTGACAGCCGTTACAGATACCCAGCGAGAAGGTTTCCTGACGGTTAAAGAATTTCTCAAACTGGTCACGCAATTTAGTATTGAACAATACTGATTTTGCCCAGCCGCCACCAGCGCCCATCACGTCACCGTAAGAGAAGCCACCACAAGTCACTAAGCCTTCAAAATCATCCAGGCTGATACGACCTGCCAGCAAGTCACTCATATGTACGTCAACGGTATTGAAGCCGACTTTATCAAATGCTGCTGCCATTTCGATATGACCATTGACACCCTGCTCACGCAGAATCGCCATGTTCGGACGACGTGAATTAATGTACGGCGCTTCAATCGCTTCATTCAAATCAAATGTCGGTTTCGCAATGATACCTGCATGAGATTTGTCAGTGATAAGAGCAAATTCCTGATCCGCAGTTTGTACGTTGTCACGTAGGCGCTGGATTTGGTGGGATACTTCCGTCCAAGCCACTTGCAGGTCAGCCCGTTCAAGTACCAGACCATTTACAGACAATTGGTCAGTAGTATTTACAGTACCAACCACTGCAATTGCATCTTTCAGGGTAGATGCTGCAACTTCAGCTTCTAATGCTGCCCAATCTGCTTTGCTAATTTGAAGCACTGCACCGATTTCTTCTGCAAACAGGCTTGCAGTTGATTGATCTTCTAGTGCTACACCCAAACGTGATGCGAACATCATTTCTGCAACAGTCGCCAATAAACCACCATCACCGATGTCATGATATGCCTTGATCAGACCACGGTTGTTCCAGTCTTGAACCAAAGCGAAAAATGCTTTGAAGTCATCGAAGCTGTCGACATCAGGCGTCACAGAACCGATTGCTTTATACACCTGAGACAGAATCGAACCACCTAGACGGAACTGACCTTTAGACAAGTCAATACGAACCAGTACCGACTCTTCATTTTTCAATTCAGGGGTCAATGTTTTACGAACATCGGTCACAGGTGCAAATGCAGTAATCACGCCTGACATTGGAGAAGTCACAGACTTGTCTTCGCCTTCGTCATTCCAGGTGGTACGCATTGACAATGAGTCTTTACCGACTGGAATTGCGATACCCAGTGCTGGACACATTTCCATACCGATGGCTTTTACACCTTCGAATAGCGCTTGATCTTCGCCCGGTTGACCTGCAGCAGCCATCCAGTTTGCAGACAATTTAATGTCGCTGATTTTTTCAATCTTTGCAGACATGATGTTCGAGATTGATTCAGCCACTGATAAACGTGCCGATGCAGCAGGATTGAGCAATGCGACTGGTGGACGTTCACCCATCGCCATCGCTTCACCGGTGTAGCCTACTAGGCTTGTCGTTGTTACCGCAGCATCCGCCACCGGAACCTGCCAGCGACCGACCATTTGATCACGTGCCACCATACCAGTAATCGAACGGTCACCAATACTGATCAGGAACGACTTGGATGCAACTGTTGGATTTTTCAGAACACGATAAATCGCATCTTTCAGATCTGTGACTTTAGCCGCGTCGAAATCATCGCCTTTGCGTTCAATGGTTTCATATGAACGGCTCATACGCGGTGTACCACCAAGCATCACCTGCATTGGCATATCCACTGGCTTGTTGCCAAATAACGGATCTTCAACGGTTAAGTGACGCGCTTCAGTTGCTTCACCGAGTACCGCAAACGGACAACGTTCACGCGCACAGATCGATTCAAATAATTCTAAAGAAGATGGACGAATCGCCAGTACATAACGCTCTTGCGCTTCATTTGACCAGATCTCCATAGGCGACATGCCCGGCTCAAGCGATGGAATCTTACGCAGATCCAGCACCGCACCGAGTTCATGGTCATTCACCAGTTCAGGCATGGCATTCGATACACCACCTGCACCCACATCATGTACAGACACAATCGGGTTCTGGTCTTCCATGCGCCAGCAAGTATCAATCACTTCCTGACAACGGCGTTCCATTTCCGGGTTTTCACGTTGTACCGAAGCGAAATCCAGGTTTTCGCCGAGTTTACCGCTGTCTACAGAAGATGCTGCACCACCGCCGAGACCGATCAGCATGGCAGGGCCACCGAGCACGATCAATAAATCACCGGGCAAGATTGGATCTTTTTCAACGTGATCTGGACGGATGTTGCCATAACCACCGGCAATCATGATTGGCTTGTGGAAACCTTTAACATCGCCATTGATGTTTTGTTCAAAGGTACGGAAGTAACCATTTAAGGCAGGACGACCAAATTCGTTGTTAAACGCAGCACCACCCAGTGGGCCTTCAATCATGATTTGTAGCGGCGATGCCATACGCGATGGCTTGCCATAGTTTTCTTCCCAAGGCTGTTCAAAGCCCGGAATGTTCAGGTTAGATACTGTAAAGCCGGTTAAACCTGCTTTAGGCTTACCACCACGACCGGTCGCACCTTCATCACGGATTTCACCGCCCGAACCTGTCGCAGCACCGGCAAATGGTGCAATCGCTGTCGGATGGTTGTGAGTTTCCACTTTCATCAAGATATGCGCGGCTTGACTCTTATATTTATAAACCTGCTGGCCATTGTCTTCTTTGGTTGGATAAAAACGCTGGGTATCCGAACCGACAATCACCGAAGCATTGTCTTTATAAGCCGACAATACATCTGTAGGTGATTCTTTATAAGTATTCTTGATCATCTGGAACAATGACAATGGCTGAACTTCACCATCAATGGTCCATTCAGAACCGAAGATTTTATGACGGCAATGCTCAGAGTTTGCCTGTGCAAACATCATCAGTTCGATGTCATTTGGATTACGACCCAGCTTGATAAACGCTTCAGTCAGGTAATCAATTTCTTCCATCGACAATGCAAAACCAAATTCGTTGTTGGCCTTAACCAGTGCTTCTTTACCTTCACCCAGAATATCAATCGAGTTCAGTGGTTTTGGTGCTGTTTCAACAAATAATACCGCAGCATCTTCAATCGCATTAAATACGCTTTCAGTCATACGGTCATGCAAAATCTGTTGAACTTCATTTGATACGTCTTTTAGACCCTTCAACGTAAATAAAACGCCGCGCTCAAGACGATGAACCGGCGTATTACAGTTTTTGAAAATGTCTGTAGCTTTAGAAGACCAAGGCGAGATGGTGCCGACACGCGGTGTCACTAAAATTTGGATTTCATCACTTGCAGCCTGGTGCAATTCAAAAGATTGCCCATCGTTGAGAAGCTGTAAAGCTGATTGCTGTTGTTGCTCGCTGAGCGCTTGGTCAAAGAGGTAGACCCATTGACTTTCAATTGATTGAACAGAACTAATTGACGTCAAACGCGATAATAGTTGAGTTTTCTTAAAAGAAGAATGTGCGGGTGCACCGGCAACGATAAACATGCTGATTTTGGCTCCACGGGATGGTCTGAACAACCATGCCACAATGTGACTTGAGAGAGCGCATATTCTACTGTGAAATAAGGAAATCGGCTAGATGGCAAATACGAAAACTACGGCTGAAATATTCTGTATTTTTAAAATATTGTGTTTATTTTCAGGCAGGAAAATTGAATGTAGTCGCGTAGATTAACACAATTTGTTAAAGAAAAATCAAAACCGATTAACAATAATTTCACTTAAGAAAATTGTATTATTTTTCAACAGCAAGACCACTTAAAATGCGTACAGAACTTATTCTTGAGCCGTTATAAAAAACTTATTAAGGCTAGGCTAAAGCTTCTCGGGATAGACTGAAACAGTCGAGTTCATTTTTTAGCTCATCTCTCTGTCGGCGAGTTGCACTACTGAAATAATTTTGTATCCAGCTATCCCCATTCCGGGCTCCATTGCAGGATTTAAGACTCTGCCCCGCTGTTCTCCCTTTTCGAGCCTGTCTGTATGAGCAAACTATATCGCCTGCTTCAATCGACTTCCAGTAATATCCGGTAGCCCAGATTATTCCGATCACTCATCTTAATATATGAACTCTATTCAAAGATACCTAAATCTCACATATAAGACCCCACCATAGTTTCTAATAAAGAGTGAGAATTAAAATCAATAGATCTACTTTAGTAAATGGATTTCCAGGATATTAAGTCTTTTTTTCACCGATATATTAACCAAAAATATTGATTCAAATATTTCTTAAATTCTTCGCTAAAAAGAGCGAAATTACATGCTAATCAATTGAAAATATAAAGCTTAAATTCAAACTGATTCTCGGCCTCTATTCTTATGCAAAAATTCAGAATATATAAGCATCATCAGACATGAATTAATGAAAGTTTTTTAGGCTATTATGAAAAAAATCACTACTCATAATGAAGAAAATAAGAAATATTAAAATTTTGTTACTTTTTCATTTTCTGACTGACATCCATCTTTATTCTAATAAAAAACCATGCAATAAATACCTGTAATTCCTATAAAAATATATAACCAACAGATCTACATTTTATAAGATGTTGAAATCAAAAATAGCCTTATATCAGCAAAGAATCTACATAATTAATGACTTCATCAGTAAATTTGATGATTTTATGTTAACCTCTACGCCAATTGCTGAGGAAATGTCCACATTCAGGACGCATGAATCATCCTCTTTTCTGCTGCAGATATGAATATCCAATTGATATTCAGACGCTGGTTTTTTTATTTTCTGTAGCTTCACTGCTCTGTCTAATCTAGAGCCTTAATCTGTTGCCAATGATTTAATTTTCAAAAACAAAAGGTGACCCGCTTAAGGAGTATGTATGTTTCAATTCACTAGTACAGCAACTGTACTATTGATGGTGCTTTTCTATGGCATCACCTTTCTATTGTCGTTACGCATTAAGCAAAAAAATGAAAATGTCGATGGATATATGGTCTCGAATGGCTCCATCGGATTTGGAATGTCTGCGGCCAGTATGACCGCCACCTGGATCTGGGCCGCTTCATTTTATGCAGCAGCTTCGTCCGGATATAAATACGGTGTTTCCGGTGCCTTACACTATGGTTTGTGGGGTGCACTGATGATTTTATTTATCTACCCATTCGGCAAACGTTTCCGCGACCTGGCACCCAATGCACACACTTTGGCAGAAATCATGCATGCACGGCATGGTAACCAGAGCCAGATGATTCTGGCAGGCTCCAACATTGTCGGGAGCGTGATCAGTCTGATGGTAAACTTTACCGCAGCAGGTGCGCTGGTTGAAATTCTGTCTCCCCTCAGCTTTATCCATGGGGTCTTGATTACCGGAATTGGCGTCCTGTCCTATACTTTATGGTCAGGTTTCCGCTCCTCGGTATTTACCGACTTTGGTCAACTGGTCGCCATGATTGTGGCGGCAGTGATCATTATTCCGACGCTATTTTTCACCCTGGGCGGCCCCTCACTGTTCCAGACTGGCATGCATAATCTGCAACCGGAACAACTGGATTTCTTTTCGAAAACCGCATTTTTAGAACAGGGTGCACCATTTTTTGTGGCGGTACTGGCTTATGCAATTGGTAACCAGACCATCGCCCAACGCCTGTTTGCAGTGCGTAAAGACTTGATCAAACCCAGCTTCATTACTGCAACCATCGGTTATGCCGCGATTGTCGTCGGTTTGGGAATGCTCGGATTATTGGCACTATTTGCCGGGATTCAGCCGATTGATGGCAACCTGAACAACCTGATTCCACAAATGGCAGCAACGTATCTGTCTCCATTTATGGTGGCCTTACTCTTTGTCATGGTGATTGGCGCGCTTTCGTCAACGGCGGATTCGGATTTATCTGCCCTGTCTGCCATCGTAATGACCGATATTTATGGCAAACAGATTGCTAAAAATCGTCCTGATCCGAAGAAAATGCTGTTTATTGGCCGGATGACCATGATTGTAGCCACCATGCTCGGTATTTTAATTGCCACGCTTAAATTCGACATTCTAGCGATGCTGATTTTCGTCGGTGCACTCTGGGGTGCCATCGTATTCCCGGTGATTGCCAGCCTGTACTGGGACAAGGTCAATGCCCGTGCCTTTAACTGGTCTGTCGGTATCGCATTTTTAAGCTTTCTGGTGGTTCGATTTGAATGGCTGCCAATTCAGGGTCTGATCGCACTCAGTTTTGAGCTTATGGCCACCATCGGTATTGGTGTGGTACTGGGTCTGATGAGCTTTGGCTTCTTTGGCAAGAAAGTCGGCCTGGTGGTCGGTATTCTGGCCAGTATCGGCTTCCTTCCATGGACCATCGGCTTCCTGCGTGATTATGGCACGCTATTGAGTTCCCTGACCGCCTACGGCAGCAGCGCCATTGTCTGTACCGTACTGACTTTAATGAATAGCAAAGAACGATTTGATTTTAAACAAATCAATAAGATGGTGATTGAATTTCACCAGGTATCTGAGAAAAGTAAATAAGGAGATTTCAGATGAGTAGTCAATTTATGACCCTATATGTACTTTTTTGGCCATTGGTGGCGACGATGATTTTGTTCGTCATTTGCATGGGGGTCTATAAAGACATCCAGGAAGCCAAGATCAGTGGTGAAGATTTGCTTTAGTCCACTTCTATCATGAGATAAAAACAGGTCAATATGACCTGTTTTTTTATAGCGATTGTTCAGCTGAAATTTCCACAGAGTTTTGTTTGTTCCGACAATTCATGTCGCAGCACTCTAGTGCTGTTGCTACTTTTTTGGCATGATGCACTTAGCAAAGAATTGAATAATGATAAATGACTCAAATGCGTTGGTTAGAGCTGCTTTCGACAGTTCGGATTGGTAGTAAAAAGCAAAGTACTGAACTGGCACGTAGCCCGTTCCACAAAGATTATGACCGTATTATTTTTTCACAAAGTTTCCGCCAGCTGAACCGTAAAACTCAGGTTCACCCTTTAACCCAGCACGATGGTATTCATACACGACTCACACATTCACTTGAAGTGTCCTGTATTGGGCGTTCACTCGGGATGCTGGCCGCAGAGAAAATAAAAGATCAGTTACCGCCCTGGATTTCCCCGGCCGATGTCGGTGCCATTATTCAGGCTGCCTGTCTGGCACATGATATTGGTAATCCCCCTTTTGGCCATGCCGGTGAATATGCCATTCGAGAATGGTTCGACGATGCATCGCATACCGATTTTTTAAAAGATCTCAGTCCTGAACAAGAAGCCGATGTACGTCAGTTTGAAGGCAATGCCCAAGGTCTACGCCTGTTGACCAAAATCGATTACCATCCCAATGATGGCGGCATGCGTTTGACTTATGCCACGTTAGGGGCTTATTTAAAATATCCGTGGCTGTCAAAAACCATGGCATCTCAAGTCGATTTACCTGCCAGCAATCGGGCCAAGTTTGGCTGCTATCAGGCCGAGAAAGAGATTTTAAAGCAGATTGCAGAACAACTCGGACTGATTCAGTTAGCTGAATATCATTACTGCCGTCATCCACTGACCTATCTGCTCGAAGCGGCTGATGATATCTGTTATGCCCTGATTGACCTTGAAGATGGTATTAGCCTGAATATGCTCAGTTATGACGAAGTTGAGCCGGTCTTTTTAAATCTGCTCGGTGATTATGGTATTCCTTCTGAAATCGCCATGAGCAATACCACCTGGCAGCAAAAAATCGCCGCCTTGCGTGGTCGGGTCATGAAACGTCTGGTCGATGAAGTGACAACGGCTTTTGCCCGTCATCATGACCAGATTTTATCGGGTCAGTTACAAGGTACTTTATTGCAATATTGTACTGCGGACATTGAAATCGGGATTAATCGCGCCAAAGAACTGGCACGGGATAAAATTTTTGAGCATCCGCAAAAAGCAGGACTGGAAATTATCGCGCATCAATGTTTGCAAAATATTCTGGATGCCTTTATTCCCTTAACAACGCCGCATAAAAACCTGAGTTTTAAAGAACAGCGCTTGATGTCGATTCTGCAACGTTCAGGGGCGAATTTTAGCGCCAGCCATTATGACAATATCATGCAGGTGCTGGATATTGTTTCGAAATTTTCTGATCATCAGGCTTATAACCTGTCGCAGGAATTACAAGGCAATAAAGCCGGATTGTTATAAAATATTCTGCTGTATAGGAGGATGATTGTAATAAAATCATCTATTTTACAGCGGCAGATTTTGCCTTTCCGGAAAATGCTGACTACTATGCAGCAAAACTGAATTTAGTGATGATAAAAGATGATTGGATGTCTGATTGGTGAAGTACTGGCTTTAGAAGCACCGACCGTACTGTTAAATGTAAATGGCGTCGGTTATGAAATTGATACGCCGCTGACGACTTTCTGCCAGCTGCAAAAAGGACAACAAGTCACACTCTGGACCCATCTGGCCGTGCGTGAAGATGCACAGTTGCTGTATGGCTTTATCAATGCGCAGGAAAAAACCATTTTCCGCACCTTACTCAAAGTCAACGGCGTTGGCCCCAAAATGGCCTTGGGTATTCTTTCAACTTTAAGTGTGGAAATGCTGATTCATACTGTTGAAAATGAAGATGTGAATACCTTGGTCAAAGTTCCCGGTGTCGGCAAAAAAACCGCTGAACGTTTAATGATTGAATTACGTGACCGTTTTAAAGCCATGGCTTCAGGTGCTGCGCCAAGCAATTCAACTGCACCACAGATTCAGTTTATGGGCAATTCAGCCGTGGCTGAAGCAGAAGCTGCATTACAGTCTTTGGGTTATAAACCTGCTGAAGCACAAAAACTGATTAATGCGGTTAAAGCAGATTACACTGAAGCCAGCGACATTATCCGCGCTGCATTAAAGTCGATGAATCGTTAATACTGATTTAAATATTCGCTGCAAAATGAAGATGAGAAGGCAGCATGGATACTGCCGCAGAAATATGGCATAGGATGTGCCATTATTTCTGCAAAGGGTTTTGTTACTTTTGCCCTGTCAAAAGTAAGAGCATGCCTGCACAATGGCATACGAATTGTTAAAGCATTTTGAGGCTATGACTTTATTCACCTCAAATAAACCATAGAGATTAACTCAAAAGATATGCAAGACCGTCTCATCAGTGGTTCTGAAAAACCAGAAGATCATTTTGATCGTGCCATCCGTCCAACCTCACTCGATGACTATATTGGTCAGCCGGTGGTTCGAGAGCAAATGGAAATCTTTATTGGCGCAGCGCGTGGTCGTGAAGAAGCACTGGATCATACATTGATTTTTGGCCCGCCCGGCCTGGGTAAAACCACGCTGGCGAATATTATTGCCCGCGAAATGGGCGGTAATCTTAAGTCGACTTCAGGTCCGGTGCTAGAACGTGCCGGTGATTTGGCCGCCATGCTGACCAATCTGGAAGAAGGTGATGTCCTGTTCATTGATGAGATCCACCGTCTTTCACCGGTGATTGAAGAAATTCTCTATCCAGCGATGGAAGACTACCAGCTCGACATCATGATTGGCGAAGGGCCTGCTGCACGATCAATCAAACTGGATTTGCCACCCTTTACCCTGGTTGCAGCAACCACACGTGCAGGTCTGCTTACCTCTCCTTTGCGTGACCGTTTCGGCATCGTACAGCGTTTAGAATTTTATTCAGTTGAAGATTTGACCCACATTGTCAAACGTTCAGCCAACCTGATGGATGTACCCATGACCGGTGATGGCGCAAAAGAAATTGCCCGTCGCTCACGGGGTACACCGCGTATTGCCAACCGCTTATTGCGTCGTGTACGTGACTATGCTCAGGTCAAAGGCACTGGTGAAATTAATCAGGATATGGCGCAACGTGCTTTGGACATGCTCAAAGTCGATAAAGATGGTTTAGATACTTTAGACCGCCGTTATCTATCGATGTTATTAGAACGTTTTGATGGTGGCCCTGCTGGTGTTGAAGCGTTGGCTGCTGCCATGGCAGAAGATTCTGGTACGCTGGAAGATGTGATTGAACCATATTTGATTCAGCAAGGTTATGTGATGCGTACTGCACGTGGCCGTATTGCCACCAATATGGCCTATTTACAGTTTGGATTGACACCACCTGAGCCAAAAGAAAAGTGATTCAAAAAGCAGCTTAGGCTGCTTTTTTATTGAATATAGATTTCAAATTTTGAATAAGAGAATCTACTACAATGTTTAGAGCTTTGAAACTATCAGCAATACCTTCTTTATCAATTACCGCGGTAATACACATGATTTGTAGCTGAGTGAGATAACGCTCAAATTCGTCCCATTCAGATACTAATTCATGATCTTCCTCTACGAACATTTTTAAATGAGTACTAATACGAGCTATTAAAGGGAATATATCATCTTCTAAACTCTTTAATCCTGAACGCATATCTTCGTATTCATTATTTTTGAACCAGTCTTTCACATCATTTAGTACTAAAGCTACAGAGCCTAACAATGTAATGTATTTATGCACTAATGGTTTCAATACAGCAAGATCGTCTATTAACTTAAGTTTCCAACCTCTATAAAATTCTTCTTGTAATTCAACTCTTTTTAAATTTTCTTGACTTTCTATAAGTTGTTTAGTCATATTTCTATGAGATTCTGCTGCTTCTTTAATATCTTCACTTACTACTTTAAAAGATAGTTCTGTGAGTTGAAAACTCTTACATCCATACCAATAAGCAAGCCAAGTTGCGAAACTACCTAAAATAAGCGCAATAATGACAGATAAAGTAAATGATGAAATTGCTGTCGTATCTGTCGAATGATTGAGATCAAGCTCCATCTTTCTATTTGGATTCTCTACAACACTTGCCGTTTGATCAAAAGGCTGCTGTGGCACTGTCCATGGCAATTGAAATCATCACTGCATTATTATTCTGCTCTGCCACAATTTCCCCATTTCATTTCAATAAATTTTTATTATTGATATTCTAAAAATTTTCAAACCATTACAAAAGAAAAAGCCAACTGACATGTCTAAATCAGTTGGCAAAAGCACAAAACAAAAAACTAAATAAAAAAATTACTTCTCTTTTTTCTTAAACTCCTAAAAGTCCGCTTTACGAATCATCGCGTGAATACCTTTGGTTTTATCTACCACTTGCGATACTTCAAAATCCGTTGCAACACTTAAGTATGTATAAGCAATTTCTTCTGAAATTCCGTATTCATTGACCAAAAAACGGATTGCTTCACGCGTAGACTTACGCATGGCTTCATCAAGGTCTTCATCTAAACCTGGAGTAATCTAGAACTCATCATTTTCGCCCAAAGGTTGCGTTAATGATTGTCGCGGAATCTTGTCCTGATCTATTTTTGATATTTGTTTTTATTTTGTCTTATTGATAATTTTGATACCTTTAACATATAGAAAATAAATAAGGGTACATAATTTTACAATGTAAAAGCATTCATAAAGCTCTTTTAGAACAAGGTCTAACAAGCAATATACCTTAAAGGTATTATCATAATACTTAGAGAGTTTTGGTCAAATTTAAATCAATATGCCATCCTAAAGAATCCCTTTAACCATTTCAAATTCTTAAGGTTCTCCCGAAGTATGAATATGTATAAGCAGATATCCCTTTGTCTCCCTCTTCTTTTCTGTAGCCAGTTCAGTCTGGCCGACTGGATTGATGATTCTGTACAAGCTGCTGAAGCACACACCATCAAATTACGCCAGCATATCCACCAGCATCCTGAACTGGGCAACATGGAATTCAAAACCTCGGAGCTGGTCCAAAAAGAATTAAAATCCTATGGTATCGAAGTACGTAAAGGCTATGCCAAAACTGGTGTGATCGGTGTACTAAAAGGTGGTAAACCCGGCCCGGTCATGGCATTGCGTGCAGATATGGATGCATTACCAATTAAGGAAACTGCACCGGTATCATTCGCCAGCAAACAAAAAGCCATTTATCAGGGCAAAGAATCTTATGTGATGCATGCCTGTGGTCATGATGCGCATACCGCCATGTTACTGGGTGCAGCCAAAGTTCTGGCCGCCAACAAAGATAAAATTGCAGGAACGGTGGTATTTGTGTTCCAGCCAGCCGAAGAAGGTGGTGCAGATATTGATAACTTCACTCATGGCGATCAGATTGGCTCACGTAAAATGATTGCCGACGGTGCCTTAAAAAATCCAAAACCTGAAGTCATTTTCGGGATGCATGTAATGGCAGGTATGCCAAGTGGCAATATCTTCTACAAAGATGGTGCGATTTTAAATAGTGCCGATCATTTACGTATTCAGGTGAATGGCAGTCAGGTTCATGGCTCCATGCCTTGGGCAGGTAAAGATCCGATTTATGCCTCTGCCCAGATGGTCACCAATTTACAAAGCCTGATCAGCCGTAAAGCCGACCTGACCAAAGGAATGGGCGTGGTGAGTATTGGCAGCATTCAGGGCGGCACCACCGGTAACGTCATTCCAGATCAGGTCAATATGGTCGGAACTATTCGCTCCAATAGTGAAGATGTGCGTCAAGGCATTTTAAAAGACTTGCCAAAAATGCTGGAACACAATGCCGCAGCCAATGACGTCAAGGTGAAAGTCGAAATTGCACCTTATGCACCAGTGACCACCAATGATAAAACCTTGACTGAATTGATGCGCCCGACATTAGCGAGCGTGCATGGTGAAGATAAATTGCATGTTTTAGACAACAATGCCAGCGCCAGTGAAGACTTTGCTTACTATGGCCAGCTCATGCCATCGCTCTTCGTGTTTGTTGGTGCCACACCAGCAGATCAGGATCCGGCAAAAGCCGCACCGAACCACAACCCGAATTTCATTGTCGATGATGCAACCTTAAAAACCGGTGTCGAAAGTCATGTGCGCTTTATTCTGGATTATCCAAAAGTGGCTGAACAGGTTCAGGCCAACTGGAAACAGAACAATAAAGGTTAATTGCCTGCTATAAAAATGCGCGAGTTGATGAGCTCGCGCATTTCATCATCTTCTACTGTTTTATAAATGAGCTATCAGGTGCTCTGCGCTTCCTCTTGACTATTTCTAGCCAGATTTGACATCTTGTGCCATTGGTCTCAAAACTCAAAATGCTAAACTTTGTCCCGCTAAATTGCTTGACTTTGGACAGGAATCCGGCAAATTCAAGGATTTTCCTCTCTCCAAAAAACAAGCAAAAATTTCGAACATCTGCATGGAACAAAACTATGGCGAATCATTTTGAATTCAATATCCGCGTATATATTGAAGATACTGATCTAGGTGGTATTGTCTACCATGCTAACCACATTCGCTATATGGAACGTACCCGTACCGAATGGCTGCGTGCTGCCGGAGTCAGTCATTACTGGCAACAGGCAGAATATAATTTTGTGGTACACAAAATTAATGTCAAATATATGCGCCCCATCCTGATGGATGATTTAATTACTGTTACTGCACGTGTGATTTCATGTAAAGCTTCATCATTTGTATTGCAACAAAATATTTATCGTGGTGAAATCATGCTTGCATCGGGTGAGGTTGAGTTGGCATGTATCAGTGCAGAGATGCGACCACGTCGACTCCCGGATGAAATACGCGAACTAATTCAAAAAGAATTGGAACAAGACTAAAAAATTTATTGGCACACGTAACAACTATGGCGACTCAGTTAGAATCATCTCTTCAAGTTTCAGATCTTATTTTACAAGCAAGCCCTGTCGTACAACTGGTGATGCTTTCTCTTCTGTTAGCCTCAATATATAGCTGGTATCTGATTGCCAGACTCTATATGAGTTATAAAAAAGCCCAGGCCGATGATGAACATTTCCAGAAAATCTTCTGGTCTGGCGCTGAACTGAATACCCTGTATAACAATGCCCAGCTCAACTCTAAACGCACTGGCCTTGAAGATATTTTCTATCAGGGTCTGGGTGAGTTCCTGAAACTGAAAAAACGCCATGCACCGACTGCCCAGTCCATTGAAGGAACAGAGCGTATTCTGCGTGTCGGCCTGAGCCGTGATCAAGGTCATCTGGAGCAAGGACTCGGTGCTTTGGCCAGTATTGGTTCGGTTGCACCTTATGTTGGTCTGTTCGGTACCGTCTGGGGCATCATGAACGCTTTTATTGGCCTGGCAGATGTCGATCAGGTGACGCTGGCGACGGTTGCACCTGGTATTGCTGAAGCCCTGATTGCAACTGCCATTGGCCTGTTCGCAGCTATTCCAGCGGTGTTGGCCTTTAACCATTTCACGGCCAAAGGTGAAACCGTTTACTCTGATCGTGCCCTGTTTGCCGAAGAAATGGTGGCACTGCTACAACGTCAGTCCGTGGGCATAACTCAGGACAAAGACTAATGGCGATTCAAGGTTCAGGACGCTTTCAGCGTATTAAAAAGCCACTGAAAAGTGACATGAATGTCGTACCTTATATTGATGTGATGCTGGTGCTTCTGGTGATCTTTATGGTCACTGCACCCATGATCACCAGTGGCATCAAGGTCGACCTACCTCAGGCCAATGGGCTACCGATTGAATCTAAAGATGCACCGACCATTGTCACCCTGAAAGAAGATGGTTCATATTATTTAGAACATAAAAATCAGGCCACTGGCCCAGTCACGCTGGATGAATTGACTGCTGCCCTTGTTGAAGCGCAAACACAGGCACAAAATGACAATAAAGTGCTGAATGTCGTGATCAATGGCCACAATACCCGTCCTTATGGCGATGTCATGGCCTTGATGTCCAGCCTGCAGGATGCCGGTTTATCTCAGGTCGGTTTACTGACCCAGCCATTAGAATAATGTATGAAAGATTATAAAAAGCCACCATTTCAGAAAAAAGCCATCGCGATTGGATTCACCTTAGGAATCCATGCCGTGGCTTTGGTGGGTTTACTTTATCTTGGCATGAGTAAACCACCTGAACCGCCGAAGCAGATTAAAACGATCCTGATCAAACCTGAGGACCTCAAACCGGTCACCCGAGAAGAAACGCCGTTTGAGGAAACTGCACATGAAAATGTCGCAGAAGAAATTACTCAAACAGCTGAACCTAGTCCTGAGCCTGCGCCAGTCATTCCGACAGCGGCGCCTGCCACACCTGCTGCTCCGCCTGCACCGAAAGTGGATACACAAAAAGCCCAGCAGGAACTCAAAGAGGTAGCGCAAGCCAAGGCTGTACAACAAGCTGCTGAAGCAGCGAAACGTGCCGAAGCTGCCGAACAGGCGAAACAGGCAGCAGCCAGAGCAAAAGCGGAGGCAGCACAAAAATCCAAGGCAGATGCCGAAGCTGCTCGTAAGGCTGAAATCGATGCACAGCGTAAAGCGGACGCTGCACAGAAAGCCAAATTAGATGCTCAGAAAAAAGCGGATTTGGCCGCCAAACAAAAAGCCGATGCCGCTGCGAAAGCCAAGGCAGATGCTGCTGCAAAGGCGAAAGCTGAGGCGGCAGCTAAAGCAAAAACTGACGCGGATGCAAAACGTAAGGCAGATGCGGAGGCGAAACGTAAAGCTGATGCGGATGCAAAAGCCAAAGCAGAGGCGACAGCTAAAGCAAAAGCTGAGGCGGATGCAAAACGTAAGGCGGATGCCGATGCAAAAGCCAAAAACGATGCTGCAGCAAAGGCCAAAGCAGAGGCGACAGCTAAAGCAAAAGCTGAGGCGGATGCAAAACGTAAGGCGGATGCCGATGCAAAAGCCAAAAACGATGCTGCTGCAAAGGCAAAAGCAGACGCGGATGCAAAACGTAAGGCAGATGCCGATGCAAAAGCCAAAGCAGAGGCAGATGCCAAGGCTTCAGCAGCCAAACAGGCTGCTGAAGAAGCTGCTCAGAAAAAAGCGGAATCAAAACGGATTGCGTCTACTGCAAAACGCGATTTTACCAATAAAATTAAACGTGCTTGGGATACCCCAGTGGGATCGTCAGGTCAGCGCGCTACTGCTCGTGTGACCTTGAATGACAATGGCGGTGTGGTTTCTGTCATCGTGAACTCAAGTGATGCAGACATGAAAGCCAGTGTCGAAGCTGCGGTGCGGGCTGCTGCGCCTTATCCGATGCCTTCAGATCCAGATGCACGCCGAGAAGCACGAAGTTTTACATCAACCTTTACCGCACAATAAAAACCAAGCCATCACACATTATTGAGGTGATGGCTTTGATTTTTTCAGCTAAACTTCACTTTAATATGATTAAATAATATTCATTTTTCACAGTGTCATAACAGTTTGGTCATAAAATCCTGGTTTTATTCTATTAAATCCATGCGATGATGTAGCCCAAGCTACCTATACAATAAATCCGTTGATTTGAGTAAATAACGAATGATGGAAAAGACTCGCAAACACCTACTCTGCCTCGCAATCATTGGCGCTTTAAGTCCTGTATTGGCAACTCAGTCCTATGCCCAGTTGCATCTGGAAATTACCAAGGCACCTGAGGCAGCACCTAAAATCGCCATTGTGCCATTCAGTCAGGATCAGAGCATCTATCCTATTGTTGAAAATGACTTGAATCGTTCAGGCAGATTTACCAGTGCTTCAAAAAACCTGCCTGCGACTGCCACATTAAATAACCCGAATGCAGAAGCTTGGGCATCCGCTGGCGTTCCCTATGTCGTGACCGGTTCATCAAAAACCACAGCGGATGGTTCTTTTGAAATCCAGTATCAGTTATACGATATCGAAAAAAAACAATATCTATTAAATGAATTACTAACTGTTCCAGCCTCACGTACCCGTCAGGCAGCGCATATGATCAGTGATGCCATCTATCAGGCATTAACTGGCATTCCAGGTGATTTTACTGGACGTATTGCTTATGTACTGCGTAATCCAGCAACACCAGAACAACGTTATACCTTGCAAATTGCCGATACCGATGGCGAACAGCCAAAAACCATTTTGACTTCGCGTGATCCGATTCTTTCTCCAGCCTGGACACCGGATGCTAAAAAAATTGCTTATGTCTCGTTTGAAACCAAACGTCCGGCAATTTATGTACAGGATCTGGCTACAGGACAACGCGAAAAACTGGCCAGTTTCCGTGGCTTAAATGGCGCGCCAAGTTTCTCTCCAGATGGCAAGAGCATGCTGTTTACTGCATCCATGCATGGCAATCCGGAAATCTACCAGATGAATCTGGAAACACGTCAATTACAACGTATGACCAATGACAGTGCGATCGATACCGAAGCACGTTATGCTCCAGATGGAAAATCCTTTATCTTTACTTCTGATCGTGGTGGATCTCCACAGATTTATCGCCATGATCTCGCTTCAAGTAGCAATAAACGTCTGACCTTCCGTGGTGCATTTAATGCACGTGGTACGCTGAGCGCAGATGGCAAGAAACTTGCATTGGTTCATCGTCCAAGCGGCAGTAACTATCGGGTTGCCGTTCAAGACATGAACTCTGGTGTAAATAATATTCTGACACCAACAACTCTAGACGAATCACCAAGTTTCTCGCCAAATGGCCAGATGGTGGTGTATGCCACACGTGAAGGCGCGCGCGGACTTCTGTCGATCATGTCACTAGATGGTCGTTTCCGTATGAACTTGCCAAGTGAAACGGGCGAAGTCCGTGAACCGGCTTGGGCACCAAAATAACATTGGTATCTGTATAAACCTTTTACCCCATAATCAAACTTCATGGAGATGAAGATGAACAAAGTAAAATTATTTGCCTTACCACTTTTAGCAGCAGCTGTCGTCATGACAGGTTGTGCGAGTCGTAAGCCTGCCGCTGAAGTTCAAACCGGCGGTTTAGATACAACCAGCTCAACCACAGTGGATACGCAAGGTCTGAGTGAAGATGCTGCATTAAATGCACAAAACATGGCGGGTGCATCGGCAAAGGGTGTCACTGCGGAAAACAAGGCTTTCTTGGCAAAACGTGTCGTACATTTTGACTATGACAGTACTGAACTCAGCAATGAAGATCTTCGTACCCTACAAGCACATGCACAGTTCCTGATGGCCAATGCCAATTCACGTGTCGCACTCACCGGTCACACCGATGAACGTGGTACCCGTGAATACAACATGGCGCTTGGTGAGCGTCGTGCCAAAGCTGTTGAAAGCTTCCTGGTGACTACTGGTGTAAATGCTGCTCAATTAGAAGCCGTCAGCTATGGTAAGGAAATGCCAATCAATCCAGGTCATGATGAAAATGCCTGGAAAGAAAACCGCCGTGTTGAAATTAATTATGAAGCGGTACCACCATTGTTAAAATAACTTTCAATGCTGGCGTATCAAATAAAAAGCACTCATGATTGAGTGCTTTTTATTGGGTTGAATGAACAAATCTGTTTATTCTACGGTCTGGCCTGGTTCAACTGCTTGCATCGATTCAATCAGGTCGTGTTTATTGAATTGTTTGTACTCTGGTTTTGCTTCATAATCCCGCCAGGCTTCTTTCATCTTGTCTTCAGAGATATCATCTAAAGTAATGCCTTCACTTGGCGTTGGAGTCGCATCAAACTTTAATGTTGTCATATCTGTGCTCCTATTCTCAATTTTCCCTTGCCTTCAACATAGCACTTTCCACAGGAGTTGCAAGGGCAAAATCGATACAAATAATCCAGTTTAATTTTTCTTTTAGTACGTTCTCATCTAAAATATAGCCGCATATCGTTTTGATCATTTTTTCCCGATTTAAGTCTTGGAGTTTTCCCTTATGTCATACTGCACCTTATCCCAGTTTTTACAGCAACAAAGCGGGAATCTCACACCTGAACTTGCACAAGTTATTGAAACGATTGCAAACACTTGCAAGGACATCGATCTGTTGCTGCAAAAAGGTGCTTTAGCGGGTGTATTGGGAAGTGCACAGCATGAAAATGTTCAAGGCGAAGAGCAAAAGAAACTGGATGTCATTTCCAATGATTATCTGATTGATGCTTTACAGCAACACCCGAATGTCGGTGGTTTGGCCTCAGAAGAACTGGATGAATTCACCCCTGCACAAGAAAATGGTCAATTTCTGGTCTTGTTCGATCCACTCGATGGTTCAAGTAATATCGACATCAATATGTGTGTGGGTACGATTTTCTCGATTCTTCCTGCGAAAAATGCCGTGACTCAGGCCGAAGACTTTATGCAAGCCGGTGTCAATCAAGTGGCTGCAGGTTATGTACTGTATGGTCCATCGACCATGATGGCATTGACTGTCGGTGCAGGCGTAGTGTTCTTTACCTTTGACCCGGAAACTCAAGAATTCCTGCTAACTTCTGAAGCGATTCAAGTCGCTGCAGATACCAAAGAATATGCGATCAATGCCTCGAATCAACGCCACTGGGAAGCACCAGTACAACGTTATATCGATGAATTGTTAGCAGGCAAAACCGGTCCTCGTGAAAAAGATTTCAATATGCGCTGGGTTGCCTGTATGGTGGGCGATATTCACCGTATTCTTTGTCGTAGCGGTATCTTCATGTATCCATACGACTTTAAAGATCCGGCTAAAGCTGGTCGTCTGCGTTTAATGTATGAAGCCAACCCAATGAGTATGCTCATGGAGCAGGCTGGCGGCGCATCCACCACAGGCCGTGTCCGTATTCTGGAGATCGAACCAACCGATCTACATCAACGTGTGCCAGTGATTATCGGTTCTAAAAACGAAGTTGATCTTGTGACCAGCTATCATAACTAATTTTTTATAGCGGTAGCCGATATGGAATCGGCTACCGTGGATTATATCTCCCATGCCAACTTTTTTTCTTGATTCAAAAGACAATCCAAAAATTAAACACTTACGTGGTTTGATTGAACAAAATACCTATCGCAAAAAACAGGGGCAAACTGTGCTGGAAGGCACGCATCTGTCTCTCGCCTGGCTGCATGAAAACCGTAAAATTGATTCGATTTTTACCACTGAACATGCACTTTCGCATCCTGATTTCGAAAAAATTCTCGCAAAATACACAGGGATGGTCTTTGTTTTAAGCGAATCTTTATACAAAGATTTAAGTACCTTAGGAACGTCTTTAGCCTGTTTAGCTGTGGTCACTTTACCGACAGCAAATTATGCACTGGATTTTAAAGCCGACACTTTAATTCTGGAAAATGTACAGGATCCGGGTAATGTCGGTACCCTGCTTCGCTCTGCAGCAGCAGCCGGTATTGAACAGATTGTCTGCACCAAAGGTTCTGCCTCACTCTGGTCACCACGAGTATTACGTGCCGGTATGGGTGCGCACTTCACGCTGCAAACTTTTGAAAATATTGCACTTGAACAAATTCTTGAGCAATTTCGAATTCCTGTATACGTCACCAGCTCACATCGTGCCGAAAGTCTGTACTCAAAAGATTTAGGTAAACCTTGCGTATGGATCTTGGGCAATGAAGGTCAAGGCGTTTCTGATTATGCAATGCAACACGCAGAAGCTGTCAGTATTCCGCAGCCGGGTGGTCAGGAATCCTTAAATGTTGCGATTGCAGGATCGATCTGTTTCTTTGAAATGGTACGTCAACGTATCTAATTAGGGATTTAGGTTACAGTGTTTTAATTCGGCCCTGCCCGTTTATAAAATAGATTACACTACAAAAATAATAAACTTAATTGTCAACCAAACCATAATTCCCAACGTTATATGATTATGAACTTGGGAATCATGGTGGGTGTCCAATGACAGGATTTTCCATCTCTATGGATTTAGCACCAAAACAGTTGCAATCACACGATGTAAGTATTCTGAAGAGTACGGCTGAAGCACGTCTGAAGAATTTTATGCAAGATGTGACTGGACGCGCCTTGGTGATGATGGAAAGTGCAACTCAAGGTCATCATGGTATTGCCATGGATCTGGTTCAGGAAGCTTTCATTTCCTTACATAAATCCTATGCGGAAAAAAGTACTGAAGAATGGTATCCCCTATTTTATACAATTCTGAACAACAAATTACAGGATTGGCGTCGTAAAGAAGCACGGCGTGGTCAGATGTTTTCATTTTTTAAGAAAGTCAGTCTGGATGATGACGAAATTGAACTTGAGGATATCGTGGACGAAGCTACACCGACGCCTTTGGACTTTCTGGATCAGGCAGTGACAGCTGAAGAAATCCAGGAAGCCATTGCCAAACTACCTGTACGTCAGCAGCAGGCATTTATGCTGAGAGCTTGGGAAGGATTTGATACGCATACCACCGCACAAATTATGGACTGCTCAGAAGGCAGTGTAAAAACTCATTATCACCGTGCTATTCAAGGCTTACGTACCTCTTTGGCACATTTAAATCCATATCTGGGAGGGTCATCCGAATGAATCAAGATGATTTCTTAAAACAAGTAACTTCCAAACTCGATGGACTGGCACAACAACATAAACACAAACCTGTTGTCATGCACCATGTTCTTGAAGAAATTCAGGATTCTAAACATTCACGTTTTGCATTTTTAAAAATGTCAGGTTTTGCCTTGGCAGCAGCAATTGCAGGTGTTGTAGTATTACCCAATATTTCTAGCCACAATGAGCCGCAAACCCAAATGGTGTCAGTACCGAAACTGTCCCCACAAATGCTTGAAGATTTAGAAATGCTAATGGTTCTAGGTGAGGACAAAGTTCCACATGGCAGCTAAAAGATTGGCAATTGCTTTTTGTGCATTCAGTTTTCTGCAAACCAGTTTTGCAGGATTTGAACGTTTTTGGATCTTTTCTAAAGATGCAAATACTCAGGTTTCCGATACCTGGGATAGTCTTTCTGATTCCGAACAGTTGGCACTTATTAAACGCTATCAGTCCCTCAAGGAAATTCCAGAACAGCAGAGCGTCAGCTTACAGCAGCGTATGGACTGGTTTACCCAGCTTCCTGAGGTTGAAAAACAAAGAATGCGTGAGACTTGGCAAATGATGAGCAGTCAGGAACGTCGAGAACTTGGCTTACGCATGCAAAATGCCAAACCTGAAGAACGACTTGCCATTCGGGAAGAGTACATTCTCAAATACCAGCAAACGACTCAACCACCCTCTAGCTCACATTAAGCGACCCATATAAAAAGCCTCCAAATAGATAATGCCAGTCAGTTAAACAATTGACTGGCATTTTCTTTTTTAAATTCATGATCATATTTGCCAGGTGGAAAAGTCATCCGCAACTGTTGGATGCATGAGGTGTATTGCTCCGCAAGATGCCTTCCTTGTGAAACTCCGCTTCTCATTTGAGCAAAACCAAAGTCACAAATGATATGACAAATATTTGATTTAAAACCTTAAGACTCCATCGTGAACCACTAAAAAGTTAAAGCGTCTATTGCTAAACTCCTTAACTGATCAGCATTCTTCCAAATGGAGGCTTTTGAATTTTCCAATTAGGTTTTATTTTCTTAGACGGCGATAAGCGACCAGCCCAAATAATCCGAATAGTCCCCAAATTCCGAATGAGCCACCGCCACTTGATGACGTATTGGTATTTTTTACCGTATTTCGTAGCAGGATCGTTGCTGTTTCAGACATTTTTTCATCTGCATCAAAAATCGTATACTGCATGCTGTAATCTGCCTGGCTTAAGTTATTTCTCACACTAAATGTCAGTTTTCCACCATAGCAGGTCTCGCGCTGATAAGTATCAGGACAAGGGCCTTGTCGCTCTGCATTAAGAGAAACTCCGGCAGGAATCTTCACAATACGAATTGGAATCTCTTTCCCCTCTTTATCCTGATAAAAAGCCGACTTTCCTGAAGGTAGAGGCCCATCACCATCATCACTATCATTTTCAAGTGGATTCACAGTCACTGTCAGATTATTCTCTGGGCTAATCCAATATTCATCACTCTTGGCAATCGGTGCAATATTGTTAAAAGCTGCTTTTAAAATTCCAGCACTGCTGATCCCCGTGGCCTTATCTTTGAGAGTATAGCTGAGAGTATAGCTACAGAATTCCATATCTGTTGCCTTGGTCATTTTCCCATCGGTACGATACATCATGATCCGGTTGAGATCAGGCTTCCATTCACACTTAAGATTGGGGTCATTCGGATCACCCTTCACACTGGTCGAACTACCGGTACCAATTAACTCACCTACTCCTAAAGACTTAACACTAATATCATAATTTTGTGCATTCAAGACTTTGGTTTGAACCGTATTGCCCATCAAGGTTTCCTGAGGCATGGCCAGCACAAAGGGATTGACATAAATTGCACGGTATTGCTGATATTGCTTGGTATATTTAAGTAAATCTTCGTATTCTTTTAACTCTTCCTTTAAACCAGGTATTTCCTCTGCTGGCGTATTCTTATTTGTAATAATACTTTTTATGTCAGTTATATTGTCCTGATAAAAATTATTCAAATCGACCAAGCTGCTATTTTTCAGATCTGTGATATCTGCTGCGGTCAGACGTCGGATTTCGATTGAACCGATTTCACAGCTATTTTTTGCATCTGGATTTAAGGTAAGAGTAGATCCCACCACCCGATCAATGCCACGTTGATCCTGTTCAGCACAGCCACTTACCCCCACATCTACCAAATCTGTAGCTGTTCCATTATCACGTGGGTAATACATGCCTAGAAAACGGTTATCAATTGCAGGCTCAATATAGGCTGTTAATAAGTTGTTTATCGTGCTGTCAGAAACGTCAAGATTGTTTGAAGTTTCATCCGCATCTAACTCTGGCAATACACAACGTGATAGTCCAGTGGTTTGTATGGCATTTTTAACAGTAGTAAATACGACGCTTTGCTCCTTAGTCGGATTCCCCTGATTTAAGGCATATTCACAAGATAAGCCCTGATTAAATACTAAAACATTAAAATAGAAATATTTAGAACCTGTTTTGTCATAAAATAAAGTAGATTGAGCTGCATTCTCAACAATAGTATTACTTAAGGCAGTTAAACTGGAAAAGGCACTGAGAGGGCGATTAGCTTGATTGGTCATACGCAAAATATGTCCTGTCTGACTCGCAGTATTTTTGGCAATGGTAGAATTATTCAACTCTACGGTTGCATAACCACAAAAATCAAGAATGCTGGCCGTATTTTCTGACCCATTTTTAACAATACTACTAGAACTAACTTTTACATTGGTTTGAGTCGTCCCTAAATTCCCCTGGCAATCCATAGCCAGCACACTACCATATGAACTTGCCTTATTTTGGTGAAGCAGCGAATCCTGGATGATCACACTCCTTTCGGTATTCATCGCCACCGTATAAATAGCCCCCCCTTCTGCCTCTGCCCGGGAATTTACGATTTCACTGCTATTAATGCTTAAGGGGCCCGCCACATAAAAGGTACCGCCATTGCCCTTATCCTGTGTATTTTTTGCCGCATAACCATCTTTTAAGATGAGATGATAGACTTCCAGACTGGATTGACTGGCCATACTGTTAAAGAGACGGGTTTTTCCCTGACCTGAAATCGTGGTTTTTAAAGCATCACGGGTTGGGTATAAATTCGTAATCGGACTACGACTGGTATAACTAAAGGGCGTTTTTCCATAAATTTTGAGCGCGGACTCAATGACAAGTTCGCTGTCTAATTTGTATTCACCCGCTTCAAGCTGAATCACGTCTGGGGCTGAACCATCCAGCCGAAGCGTACGGCCGACGTTACATCCACCATAGGATTTATCTAGTTTTGCAGTTTTAATCGCTTCTCGTAAAGAGCAGGCATTACTGTTCTCTCCGTCTTCATCCACCAAAGTGGTGACATAGATGGTTTTATCTTCGGCTGCCATCAAACTCATGGCAGATAAAATCATGGCCGCAAGCAGTCCTTTTTTATAATTTTTCATGATTTTTCCTTAATCTTTTAATTCACGGCGCAAACCCATTAACCCAATTAAAATCAGTAGCCCACCAAAGCCCCATGCGCCACCTGAAGTTTTGACTGATTTGTCTTCCATTTCATTTTTTGGCTCCTGCACGATTTGAGTGGTAATGGTCAGATAAGGTTTACTTTTATTAAATCGCGTGGATGTGGTTACCACTTGCAGCTCGAAGATATCTGCCCCATGCCAAGTCGAATCTGGGGTATACACCACATTGCCATGAATATCGATACGTGTTTTACCTTTGGACTCTGTTTTAGTTTGCACAACTTTCAAACATCCATCTTGCCAAGGCTCACCTGTCGGCTGTTGACCAACTATGACATTGCATTGTTCTTTTGGAATTAAATCACTATCACCCAAAAAGGATTCAATTGAAAATTTGGCAATTTCACCTTTTAACAGGTCTTGTCCAACCAGACTCCCTGAGGTTGGCACAGTGATTTCAATCGCACCACGGTCACAGAACAGATTATCCATTAAACGGTTGATACCACGCTGGTCAGCAGCTTCACATGCCACTGTCGGGGCTGCAAGATTAAGCGCTGTACCTCTATTTACAATAGATGAGTCGCTGACCTGATTATGACTTAATAAAATACGTGGACGCATATAACCAAGAAATTGCCCTTTAGCAACGCTGTATGGACAAAGTATGGCTGTGCTATTTTCACTCAAGGTTTGACAAACACCTTCACTCTTATTTGAAGCTTCGGCTAAGATTTGTGTACCATTCCAAAGCTCATTTGGAGCAACAGCATCCCCTGTACCGCAGGACACAGTCAGCAGATTGTTTTGAATCAGGGTTTTATCGCCGGTTTCAATTTGGCAGTCCTGTGCACCATTTCTTAAAATAATACTATTTGCCACATAAGCCCTGCCAGCCGGGGCATAGATGCGTAAAGCAGTATCAGTATTGTCAACGATGGTCAGATTATTCAATCCCATGCCATCCATGACATTGATGAGAACACCCTTATTTTTTAATAGGGTACTACTTAATACTTCGGCACTAATGTTTTGAAGATTCTCTGTGTCAGCAAACTGCCCGGCGCTATAAATATTGGCCGCCGAGTTATCTAAGGTCTGGTTATTTTTAAGGACACTTTGCCTGATAAGGAAAGCGGGCAACTCGCTATATAAAATGCCACCTCGTTGTGCTTTGTTATTTTCAATCAGGCTATTTTTAATTTCAACACGACTGAGAAAGTTCTGACCAAATTGACCCGTATTATAAATTGCCCCACCCAAATTGGCTGCACCATTAAATAAACGGCTATATTCAACCACCACTTGGCCTTTATTATGAATCAGACCACCTTGTTCAGCACAACTGACTTTGCCACAGCCTTCGAGGTCTAGTTCTTTTAAGTTAAGCTGAACCAGTGTATCTGTGCTGTTAAGGCGAAATAGATTGTCAGTTCCTTGCATTTGAATATGGGCATTATGCAGACCCAGTGTTTTTTCAGTTGTACTGAATTCTTCATCGCTATCAGCTACAGACCGAATGCTTAGAGATTTTTTGATTGCTATATGCTTATTGAGCACATAAGTATTTTTTTCTTTTAAAATAATGGTACTGGATGAATTTTCTCCACCACATCCCATAAAACCTTCTTTGGCTAAGCCCCGGTTAATATATCCAACGGCTTCTCGAAGTGAACATTCCTTGTCATCTTTTTCAATATCTTCTGTCGTGGTTACAATAATATCTGCACTATACGCCTGCCCTGCCATACACAGCAAAGCCATGCCTATGCTCTTCTTGAGCATAACCTTCTCCTTAATTTTTATTTCTTTCTTTTTCTTCTAAAGTTGCAGAATCCTTGCAACTGTGAATTATTTTGCCTTACTGTGGCATAGACTGAGCAATTACTCAAGAATTTTTATGATTTACCGATATTCGTCAATCAAGGCATAAATCTGTCGCAGATTGGCATTGCTGACCTTCAGTTTTTCTCCCTTAAGCAGTTGAATAATTTGCTCTAATCTCTGAAGAAGTACCGAAGTTTGATGTGGCCCATGACTCAGTAAATAGTCAAAAATTTGAGGATCTAAATGAATCCCCCGACGATCTAGTACGGATGAAACCAGCGCATAACGATCAGCATAAAGGCTACCACTCGGCACACGGGTACTCACCGCTTGTGTTAAGCGTGACTGTAGATCTGGCAGCTCAAGCTTAAGTTCAATCGGCGCAAAGCGTGAAGAAAATACCAGCTGTCCGCCGCCTTCATTATTATAATTAATCAGATGAAAGACCGCGCGCTGCCAATGCGGCACACCACTAATCGCTTCAATATCATCGAGTGCGACCAGATCAAAACGATCCAGCGAGGTAATCGCCTCGGTCGGTGCATCTAGAAGCTCAAGTAAAGAGACCTGAATCGCAGATTTCCCTACTTCAAGATAAGAGTCACAGATAGCAGACAATAAATGACTTTTTCCTGTACCCGCCCCACCATAGACATAAAAACGGCTGATTAAGCCTGCATGTAATTGACGCACTGCATCAATCACATGCCCCCAACCCGGCCCTGAAAAATCACTGATTCGGGCATCGAGCTGAGGTTCTATATCTAACTGCAATTGACGCATATGATTTTTTGGCCTTATGAGTCTCTACCATGGGGATCATGAATTTTACTTGAGTTCTCCTCTGCTTGCAGCGGTTTTTTCTCTGGCTTTTTCATTTCAATATCAACATCTAAGTCTGCTGTTTCGATATTGATTGAACCAGTAGAGGCATCTTGCATCACAATGGCCCGATCGCCATAAAATGTTGTGTGTTCATAGTACTCGCGTACATGCCGCAGTAGTACCACAATGACGGCTGCCACCGGTAATGCAATCAGCATTCCCAGGAAGCCTGCCAGCTGTGCACCTGCCAATACGGCAAATACTACGGCAACAGGAGAAAGACCAATTTTATCGCCCAGCAAGAATGGTTGCAGAATATAACCTTCAACTGCCTGTCCGACCATAAACACAATGCCGACCAATACCAGTTGCCACCAGTCAATCCCAAATTGCAGTAAGGTCGCAATCACCGCTGCGATAATACCGACTGCAAAGCCCAGATAAGGAATAATACTGGCCAGACCTGCCACCATACCAATAATCAATCCAACCTCAAGACCAATCAGTTGCAAGCCCACCGCATAGACAATTCCCAGCAAGATCATGACCAGAAACTGCCCTTTAACAAAAGCACCCAGCACGCTATGACATTCGCCCACAATTTTTAGTGTACTTTTTTCATAAGGACGTGGAATCAGGCGGCGCAAACTCCCCAGCATACGATCCCAATCCAGCAGAAAATAGAAGGCAATGATGGGAATTAAGACAATCGTACCGCCAATCTGGAGAAAATTAATTCCGGATTGAGCAAGGCGTAACAAGAATGCCTGAATACTGTCTGCGCTATAATTGGTTTGTACATAATTCATGACCACATCAGAAATCTGATTGGTATCAATTTCCATTTCAACGACATTAAAGGTATTGGACAACCATGGTAAAAAGGTCGAATTAATCCATCCAATGATCGCGGGTATATTGTCACGTGCATACATCAACTGTTGCCAGATCAGTGGCACTAAATACCAGATGGCCAAGGTCAGTACAATTCCGATTCCGATAAAAACGATACTAATAGAAAGCCAACGCGGCAGACCCACATCATGCAATTTATCCACCAGCGGGCTAAATAGATAAGCCACTAAAAGTGCTGCAACAAATGGAATTACAACGGGTTTTAATAAGTATAAAGTCCATAACAATAAAGCTATCCCAGCTAGGATAAACACGCGACGCAATGTGCGATCTACCATAAAGTTTCGCCTTTTCTCTATTAATCATTCTAAAAATTAAAATATTTCAATAAAGATAGCATTTTAGATCAGAAATACCATAAGAGTTTTATATATTCAGGTTATAATCGCCACCGCGAATGCGGAGACTTCATTATGAGCAACTCAACTTCTACCCCAAATACTGGTTTAAGCTACAAAGATGCAGGTGTCGACATTGAAGCGGGCGACGCGTTAGTCGATCGTATCAAATCTGTCGCTAAGCGTACCTCACGTCCCGAAGTTATGGGCGGTCTAGGTGGCTTTGGTGCACTTTGTAAAATTCCTAAAGGTTATGAAGAACCTGTTCTCGTATCTGGCACAGATGGTGTGGGTACAAAATTACGTTTAGCATTGAATTTGAACCGTCATGACACAATTGGTCAAGACCTGGTGGCAATGTGTGTTAACGACCTTCTCGTGTGTGGTGCTGAACCACTGTTCTTCCTCGACTATTATGCAACTGGTCATTTGAATGTGGATGTTGCTGCAAATGTTGTCACTGGTATCGGTACTGGTTGTGAGCTTGCTGGCTGTGCACTGGTCGGCGGTGAAACTGCTGAAATGCCAGGCATGTATGAAGGCGAAGATTACGATCTTGCAGGTTTCTGTGTCGGTGTCGTTGAGCAAAGCAAAATTATTGATGGCTCTAAAGTCAAAGCCGGTGACGTTTTAATTGGTGTTGCTTCTTCAGGTGCACACTCAAACGGTTACTCACTGCTTCGTAAAATTCTAGACGTGAAAAATGTTGATTTAACTCAAATCGTTGATGGTCGCCCACTTGCAGATGTTGCAATGGAACCAACCCGTATTTATGTCAAATCGATTCTTGAATTGCTTAAACATGTCGATGTACACGCAATGGCACACATCACCGGTGGCGGTTTGCCAGGTAACTTACCTCGCGTCCTTCCAAATGGTGCTCAAGCACTTGTGAATGAATCTTCTTGGGAATGGCCTGAGCTATTCAAACTTCTACAACGTGAAGGCGGTGTAGAGCAGTTTGAAATGTATCGTACCTTTAACTGTGGCGTCGGCATGGTGCTTGTGGTTGATGCAAATGAAGCTGACAAAACTGTTGAATTACTCAACGGTCTTGGTGAGAAAGCATGGACAATGGGTCAGATTCAAGACAATGCTGAATCGGTTGCAGGTGCAGACGAAAAAATTCGTGTGATCTTCGCATAATTTCGCATGATTAAAATTGCTGTACTTGTTTCAGGTAGCGGATCAAATCTACAAGCCTTGATTGATGCCAATCTTTCAGGGCAAATTGTCGGCGTGATTTCCAATAAACCTGAAGCCTTTGCTTTAACGCGTGCGCAACAAGCAGGAATTCACACTGCAGTTATTGAACACAGGCAATATCCAAACCGAGAAGCGTTTGATGATGTGATGCATCAGCAACTGCTGGACTGGGATGCGGATCTGGTGGTACTTGCCGGCTTTATGCGAATTTTAAGTGAAAAATTTGTAAAAGCCTGGGAAGGGAAAATGTTGAACATTCACCCTTCTCTATTGCCTTATTACAAAGGCATGCATACCCATCAGCGTGTACTCAATACCGGTGATGTTCTGCACGGCTGTACGGTGCATTATGTCACGGCTGAACTTGACGCAGGCCAAGCGCTTGCTCAAGGTGTTCTCAAGGTTTCTCACCACGATACGGTAGACAGTTTGGCAATGCGTGTGCATAGCCTTGAACATGTAATCTATCCTCAAGTCGTAGAATGGATTTGCAGCGGTGCGATTCAATACACTGAAGACGGTGTGCTATATCGAAACGAGAAAATGCAAGAACCTGTTCAATTCTGCAAGTTTTAACATCATTTAAATATAAAAAACGCATCCTCGGATGCGTTTTTTATATTCTCTTTTTAATGATTCAAACAGATTGTTGCTGAATCAATTGCTTTACCAAGTCCGCTACCTGATCGGGTTGTTCCAATGGAAACATATGTCCTCCCTCTACCACGGTAAAAGGAATACCAAATTTCTTTTCGACCTGCTGCGGGAACTTGCGGGCCAGAAATGGACCTTGCTCAGCCACGACCAAATGTACCGGAACTTTCGGTTTCGCCTGAGGCAACCACCACAGTGAGGGATTGGTTCTAAACACGGCCACTTCATCCTTTTTAGGGATGGTGAGTTCTACTCCGCCCCGAATCGGATCATCTTGCAAAGCATGCTCAATATAGGCCTGGAAGCAATCGGCATCAAAGTCTTGATAAAAACCTTTAGGACGCAACAACGCTGCTGCCTGTTCACGTGAATCCCAATGATCACGACGGCGCTTGGACAGACCTGCCGGAGACATTCTGTCCAAAGCTTTTAAGCGCAAAGTTTTCGCAAGATGCAAGGCAAAGGCTTCTTTACCCATAATCATCGGCGGGTCCAGCATGATCATCTGCGAAAACAGTTCGGGACGCTGCAAGGTAGCCTGGAAAGTTAATACTGATCCTAGAGAATGTCCCAAACCAATCACCGGTCGACCTTTTGACTGACGCACAATACTGTCAATCACTTGCTGAGTCAGGCTTTTCCAATGATTATCCACTGGATAACGTTTATCAGGCCCTAAGAGCGGCACATAGATAATATCGTAATCATCTTGCAGTCCATCAAACAGCTTTTGATAGACTTTCGATGGCACGCCATTGGCGTGCGCGAAATGAATCAATGGTTTCATTGCAATGTCGTACTGTTTTCTGACTGAAGTTTCTGCGCAACTGAAGTGGCAATTCCGTCACCAATCGATGAGCCCATGCGACCCAATACGGACTCAAATGGACTATATTCAATGGTATAATTCAAGGCTCTTTCAGTTTTCAGTTCGCGCTTCAAGGTATTTAAACTTCCGATCCGATCTGCGATTCCTAGTTTCACCGCCTGATCACCGGTCCAGAACAAACCAGAGAAAATCGCAGGATCGGTTGATTTCAGTTTATTACCACGCCCCTGTTTTACCGCATTAATAAAGTGACTATGCACATTATCCAAGACACCTTGTACATGGGCTTTTTGTGCAGGATCGACTGGTTGAGTCATCGACAGCAAGGCTTTATTGTCACCTGAAGTCATGGTGCGATCTTCAACACCAAGCTTTTGCAGCAAATTACTCACGCCATAATTTGGCATGATCACACCAATCGAACCGACTAAACTCGATGGATTGACAATGATCTCATCCGCAGCAGAAGCGATATAATAAGCACCTGAAGCACCGGTATCACCGATCACTGCATAGAGTTTTTTCTCGGGATACTGCTTTTTCAAATACTGAATTTCTTGCCAGATTTCATCGGACTGTACCGGTGAACCACCCGGCGAGTTGACATTCAGCACTACGGCTTTACTCTGTTTATTTTCAAAAGCTTTTTTCAGCGATTTAATCGTATTGCTACTGTTGACACTCTGCTTGTCGGCAGCAATCGTACCAATAATATCGACGACGGCAATATGAGCACCTGCGCCAGCGCTGGCATCTGAGGAAACTGAACTACAGCTCTTGCCGAGTGCCAAAATCACCACAAGCAGATAAGCAAAAGTCAGGAATTTAAAGAAAATTCCCCAACGGCGCGCACGGCGCTGCTCTTCAACCGAAGCTAAAACCGCTTTTTCCAGCAATTTCCATTCCGGACCAGTCGGTTGAACTGGCTGTTGCGTATTTTGTATTTGATTTTCAGGTTTTGGTGGCCAATCGGACATAAATAATCCAATAAATTGATTTATATTGAACCCATTATATACACTGAATCGGGTAATTCTGTCTAAACAAAACGTTTTCGCCTATAATAAATTTTGTTCTCTTTTTATTGTACTTAGACGAAATCAATGACCAAACAGGACTCACGGAATTCAGCTTACGGTTTACTCAAATACATTAGCCGCCAACCGCTTCCGGTTTCTCGATGGATGGCCCGTCTTCTGGCCTTTATTGTGAACAGTTTCAAAGTCACCAAAACTTCGGAAATCATTCGCCTCAATCTCGAGATCAGCCTTTCTGAACTGTCCAATGACGAACGTGAGCGTATTAACCGTGCTGCGGTTCGCAATGAATTAATGTCATATTTCGAGTTTTTTACCATTTGGGGCTCAACTAATCAGAAAAATATCAAACGGGTGCATCGCGTCATTGGCGAAGATCTACTGCATGATGCACTGGCACAAAATAAAGGCCTGGTGTTAATCGTGCCACATTTTGGTACCTGGGAAATCATGAATGCCTATGTCGCCCAGTTTACTTCCATGACCATTATGTATAAACCTGTAAAAAATCAGGCAGCGGATCAGTTTGTACGGGCTGCGCGTAGCCGCGAACAGGCACATCTGGTGCCGACCGATGAATCTGGCGTCCGTCAGATTTTTAAGGCCTTAAAACAAGGTGGCACCACCGTGATCTTGCCAGACCATACCCCAAATGTCGGTGGTGAATATATACCGTATTTTGGGGTGCCTTTGGCCACCAGTAATTTAAGTGCCAAGCTGATTCAAAAGACCAAAGCCCGCGCCCTGTTTCTATATGCCCTGCGGAATACCGAAGATGGTTTTGATATCTTCATCGAGGCAGTTGATGAGAAAATTTATAGTGGCAATGCCAATCAGGGTACGCAAGTTATTATCAACAGTATTGAAGATTTAATCCGCCGCCATCCTGAACATTATCACTGGAGCTATAAACGCTTCAATGCGCATCAAGATTTGGGTAATCTTTATACACTGGAGCATGAACAGGCTTTGGCCAAAGTGAACGCCTTGAGAATGCAAGCTCTGCCTAAAGATCAGCCTGCTCTAGAATCAGTAATTTAAAGACTGACGATATAACCATTGCCATTGATGCCGTTCGGCAGAAAGTATCAGTTTGGAACCTTGTTGCTGAAAGTGCAAACTGCCCTGTTCGGCTGTAGTCAGTAATGGAATATTGAGTGCTTTGAGCCGTTGCTGCGTCAGTTGGCTCGGATGACCATAACGGTTAAATTTTCCTGCCGAAGCAATTGCCAGTTTGGGCCGTAAAGCTTCTAAAAACTGATAGGCTGAGCTGTGCTGACTGCCATGATGTCCAAGCACCAGCACATCAACTTTAAGCTCAGGATAATCTTGGAGCAGCTGATACTCAGTCTCCCAACCCGCATCGCCCATGAGTAAAAAATTTTGATAAGGCCCGGCATTTTTAACTTGCAGATATACCACACAAGACCGGTCATTTTTATTGAAATGGGCTGTATTTAACTGCTGCTGCCGAGGTGCCAAAATTTTAAACTGAATATCTTCAGACCATTGCCACTGCTGACCTTGATGACAGAACTGAAAACGGGAGGAGTGCGCTATTTCAGGAATCTGATTGGACGATACCTCTTTAATTTTCAATTGATGTTTAATACTGTGATAAGCGCCACTATGATCTTGATCCAGATGGGTTAAAATCAGTTGATCCAGCTTACCCACACCTTGCACAGACAGAAATGGCAGAATCACCTGTCGACCGATACTGAATTTTTCTTCATCATAATAGCCGCCCATATCGACCATCATACTGCGTGCTCCATCCCGAAGAAAAATTGCTTGTCCCTGCCCCACATCCAGAATAGAGAGCTGAAATGCATGCTGATTGAGCTGAGGAATGCACAGCGGCACACAGGCAAGCACCGTCCAGCTTTTGGGCAATAGGCCACGCGGTAAAAATACAATCATTAAGGCCAGAATACACAGCGCAATCATCCAGACATTCATCGCCACCGGAATCAGTTGTGGAGCAAACAGCCGATCAAGCAGATCCAGAAATGCCAGCAGCATGTGAATGAAAACATCATTCAATTGAAATACCACACTGGAAAGTGGCTCTGAAATAAAAAACAACAAAGCCGCCAGAATATCTATAGGCACAATCAGCAGCCCAATCCATGGAATCGCGACCAAGTTACTGAATGGGGTAATCCAGGCGATTTGCTTAAAAAACAGCATCATCAAGGGAAATAGCGCCAGAAAGATTTTCCATTGTGATTCCAGCAGCACTTTCAACGCAAAATACAACCGTTGTAATAAGGTTTGTTCTATCTGACGCGGTTGCTGTTGAATGGTCTGATAGATTCGCAGCAAAACAAAACAGGCCCCATAAGACAGCCAGAATGCAGCCGACAAAATACTGAAAGGATCAAAGAGCAATAATAAGGCAGCACTCAGAATCAGTAATTTTAAAGCTTGCACATTTTGCCTGAGCAACAAGGTAAAGGTCACAATCACGCAGATCAATAAAGTGCGTAGCGCTGGAATTTCAAAGCCCACAAAGGCGCAGTACAGCAAGACACATAGTAAAAAAGGCAGGCTCAAAAAATACTGCCTTGGCCATTTCAGATAAATATGCGGCATAAATCTTGAAATCAGATATTGCAAAGTACCACAGACCATCAAGGCAAAGATCAGAACGTGCGGCCCGGAAATGGCTAATAAATGGCTCATACCAAAACGCTGGAATTGTCGCTCTGTCGCCGGATCTAACAGGCTTTCATCACCGCTTAATAAGGCCAATAACAAACCTTTATGCTGTACGGGTTGCCTGGCTACGAATTCTCTTAATGCCAGTCGCTGCCGCTCTACCCAAAGTAAAATTCGCGGACTTAAATTTTGCTGCTGGCGTAAATATTTGCCATGACCAAGCGCATAAAGTTGTTGCGGTTGTAACTCCTGAATGCTCTTGATTCGGAAACCGGCCATGATATTTTGCTGTAATGCCCACTTTTCAGCATCAAAAGATCCGGGGGTGGCATAACTATGATGAGGTCGGATTTGGCCTTGAATTAAGTAATATCGTCCAAGTTCAAGGAGGTGCTGCTTTATCTGCGCATTTATCAAACTGGATTGAGTCACGGGTTCTTGGACAGGCAAAAAGCCCATCCATTTAACTGTACTGCCATCAGGACTGAGCACATGCAGAGCTTGCTGGATATTCTGCTCACCAAGTTTATTCAGGTCTTTGATATGCACCACAATCTGTTTTTCGGAGACTTCATGTTCACGCGTCGACAAGCGTTCAGACAGTTGCAGATTGGCATAGCCATGGCCTAGAAATAATCCTAACAGCAGGCTTGAACCAGTCATGGCCAAATTACTGAATGGTGTGTTGAAAATGTGCTTTAATTTACGGCAACCCAGATACCACAGTAATACCGCGATTAGAACGACCGTGCTGCTCAGTTGAACAGACAGAAAACTTTTCCCCATACAGGCCAGACCTAAAATCCAGCCGATACACAGCCACTGCAACATTGGATCTTATTCTTTATGGTTATTATTTCACCCAATAATAAAGCCCACCGGAGTGAGCTTCAATCAAATGCGAATATTCTCTTGATTTAGGGTGTGACCCACAGACCATCCTGCATATGTAAAATTCGGTCTGCAGCATGTGCCAGTTGTTCATCATGCGTCACAATCAGCATCGCCATATTGAATTCACGTTGCAATTCGGTGAGCAGTTCAAAAATCTTTGCTGCAGTCTTACGATCCAGATTTCCGGTCGGTTCATCCGCCATCATCAGTTTAGGTTTGCCCACCACTGCACGCGCTAAGGCCACACGCTGGCGCTCACCTCCAGATAATTCACCTGGCTTATGTGTCAGACGATGCGAAAGACCAACCCGCTCCAGCAAGTATTCAGCCTGCTGTTTGGCTTCTTTAAACTTCACATTATCGCGGAGCATCAGGGGCATGGCTACATTTTCCAGTGCCGTAAATTCTGGCAACAGATGATGAAACTGATACACAAAACCCAAATGCTCATTGCGCACATAGCCACGCTCTGCTTCGGACAAGGTATCGAAACGGCGACCATTGACCATCACTTGCCCTGATGTTGGTCGATCCAGTCCACCCAAAACATGCAATAAGGTACTTTTACCAGAACCACTCGAACCGACAATCGAGACAAACTCACCTGCTTTGACCTGCAGCGACAAGCCTCGAATCACATCGACGGTGGCTTTGCCATCGGTAAAGGATTTGTGAATATTCTGGGCATCTAAAATCAGATTACTCATAACGCAAAGCCTCTGCCGGTTGAATTTTTGCTGCACGTAAAGCGGGGTAAATCGTCGCGACAAAACTTAAGGCCAATGACAAGCCGACAATCACCAAGACATCCTGCCAGCGTAAATAAGAAGGTAGATAATTGATAAAATAGGCATCAAACATATTCAGACCCAAAGTATTGTTTAACCAGCCGATAAAGCTACTGATACTGGTCGCTGCAATAATCCCGAGGATTGCGCCGGCACATGTCCCAATCACCCCAATCACCGTGCCTTGCACCATAAAGATTTTGGTAATGGTGGCAGGCGAAGCACCCAAAGTCCGTAAAATCGCAATGTCCGATTTTTTATCCGTCACCACCATCACCAGTGATGAAACGATATTAAATGCCGCTACCAGCACAATCAGGAATAATAACAAGCTGACCATGGCTTTTTCCATCTGGATCGCGCTGAACAGATTACCATGGGTATAAGTCCAGTCAGATGCGTAGAAGTTGGCTGGTAAATCCCGCACGATTTCCTGAGACACTTGCGGTGCGACAAAAATATCATCCAGTTTTAAACGCACGCCTTGTGCACCATCTGGTAGACGCAACAAAGTTGAAGCATCATTTAAAGCGATATATCCCATCATCGAGTCGACTTCAGCACCAATACTGAAAATTCCCACCACTTTAAAGCGCTTGAAACGAGGCACCACACCTGCTGGTGAAGGGGTCGCCTCTGGCAATACCAAGGTAATATTATCGTTTAAACCGACCCCCATGGCATCGGTCATCTGCTTGCCCAGAACAATACCAAATTCACCTTTTTTCAGGCTATCAATACTGCCCTCGACCATATGGTTTTGTATAATGGATACTTTTTTCTCATACTCGGGTTCAATCCCGCTGACCATAATCCCGGCAACCTGTCCCTGTGCCGTCAGCATGCCCTGTAATTGGGTAAATGGTGCGACCCCCTGGACATGCTCATGCTGCTCAATCTGCTTTGCAAGTTCGGGCCAATTTGTTAGAATTTGCGTTGAAGAAACAGTAGCTTGAGGTATCATTCCCAAGACACGATTTTTCAACTCTCGGTCAAACCCATTCATCACAGACAAAACTGTAATGAGGACTGCTACACCGAGCGTGAGACCGATCATTGAGACCAATGCAATAAAAGAAATGAAGTGGTTACTACGCCGTGCGCGAGTATATTTCAACCCTATATACAGCGAGATTGGTTTAAACATAACCATCTAGTCCGAGGTAATAAATTATGGAAAATGTACAGCATCCAAACGGATACACGGAAAGACGCGTTATGTCTCGCATCGATGCTGCCTTACGAATTAATTATCAGATTATTTCCGATGATGTTGCCTTAAATGATCCTTATGACTCTAACTTTGTCTTGCCCCGCTATTTTCTACTACTTGCAGAGCTAGATCAATTTGATCATGCGGTTAACTACGAATTAGAACAATTATCTGAAAAAGATCAACAAATTGCTCGAATCTTATCCTTATTCAACCAAAAATTAAACCTTATTACCGGTTCTTTGTATGACGCAATTGTACAAAGCATGTTACCTGTACCAGAGCAGGTGAACTTTTCGGAAACCGGTTTTAGTTTCTTTAGTGACCGCCCCATCACTGAAGGCACCTATCTGCACGTGACTTTAAGCCACCCGGAAAATTTCTTCCATATTGCGGCAACCGCCCAAGTGGCCTACAGTCGTGAAGAAGAAAATAGCAAATTCCGGACCGGTGCTTATTTCATTACCATGCACCCACAAGACCGTGTCAAACTGGGTGAATGTGTCAAAGCCAACTTTGCTTAAATCACTGATTTAGTCATTGTGAATACTGGATGGAAGGCGAGCTGCATAGCTCGCTTTAATTTCTCTGGAAAAATATAACAATAAACCAGCCAGCAAGATAACAACACCAAAGACAGCCCCACCCGATAATTTTTCATCATTCAGAATTACCCCGACAAATAAGGCCAGCATCGGCGTCAATACGGTGGTCAATGACAAAGTAGTCGCCTTGATTTTCTGTACCAGTTTAAAATAACAGAACATCGCAATCAGGGAAGCCATGATTACAGCATAACTGAGTCCAATCAGCGATTTAGCCTGCGGAATCTGGGTCGGTGCAAATTGCCAGATAAACGGCAACATGGCACAGGCCATGACCGCTGAAACTGCAATAGAACCCGCAGCTTGCGCCATGGGTTCTAAAGGTGCATTGACTTTTTTCACCCAGAACATCGAAACACAGTAAATAAAAACACTGAGCAACATCAGGCCTATGCCAATCGGCTGAACATGCTGGTCTTTACCACCCACACAGATAATGCCCAGCCCCAGCAGCGCAATCGCCATACCTCCCCACTGCGAAGGATACAGCTTGAGCTGAAATACAAAACGGCCAATCAATCCGGTAATAATCGGTGCCAGACCGAACATTAGGGCAATAATGCCTGAACTCAAATAATCCGTGGCCAGATAAGTGAAAATCTGTGAGCCGATAAAACTGCATGCGCCAGCCAAATAACTGTGCATCGAGAGAGAATCGACAGGAAAACGGGTTTTAAACAGCCACAACAAGATAAATGCAAAAGGCAATGCCAGAAAAAATCGCAGTGCCAGTGCCCAGAGCGGATGCAGATCGCTTACACTCCAGACAATGGCTAGCGGTGTAGTGGCCCAGATAAAAACCAATAAAAGATAGGTCACAACCATATTGGTGTGTGTTGGCATGCGCGATTGCTCTTAAAGTGCAGATGTTTTACGTTTTTGTTTTTGAATGGTTTGATCCAGTGCGCTTGAAAATTCACGCTTATCCCGCTCTGAAATCGGAGGTGGCCCACCCGTTTGTACACCGGCACCACGCAAACTATCCATAAAGTCTCTTAGATGTAAACGTGCTTTGACATTGGCCGTGGTATACACTTCACCGCGTGGATGAATGGCAATCCCGCCCTTTTCAATCACTTCTGCCGCCAGGGGAATATCTTGGGTCATGACAATATCATGCTCTTTCATGCGCAGAATAATCTCTTTATCTGCAGCATCAGCGCCACTCATCACCTGAATTGAATTAATCCGGACTGAAGGCGTAATGCCCACCGACTGATTAGCCACAAAAGTCACTTCCAACTGATAGCGATCCGACGCACGGATAATCACATCTCTTAAAATACGGGGTAATGCATCAGCATCGACCCAAAGTTTGAATGGCAACACAGGGTTTCCCATTAAGGTATAAATCCTGGGTATTCTAGCAAATTGAGAGGATCAGGTTGATGATTAAATCGTTGCATTTTCATCGCTGCTGTCGCTCATGTTTTTTTGAATCTATTTGATTTGAGCAACGACTGTGATTTAGTCTAGAAAAAAATTGGCTGCATTTAATTTGAAAATTCATTCGATTGACTTGAAAAATCGCAATGACCCTCGATTAACTATAAATAAGTCATCCAAGATCAATTGTGCATATGAAAAATCAGAATAGCCCAGAGATCATCACCATTGATGATCAGAATTTCGGTAGTCACGTCGAACACTGGACATTACTCACCGAGAATCCAGGTACAGATGTGCCACAGTGGTTAGGCAAAGCTCTTGATGCGCCTATTATGCCGATGGGCATTTGCACACAAGAATGTGATATGGATGAAAATACCTGGCTGATTCAGGGGCCGAGTAAAGCTGCGGTGCAATTGAGCCAAGTGATCGCCATAGAAAATAATAAGCCACAGGCCGTAAAAACTGCATTCCCCTGCTTTGACAGTCCTTATCAGGTCAAAGCGACCATCGACCGAATTATTTCCTGCAAATCCAATACTCAGGCGGTATTACGTCTGAATCTGGGTGCCAACAATATTATTTATGCTTTCGATAGTCTGTATAGCGTCAATCATCCGCATTATGAAAAAGACCAGTCCTATGTGGTGAATCTGAATGCTTGGGCCTATGAGCTTGAAGCAGTGGCTGACCATGAACATCTGGTGGTGGATGATCCGGCTTCGATCAAGCATCACCGTGCCTTGAATGATATTCTGGCAGCCAACCAAGGCGTGGCACCCGATAATTTGCAGGAACAGATTGATGCCTGGCAGCCACAGTCAGAAGAAGATAAAGCACCTGTTACTGTAGATTTCTCTAAAATGGTGGCTTATCTTTATGGTGAAACCATGGGCCAGGAAGATGAAGCCTGGTTTCAGGGCAATATTGTCGGTAAAACTGCCATGCAGTTTATGGATCAGGACTATACCCTGTATGATGTCACGCTGATTCATGATGAAGGTCAACCAGCCACCTTGATCCGGATTGCAACGCGGAATGAGCAGCATAAAAATTTCCAGATTGGTCAATATATTCGTGGAAATCTGTGGATTCAGGCCAATATTTATAGAAAATCGGCTTAAGTTAAAATAAACAAAGAAGGTCTTCTTTTTGATGGGGATCTTCTTTGTTTAATCCGTATTTTCTGTTTTTAATTTTATTTTTTTGATTATTTTTTACCCATTTTTTCTAGCTTAACAACCTATTTAAATCATTTAAAAAATCGAGTTATCCACATTGTTAAATTCACATGAATTCATTTTATACATGCAATCGAATCCTAAAAATCTTGTAAAAATAAGACTTTGATTTCGCATACGAATAAGTTCAGACAAATCCAAAGCTGATATTTAAATAAAATGAAAATTTATGAACTTTAATCAAGAATGTACTTTATTTAATCAATTTTTTATGATAAAAATACTCACAACAAATAGTATTAACGATAAATAGATCGGACAATAAATATCTATGAAAATCGTGCAAGAAGAAACATTAGACCAGGTCGAGCATCATCTTAGCTCTCGCTATAATATTGATATGATGTCATGCCTTTTTTTCATGTTGGGAATGCTGATCTGCGGCTTTACCCTGCATACTTTTATTTTTTAAATTCCCTGACATAACCGAATGCATAAAAAAAACCCAGCCTATGCTGGGTTTTTACATTTCAGGGATTAACCATTGCGTTTTGCAAAGTCATCCATAAAATTCACCAAGGCTTGTACGCCCTCTAATGGCACTGCATTATAAATACTGGCACGCATACCACCGACAGAGCGGTGACCCGCAAGATTCAATAAATGCTGGGCTTCTGCTTCTTTCAGGAATTGTTTTTCAAGATCTGCATTGGCCAAAGTAAATGGCACATTCATGATTGAACGATTTTCTTTGAAGATTGGATTGGCATAAAAATCGCTTTGATCGATATAACCATAAAGCAGATTGGCTTTTTCCAGGTTCACTTTATGCATGGCCTCTACACCACCATTTTCCAGCAACCATTCAAATACCAGACCAGACAAGTACCATGCATAAGTCGACGGCGTATTTACCATAGAACCATTTTTGGCTTGATCTGAGTATTTTAAGATACTTGGAATTTCAGCTTTGGCTTGATCCAGTAAATCTTCACGAATAATCACCAGGGTTAAACCCGCTGGGCCGATATTCTTTTGCGCACCTGCATAGATCACACCAAATTTTGATACATCAAGTGGCGCAGATAAAATGCTTGATGAATAGTCACAAACAAGGGGCTTATCTGTTTCAGGAATAGAGGCAAACTGCAGACCACCAATGGTTTCGTTGTCTGCATAGTGCACATAGGCGGCATCGGCAGACAGCTTCCATTCGCTTTGCGCGCTGATGGCATGTTTAGCATCAATTTTGATACCTGCTTCTACCACATTGATATCGCCATAGCGTTGCGCTTCTTTCAAGGCCTTTTCAGACCAGATTCCGGTATGGATATAGTCCGCTTTGTTATTTTTACCCAGCAAGTTCAATGGAATTGCCGAAAATTGTAAGGATGCGCCACCCTGCAAGAACAATACTTTGTAGTTCTCGGGAATATTCATGAGTTTGCGTAGGTCTGCTTCCGCTTTTTCAGCCACGGCCACATAGTCGGAACTACGGTGGCTCATTTCCATGATCGAAAGACCTTTGCCATGCCAGTCAAGCATTTCAGCTTGAGCTTTTTCAAGTACGGTAGTCGGTAATGCAGCAGGACCAGCACAGAAGTTGTACGCGCGCATGAGTTTTCCTTATCTATGTGAGACACAATAAAATGATGGCATTTAACCATATCTGGCAAGGTCTTGCACAAAATTATTTCAATCTCAAACTGTAATTACAGTCAAAAAATCAATGTAGATTCACAAGATAAGTTGACCATTTATAGGATTAATTAAACTTATTATGCCTATTTTTATTAAATGTTTGAGTTTAAAAATAAAACTATTATGATGAACTCACAATGATTAAAAAATAATCTGAAAAATTATAAGTAGGGAAAAAATGGATAACTTTATTAATCGCCTCAAATTACATATTGAGCATGTTAAACGTGTCGGTGCGCATTGCTCAACTGAAGAAACCACCAAACAAGCACTTATATTGCCACTTCTGGATATTTTAGGCTTCAGTCCTTATGATCCAACGAAAGTACTGGCAGAGTTTGCCGCTGATTTTCCTGGTGTCAAATCAACAGAGCGCGTTGACTACGCGCTATATTGTAATGGTCAACCGGTTATGTTTATTGAAGCCAAATCTTATGCAAGTAATTTAACAAATCACGCACCACAACTCTCCCGATATTTTAACTCTACTCTGGGAGTGACCATTGGCGTCATTACCAATGGACGTGAATGGCGTTTTTTCACTGACCTCATTAATCCAAATATTATGGATGAAAAACCTTTTCTGGTTGTTGATTTCACTAAACATCAAGCCGAAGAACTGACTCAATTAGCAGAATTCAAACATGATAATTTCCATGTAGAAAAATTACGATTTTTTGCCGAAGAGAATCAGTATATCCAACAGTTTAAAGCGGTAATCAAAAAATCAATTAATGAAGTCGATATTGATTTTGTACGTTATGTTGCTCAGCAAGCCAATATTCCAAGACAGCTCAATACAAAATTCCTTGAATCAATTCAACCCTTCGTTAAACAAGCAGTCGAACGTGCAATTAGCGATACGGTTTTAAAAGGCTTATCTGCACCCACCATCATTACAGCACAACCCATTGAGCAACAAACTGAATTAAGGACTGATGAAGTTTCAGAAGAACCGACTCCCTCAAATCTTCAACAAGACATTATAAATCCTCAGAATCAAAGAATTGTTACCACGGTAGATGAACAAAGCTTACAAAATATTATCCATGAACTTTTTCCAGACCATGAACTCACCGGAAAAGATACGGAGAGCTATTATTCCATTCTGTATCAAAGTAAAAATAATAGATGGTTATTCCGCTATGATGTGAACCGAAAACGTCCTACTGTTCAATTTATTGTTCCCATTGATGAGAGACATAAACTTGAATTAAATAGAGCGGGTCTAGAAGTGTTAAATAATGGACAAATTTATCTGGATAAACCGGAGCATATTTATAGAGCCGTAGGGGTTTTAAAAGATTGTTTAGATTTTTGCATGAATGATGAAAATTTCAAAAGAACCGCCCTAAGTTAGTCAGGACGCGCAAGCGTCCTTAATGCTAGACAGATGTAAAATAAACAATACTACAACCATGCCCCTTACTGAGCTGCAAACCACTGATTTATAATGTACACAAATCAACTTATTCTTCACTTTGGCCATCTGCTTGCATGAATATGACGAACTATAAAAGTAAATTATTTTTGGGGTGTGGATTATTGTCAGGTCTATGGTTGAATAGCCAGGGTCTATACGCCCAGACTTTGAGTTTTCAAGACGCCGAAAAACAGTTATTGCAGTCTTCTTACAGCAGTCAGGCCTATCAAAGCTTGGAACAAGCCTCGAAACTTGAAGCTGAAGCGGTAAAAGGTTTGGGATTACCACGTGTCGATCTGAATGTGCGTGCTTATGCCTTTCGTAATGAATTAGATATTCCTTTGGGTGCTCTTAAAAACAACCTGGAGCAATCTCTCACCAATGGCTTAAATAATAAAATTGATGAGTTTAATTTAGCTGCGAATATTGCCAATCCTTTAAAAGAAGGTTTACAACAACCGATTCATGCTGGTGTAGGCTTAATTCCCGATACCTCCAAGGTCGTACTCGAAGATCAAGTGATTCGTCCTACCGTGTCCATGATGATGCCGCTTTATACCGGTGGTTTGACTCATAGCGCCAAGGAAATTACCAATATTCAGGTCGGTCGCAGTCAGCTCAGTAATCAACAGCAACAAGACACGCAGCGTTTTGAACTGATTCAAAGTTATTTTAATGTGCAGTTGCAAAAGCAACTCCATGCAGCAGCAGTATTTAATCTGAATGCCATGCAACAGCATTATCGCAATGCCTTAAAAATGGAACAGCAAGGTTTTATTAGCAAAGGCCAGCGCATGCAGTTTGAAGTGGCGCGTAATAATGCCGAGCGCAGTCAGCAAAATATGCAAACCAATTTAAATGCCAGTCTATTTCAACTGAATAATCTGCTGCAACAAAGCAGTATCACTGAACTGTCGACACCTTTATTTGTCAATCAGACCGAGCCACAGGCTTTAAATCAACTACTGAAAACCTTTAGTCAAAACTCTGCGCTGATTCAAAAAATGCAGCTAGATACCCAATTAGCACAAGCCAATGTCAAAGCTCAGCAAGCAGCAAAAAAACCCAATGTCTTTGCTTTTGGTGAATATAGTTTGGATCAGAATCAAAACTGGATTGTCGGTGTTGCCGCACGCTATAACCTGTTTTCAGGGATTGATAAAAACAAAAATATTCAGGCGGCCGAGCTCAAACGCTATGCCACAGAACTGCTCACCTCACGCACCCAGCAAGAGATTGAAAACCTGATTTATAAATCTTATAGCGAAGCCTTGAGTGCACAGCAAAGTCATGCTTTGTTGGAACAAAATCTAAAAGCTGCGCAGGAAAATTTACGCATTCAAGAGTTGTCCTTTAAAGAGGATATCGGAACAGCAACACAGGTCATTGATGCCCAAAACATGCTTAGCGGGCTACGAGCCGAAACTGCATTGAATGCCTATAAATATGTGATGTCACTGGCCACCCTGTTACAAAGCCATGGCTCGATTGCAGAATTTCCCAATTATATTCAACACACCAATACCCACTATATTCGCTAATGGAGCCGAACATGAACGACGATCAAAAACCCAATGATCCTGTGAATGAAGCGGTTTCATCTACCGAAACAGAAAGCTCTCCCGCTCCACAGACCCAATCAGCAACGCTAGAGGAAAATCACGCGCCGGCCTCAACCGATGAGCAGCCTCCTGAAATCTCCAAAAAGAAAAAATATCTACTGCTGGCGTTGCTGCCTATTCTGCTGGCCGTGATTATTTTTGGATTATGGAAAAGCTATCAACCGACGCCGATTGAATTGCAAGGTCGTGTCGAGGCTGAAACGATTCAGGTGGCCACCAAAGTGCCAAGCCGGATTGAAGAAATCTATGTGGAAGAAGGTCAGCGAGTTAAAAAAGGCGATGTTCTGGTTCGCTTAAATAGCCCGGAAATTGCAGCCAAAAAACAGCAAGCTACAGCAGCCTTACAATCGGCTTTGGCCTTACAGTCCACAGCTGAACGTGGCTCGCAGGAAGAAAATGTCGCGAGTCTGTATGCCAACTGGCAATCGCTAAAAGCACAGCAAAATCTCGCCACAGTATCTTATCAGCGTGGGGAAAATCTATTTAAGGAAGGTGTGATTTCACGTCAGCGCCGTGATGAACTGTATGCAGCCAGTCAATCTGCGCTAGAAATGACTGAGGCCGCCTATCAGCAATATGCACGTGCCAAGCGTGGCAGCACCCCGCAGCAAAAGAGTTCAGCCGATGCACAAGTAGACATTGCCCAGGCTGCTCTAAACGAAGCCAATGCGCTAGAAGCAGAAACCGAATTGCTGGCCCCCGTCAATGGAACGGTGTCTAAAACTTATGGCAAAATATCTGAGCTGGTCGCAACCGCAGTGCCCGTGGTCAGCCTGATTGAAGAGAAGATGTGGGTAAGCCTGAATATTCGCGAAGACCAGTATGCTCCATTTCAAAAATTAGAAAGCATTCAAGGTTATATTCCAGCCTTGGATCAAACAGCCAGTTTTCAGATCAAAAGTATTAGCGCTGAGGGTGAGTTTGCCACCATTAAAACCACCCGCCAAACCGGCGGCTATGATGTGAGAAGTTTTAAACTGCATTTGCTACCGACACAAACCATGCCTGAACTGAAAGTCGGTATGAGCGTATTATTTAAACTTAAAGAGACACCCTAATGTGGCTGGGTATATGGCGCGAACTACGCTATTTGCTCCGAGAAAAATGGGATCTGTGCCTGGTTACGCTGGCACCTGCTCTAGTAATTATTTTATTCAGCAGCATGTTTGCGCAGGGCAAGCCTACTCATTTACCGATTGCCATTATTGATCAAGACCGAAGTGCGTTCAGCCAAAGCATCTATCGACATGTCTCGCTCAATCATACCCTTAAAATTGAAACGGTATCCGAGCAAGCTGCTGAAGTTGAACGCCTACTGAATAAAAATAAAATTTGGGGTTATATCCATATTCCAAATGGTGCCGAACAACGTTTTGTTCGTGCTCAGGATGCAGAAATTAGCATTGCCTTTAACCAGAGTTATTTCAGTATCGGCAATACAATTTCTTCAGCCATGCTGGTGAGTACCTTACAAGCCCTGGCTGAGTTTACTGAACAGCACTATCTGGTGAATCGACTGCCCTATATCCAAGCACCGACACCACAGATCAAAATCTCACCTTTGTATAATCCGCAATTGAATTATGAGTTATATCTAGAACCTTATGTCATTCTCGCAGTTCTGCATTTACTGCTGTGTTGTTGTGTGGCATTTTCCGTCGGTCAGGAACTGAAGCGGCAGACCTTAACAAGCTGGATTAGCAACTCATCCATCTGGATGGCTTTAGTGTCTAAAAATCTGGTCTATGTGGCTATTTTTAGTCTATGGACTTGGGCGTGGATGTTTTGGATGATTGAAATTCGCGGCTGGTTTGTTGCCGGTTCGCTTGGTCTGATTTTATTGGCACAATTGCTGCTGTATAGCGCCTATGCATTTTTAAGCGCTGCGGTGGTGCTGACCACCCAAGATTTAAGTAAATCTTTCGGCTTGATTGCTGTATATGGTGGGTCATCATTGAGCTTTGCCGGGGTGACTTTACCTTTAAATAATGCACCCCTATTCACCCAGTTTTGGGCCAATATTATCCCCTTTACTCCTTATGCCAAATTACAAACTGAACAATGGATGATTGGCAGTCCAGTGCAGATCTCACTGCAAGCTGTATGGATCTTGCTGGCCTATGTGGTGGTGTACGCACTGCTAGCCTATATTTTTCTCAAGAAAATAGCCAAAGGAGCAGCCTGATGAAATCCCTTTGGTTTTATTATCTGCGCAGCTTTAAAGATATTGCCAGCCACGGCGCTATCTTTACCACGCTGATTTTATCAGTGGTGTTTTATAGCTTCTTTTATCCCTTTGCTTATCAGGCACAGCAAGCCGAAGCCTTACCGATTATTATTGTTGATGCAGAACAAAGTCACTTGAGCGCGCGGATTATTAGCCAAGTCCGTCAAAGCCCGGATGTTGAAATCAAGGCGATTACCAGCAATTTCGCCGAAGCCAAAACATGGGTTGAATCGCAACAAGCGGATGGGATTTTGCTGCTACCGGACAATTTATCGCAAACGTTAAGGCATGGTGAAACGGGTGGAATAGGACTGTACTTAAGTGCTGCCAATTTTTTAGTCACCAAACAGATGGGGATCGGTTTAGCGACCTCTCTTGAGCAGACCTTGGCAGACTATGCTGAACGTTTTGGCCAGGTTTCAGATTTTTCTCCTGCCCTATCAGTGCATCAGATTCCATTGTTTAATCCGCTCTCCGGCTATGGCAGTTATGTCTTTCCTGCGGTCGCCCCTCTCATCATTCATCAGACCATTTTTTTAGGTTTGAATATGCTGATTCTGGTGTACCGCGAAAGAAAAGTGCAGTTAAACTCAAATGCGTTGATTGGGCTATGTTTAGCGATATTGAGCATTGGCTGTCTGGGTTGTTTTTATTTATTTGGATTTACCTTTTGGTTATTTGATTATCCGCGAGGGGGTAACCTATTCGGCATGCTGCTGGCTGTGCCGGTTTTCGTTTACACTGTGATTGGAATCACCTGCCTATTTGCCAGTTTTCTGGATATGCCGGAACGCGCTGGACATGTAATTGTTTTTACTTCTATCCCTCTATTTTTTTTATCCGGTGCTGCCTGGCCACATGCAGCTATGCCCATCTGGATGCAAGTGATCGCTGAGATACTGCCTTCTACCCAAATGGTGCAGATGTTTATTCAACTGAATCAGATGGGTGTACCGACCGCACTGATTTTGCCTAAACTGATATATCTGGGGCTGATAGGCAGTTTATGTTTTTTCTTGGCTTATCGACGTTTGATTCAAGTGAGTCAAAGCAGATAAAGCATTGGATTTATGCTGTCATCAACTTATGGATTAAGATTCGCCAAAGACCTGAATATTAAAATTACGAATCTTGTTGCTACCATTCGGCTGGTCGAAACTGACATCATACTGCACCAGATTATTTGGATAGGCAATTTCATAGCTGATCTTATATTGGCCAGGCTGGTTGGTTGCTTCTTCAATCTGCTTGGTCATTAAAGTTTTAGACTTGTACTCACCTTTCGGAATTGAACGTGAAAAGCGTTTCATCAGCTTTTCGTTGTCCTTAAACTGTGTTTGCAATTGCGGCTCTAGCTGATCCAGAAACTCGTCATACTTCCCATCACGCAAATCCTCATAGGCCAGCTGTGCTGCCTGTTCCTGCTCAGGACTTGGGTTTGGGATATTGTCCATTGAGTTACAGCCACTTAATGCAACTGCTGCCGCTAACAACATTGATTGGGTTTTCATCGCTTACCTTCATTCAGTCAAGATTTATAAAAAAGGACGCCGAAGCGCCCTTTTTATCAATAGAACACTTATTCTTCTACTGAGTTTTCACCATCTTTTTCAACATGTTCAGCTACTGTATCTGTTTCAGTCGCTACATCTGTTTCTGCTACTAAAGATTCTTCACCTTCAATCGCTTCAACAAACTCATCTTCTTCAACAGCTTCAACTGAAACCACACCAACCAGTAACTCTTCATTACCGAGACGGATCAGACGAACACCTTGTGCATTACGACCGGTTTGAGCCACTTCAGAGGCACGGGTACGAACCAAAGTACCGCCATCAGAAATTAACATCAGCTCTTTAGATGCATCAATCGCTACTGCACCGACTAACTGACCATTACGTTCTGAGGTCTTGAGTGCAATCACACCCTTACCGCCACGTTTCTTGGTCGGGAAGTCATCCACCGGGGTACGTTTACCATAACCATTTTCAGAAGCACACAATACTTCGCCAGTTTCAGGGACAACAACTAAAGATACAATCCGGCTGATCAATGCTGAATCTGCAGCATCTTCATCATCAGACTCGATCTCAGTTTCTTCGCTTTCTTCCAGCAAGGCTGCTGCACCGATGGTCACGCGCATACCGCGCACACCTTTGGCTGAACGACCCATTGAACGTACATCAGTTTCTGCGAAGCGAATGGCTTTACCTTCGTTCGAGAACAACATGATTTGCTGTTCGCCGTCAGTAATCGCAACACCAATTAAAGTGTCATCGCCATTCAGTTCAATCGCACGTAAACCGTTTGAACGCACATTCGAGAACTGTTCAAGTTCTACACGTTTAATCGTACCGTATTCAGTCGCCATAAACACATAGAAGTTTTTACGAACCGCTTCAGCCTGCTGTGCAAAATCATTGATGATGTCATCATCAAGATCGGTCGTTGAAAGTTCTAAACCTAGCTCTTTCAATTGAACACGAAGTGCATCAGAAATATCATCCGCACCCTCTTCAGATTCAGCAAGTGCCGCTTCAAGTGCCGTAAAGTGACCATTAATCACTTCATTGCTTTGCAGTTGTGCAGCATTGGCTTTTACGAAGGCTTTGAAGTCCGCCAGACGTTCTTTGAATTTCTTCGGTGCATCAATCACCGGTAAAATTGCGGTAATGGTCTCGTTTTCGTCTAATGGCAACAAGTTCACCATTGGGCGACCTTTGGCACCACGTGATGCTTGTGGCACTTCATACACTTTCAGACGATAGACTTTACCAACGTTGGTAAAGCAAAGTACCGTCGCATGACTTGACGTCACAATCAGATGTTGAATGTAATCGTCTTCTTTCATGCTGGTTGCAGACTTGCCACGACCACCACGACGCTGTGCGGCGTAGTCAGACAATGGTTGAGTTTTCGCATAACCTGTTTTTGAAACCGTCAGCACCATTTGCTCTTCAGGAATCAGATCTTCACGAGAGAAATCGATACGTGATTCAACAATCGAGGTTTTACGTGCATCACCATATTGCTGAAGAATCAAAGCCAATTCTTCACGAATTACGTTCATCAACAGATTAAAGTCATTTAAAATTGCAGTCAGTTCAGCAATTTGCGCCAGAATTTCACTATATTCAGCATGTAACTTGTCTTGTTCAAGACCGGTTAAACGATGCAGACGCAGTTCCATAATCGCATTGACTTGGGTGGGTGACAGACGATAAATATCGCCATCCAGACCAAACGGACGACTTGGGTCTTCACCTTCAATCTCATCCGGACGTACAGAAACTGAGCCAGCTTTTTCTAGCAATGCCAATACACCGCCACCTGTCCACTCACCTGCCTGCAAACGCTCACGTGCTTCAGCCGGGTTTGCAGAACTCTTGATAGTTTCGATGATGGCATCAATATTCGCCAGAGCAACGGTTAAACCTTCCAAGATATGACCACGTTCACGCGCTTTGCGTAATTCGAACATGGTACGGCGCGTTACCACTTCCTGACGGTGACGGATAAACGCTGCAATAATATCTTTCAGGTTCATCAGTTTAGGCTGGCCATTATCTAGGCAGACCATGTTGATGCTGAAAGAGTTTTCAAGTTGCGTGTTCTGGAACAGGTTGTTCACGATTACTTCGGCGTTTTCGCCACGTTTCAAGTCAATCGCGATACGCATACCGTCTTTGTCCGACTCGTCACGCAGCTCGGAAATACCTTCCAGTTTTTTCTCTTTAACCAGTTCAGCAATACGCTCAATGGTTTTTGCTTTATTGACCTGATATGGAATTTCCGTAAACACGATCGTGGTACGGCCATTCTTTGGATCTTCTTCGAAGTGATACTTGCCACGGATGTGTAAACGGCCTTTACCGGTACGGTAGGCATCCACGATGCCCGATTTACCGTAAATAATACCACCTGTCGGGAAGTCCGGACCAGAAATGTGTTCCATCAACCCTTCGATGCTGATCTGGGGATCATTGGCATAGGCCAGACACGCATTCACAACTTCAGTCATGTTATGCGGCGCCATATTGGTCGCCATACCCACCGCAATACCGGTTACACCATTAACCAGTAAGTTCGGTACACGGGTGGGCATCACCTGAGGAATACGCTCAGAGCCATCGTAGTTGTCTTCCCACTCGACGGTATCTTTTTCAAGATCCGCCAAGAGTTCGTGGGTCAGTTTACGCATACGCACTTCGGTATAACGCATCGCTGCTGCGCTGTCGCCATCGACCGAACCAAAGTTACCCTGACCATCGACCAACTGGTAACGCAAACTGAAATCTTGTGCCATACGTACAATGGTTTCGTATACGGCAAAGTCACCATGCGGGTGATATTTACCGATCACGTCACCGACGACACGTGCAGACTTTTTATAAGCTTTGTTATAGTCATTGCCTAATTCGTGCATTGCGAAAAGCACACGACGATGAACAGGTTTTAAACCATCTCGTACATCGGGCAATGCACGTGACACAATCACGCTCATCGCATAATCGAGATATGAGCTTTTAAGTTCATCCTCAATGGCAATCGGTCTAATTTCCGATACGCTCATGCATACTCCTTATTCTACAAGCCAGTTTTGGCTTGTATTTATATGTCGTAAAACTAGCAAAATCATTAACTCAAACGACTGAGTTAAAAACTAAAATACAGCCCTAAATTATAGCATAAACACTTGTATTTTTGTGTCGAAATATTCAGCTTAACCTTGTTAATTATCTTCATTTTAGTGGTCATTTTCCTGTTATTTCAGCGTCAAAAACAAGTGCACCACATCCATATTTTTTTGCACCCAAAATATACATAAAAACAGCAGTGCAAAAAAAAGATGCACACACAAAATGGGCATCTTCCTTAGATTTAATCTGTCTTTTAATGCGCTTGATTCAGTACCTTGCGATAAGTCAGCACCGCCACAATCAATAGAATCGGCAATAGCATCTCCACCCCTTCCTCAATGGTCATGATCATGACCTGCGTATGTGGTATGAGCTGAATATTGAATTCCTCCCTGAGGGTTGACGTCGTGCGATCCAGAACCTTGCTCAGTCCGCCACAGGCAATGGTCAGGAAGATAAAAAAATGCGCAATATTCAAAGAATCTTTCATGCTGCGTATGGTGTTTACCAATTTTTTTGCCAGTACCAGAAAGACAAAAATAATGCCGAGCAATAAAATAAAGCCCAGCAGCTTGTCCATGAGCGGAATTTCAGCACTGCGATAGAAATTGGTTTTAATAAAGCTGTCGTCAAACAGTCGCTTATGAAAGTCCATTTCCCTGAAGCCCAACAATATCGCAGCAGCAGCGGTAAATATCCGGGTATTCAGTTTAATTTCAGTATTTAGCAGACACAGCATGGCCAGCAAGTACCATAGCCAAGGACTAAGCACTTCAAAAGCGCCCGACTCACTGAATAAATACTGGGTTACTGACAGCGGTGCATTCAACGCAGTATGCACACAAATACTCACATAGAGCGCAATCAGCAGGAAACTAATAAACAGGATATGAGCGATTCTGGAAAAGGACATGATCAAAACAGGAGAAAAAGCAAAGCAGGATTTTATCACTTTTCATCCAAATCACATACTCTAGTTTCGACTGCCGAGTATCTTTAAAAATTTTCCAATAAAAAACGCCTCTTGGTACAGAGACTAAGAGGCGTTTTAAACTGTATTCAGGAATTAGATTTTAGAAACCAATTCAGGAATAACAGTGTTCAAGTCACCAACTAACCAGTAGTCAGCCACTGCATTGATTGGCGCTTCTTCATCTTTGTTGATCGCAACGATCACTTTAGATTCTTTCATACCGGCCAAATGCTGAATTGCACCAGAAATACCGACAGCGATGTACAGGTCAGGTGCAACGATTTTACCGGTTTGACCAACCTGCATATCGTTAGGAACGAAGCCAGCATCTACTGCAGCACGTGATGCACCTTGTGCAGCACCAAGCTTGTCCGCCAATGGATCAAGGATCGCGTGATAGTTCTCACCAGAACCCACACCACGACCACCAGACACCACGATGCGAGCAGCTGTTAATTCAGGACGCTCAGACTTTACGATTTCTTCGTTGATAAACTTAGAAATGCCTGCATCGCCAGCAACAGTCGCAGCTTCTACAGAGGCAGAACCGCCTTCAGCAGCAACAGCATCAAATGCTGTACCACGAACAGTTGCCAGTACGACATTTTCGCCTGACTCTACAGTTGCAATCGCGTTGCCTGCATAGATCGGACGCTTGAATGTTTTAGGACCATCGACTGCGATGATGTCGGTAATCATGCTCACATCAAGAAGCGCAGCTGCACGTGGTAAAATGTTTTTACCAGTGGTAGTCGAAGCAGCAAGAATATGGCTATAACCTTTACCTAATTCAGCAACCAGTTTCGCTACGTTTTCAGCCAGCTGGTTTGCATAAGCAGCATCATCAGCAAGTACGACTTTGCTTACACCCGTAACTTTCGCTGCTTGATCAGCAACTGCTTGAGCGCCAGAACCAGCAACCAATACAGTGATATCACCACCGATTTTTTGCGCCGCAGCAACAACGTTTAAAGTAGCAGCGTTTAATGCTTTGTTGTCGTGCTCAGCGATAACTAAAATACTCATGATTTTTATCCTTCTGTATTAGATCACTTTCGCTTCGTTTTTCAATTTTTCTACAAGCTCGTCTACAGACTTCACTTGTACGCCAGCTTTACGCTCTGCAGGTGATTCAACTTTTACTGTTTTCAGTTTAGTTGTGGTCGTTACACCAAAATCTGCAGGCGACTTGTTATCAAGCGGTTTTTTACGCGCTTTCATGATGTTTGGAAGCGCTGCATAACGTGGCTCGTTCAAACGCAAGTCAGTGGTAATAATGGCTGGAAGTGCAAGTTCAACAGTTTGTAAACCACCGTCTACTTCACGTGTTACTTGTACTTTGTCGCCATCTACTTTCACTTCAGAAGCAAATGTACCTTGGCCCGCACCCATTAGAGCGCCAAGCATCTGACCAACCTGATTAGAGTCGTCATCAATGGCTTGCTTACCTAGAAGGATTAATTGTGGTTGTTCAGCTTCAACAACACCTTTCAGGATTTTAGCAATTTCTAGCGCACCGAGCTGGCTGTCATCAGCTTCAACCAGAATACCGCGGTCAGCACCAAGCGCCATTGCAGAACGGATCTGTTCTTGCGCTTCTTTAGGACCAATAGAAACAACAATGATTTCTGAAACAGTTCCTTTTTCTTTTAAACGAACCGCTTCTTCCACTGCGATTTCACAGAATGGGTTAATTGACATTTTAACGTTGGTTAAGTCAACACCACTGTTGTCCGGTTTAACACGAACTTTAACGTTGGCATCAACCACACGTTTTACAGCAACAAGAGCCTTCATGTAATCCTCGGCTGTTTTAGCAAATGTAAATGTTGAGAAAAGTTAGTGTAACTCTTCACTTAAATTTTTTTAGGTGCCCTATCTTGCAATGTGTACGGCATTTCGGTCAAGTCACAATTCAACAAAGAGCTGTAAAAATGCGTAAATTTACCTGAACGATGCGTTCACAATTAATTGTTATCCATTTATTACAATGAAATGTATAAACATTTACTTAAAATTTAAGCATTGATTTATATTATTTTTTTATTTGATTAGTCACATCAATAGTTCTGATTGAAAAGCTGTACGCAAAATAAAATGAAAGTAGTTGGCAGCAAAACTGGCAGGATGAACCCACAATCATATTTGTCATTTTAGACAGAAATCTTCTTTGAAACGGATTTGGCCCACTAAAAAGACCAATTGACTGAATAAGCAACCCGCTCACTTATAGATACGCCAGGAAAGTCATCTCTTTTTCAAGTGCTTTTAACTATAAAAAAAGCATACTGTGAAAAGTATGCTTTTTTGAATCGGGCTTAATTGATGATGAGCCAGCTTGCTGCAAGCGCCAATAAACCACCAGAAGTTCCGTCTACCCATTTTTGTTTACGTTCATCAATCTGGGTTTTCTGGCTGATTTTGCTGAACAAAATACTTAAGCCACAATACACCACAAAAATCAGACCAATAAAAATAAAGGACAGAATCAAACCTTGACTGACAGTATTGGCCGATTTATCAATAAACTGCGGCAAAATCGCAAAATAAATCAGCATGCCTTTCGGGTTTAATAACGCAGTAAAAAAACCTTTTTGAATCGGATTGGCTGACGTCTTTTTCTCAATGTTCAGCACATTTTTACTGAATACTGACTTGAACAGGCCAAAGGCCAGATACAGCAGATAAGCAATTCCGAGCCAGCGAATCGTTTCAAACAGCACCGGAAAGGACACAATAATCGCGGCAATTCCGAGTGCGACCAGAATCGAATGCACCAGATAACCACAACACACACCGACAGTCGCCATCATGCCTGCTTTTGCATCTTTACCCATCACTTGAGACAGGATAAATAACATATCGGGTCCAGGCGTAAAAATCAGGGGAAGCACGGTCAGTGCAAAGAGTACAAATACAGACATTTCCTTTTCCTTTCAAACTCCAGAAAGTGAAACAAGTATCTGCGATTTTTTACAAAATTGGCTTTCAATTTATTTTATAATAAGTCTTATTTTTCGAATATTATTCTAATTTATGAAAATATCCACCAAGTCTGTGCGAGTAAAACTTGATCGAATTGATAAAAATATCATTCGACACTTACAAGCCAATGGCCGTATTCAGAATAATGATCTGGCGCGGGAAATTGGACTTTCACCTTCCTCCTGTTTGCGGCGGGTCAAATTACTGGAAGATGCGGGTGTGATTCAGAATTACACCACCATTGTCGATCAACAGAAAATTGGCTTTCAGCTGATTTTGTTTTCACGGATTTGGCTGGTCGGTCAAGATGCTGAAACCATTGACACCTTTATTGAGGCCATGAAAGAACTGCCTCAGGTGATGGAGTGCTATATCATTTTGGGAGAGAGTGATGCCATGCTGAAGGTTGTGGTGCCTGATCTGGAAAGTTACCGTAAATTCCAGTCGACCCATCTGACTAAAAAAAATGGTATTACCAGTGTTAAAACCGATTTACCTAGTCAGATTATTAAACAGAGTTTCCAATTGCCTTTGGCTTTGTTGCATAAAGGTTTGAAAGGCTGAGTTCCCTTAAGCTACTCAAATTTAAGAGACAACTTGGGTATGAGGGCGACCTAATTCTGTGAATTTATTCAAGACTGCCATGCGTGCATGGATCTC
>NZ_VPAQ01000020.1:0-27649 GCF_013419135.1 Acinetobacter sp. YH12100 | reverse complement strand
TTGTGCCATTTTTCTTTATACTGTCACTTAGGCAGGCTGGACACTTGATTTCTAGAGTTATTCGCATTTCTCTATTTTATCAAAATCCAACCTGCTTTTTTTCAGCATACTTTTTGAAACACCACCAACAATTTATGTCCACGCCACGTTCTGCGGCTTCGAGGGCTAGTTTTTGTTGAACCACTGAGAACAAGGACAACAAACTGCCTACTATATTTTCCCGGAGAGTGGTGTAGGAACTTTTTCATTATTGCTAATCATATCAGCGACAACATCAGCAACGAGCTCCTCTATTCCTGAGAATGCTTTAGACTGATCCGCATCAAGCCAAGACAATGATGGAAACTCAGCACACAACCCAACATACTCATTATATTCTGCTGACCATGTAACACGGCAAGTATATTGTTTACTATCCATTTGAAACCCCATAATGTTTTAAGTCTATGTATAAAAGTACGATTTTCACTTAGCAGTACTTAAATAATCACCCCACCACTGCATCATTTCAGTCCGCTGGGCTAAATAGTCAGCGTGATTATAGCTGGCACGGGTACGGTTCTTATCAATATGTGAAAGTTGTGCCTCAATCCAGTTATCCTGGAACAAACCTGAGTCATTCAAAATGGTACTAAAAGTGGAACGTAGTCCATGAGAGGATAATTGATGTTTTCCATAGCCCATCTTACGTATAGCCATATTTAATGTATTAAAATGAATCGGTTGATTATGTTTCCGTGGGCTAGCAAAAATGTACTTTTCACCGTATGACCATTGCATGACGTCTTTTAAAATATCTAAAGCCTGATCTGAAAGTGGAACTAAGAAGTCGGGAATCTCATGGCCTAATATGACTTTTCGTCGAAACTGTTTAATATGCAAGGCAGGTATTTTCCAGATTTTTTCATTTAAATCAAAATGATGAGGCTCAGCCAATAACAATTCAGCCCCTCGCACGCCAGTATGTAATTTGAACAGCAGTGCTTTTTTAATAATCGGATGGGCATCCAATTTTAATAAATTTTTCTTAAAATCTGATATATCCTCCGCTTTCAAATACGGATAATTCTTCTTGATTTTACTGTTAATGGCGATTTTATTTAAACCATGCGCGATGTTGAATTCACAATAACCCATCGCTACAGCGTAGTCATAAATTTGGTTCAAATAACTACAAGCTTTCTTGACAGGTTCTTTTACTTGGCGTCCCTCTATTTTTTTGATTACTGAAACCAGGTCATAACGCTTGATGTTTTGAAAAGGTAAATCCTGAAGGTCTGGATAAATATCTTGCTGTAAACATCTTTCTGCTAACTGTAGTACACCGCAGCGGGGTGAATCATTAAATGCATTTTTCAGTTTGAACTGCAGCCACTCCTCCCCTACCTTACGAAAGGTGATGACATTAGAGACAGTATCATACTCAAAACAATAATTATTGTCTTTAAAGTCATCTTTGACTTGTCGTGCCTTTTTCAGCGATAAATCAGGATAAAGCCCCAACTGAATGCGGCGACGTTTTTTTGTTTGTGGATCTGTATAGCGATAGCACCAAGATTTTCTTCCAGTCGGCTCAATCTTCAGGCTAAGTCCATCTTCATCGGATAAAAAACAAGTTTTTTCCTTGCAATGAGCTTGGCGAACTTTAATTTCAGTAAGACTCATGAAATTTAAATGAAACCTATCAGCGGATTGACGAGATCCATTATATCAAAATAGAAGAAAATATATATGATGCGTACACTACGCATCATATATATTTGTAATATATTGTTTTATATATTTAATATTTTAAGTATTTGTATTTTAGTAACCATTATAAGTACCACCTCTTCTTTAAGTTCCCAACAACTCACTTTTTCTGTCATCAATGTTAAATAAGTCTTGTGCTTTAAATTCTTAGATGACCTCCTCTACCCTTTATTATCATTTTTATAAAAGTAACTATATGTACTCATTAAAATTTGTAGAGCTCAAAAACAAAAAAGACCGCTATATAGCAGTCTTTTAACTTAATTAAATAATAATGGGTATACGGATTTAATGGTTGATGGGGCACCTTTACCCCACCAACCTGATACCATTATCAGATGGTTGATAGATCGACCCCGTAGTTGAGTTCCTCTGCGAAGTCCGGCAGTCCGTAACCGATGGTTTTCTTGTAGAACGGAGAGACCTTCGCGGTCGGGGCCTTCTTCTTGTGCTTCGTGGTGTAGAGCATTCGTGCCCGCATCACCTCGAAGGAGTAACCACGTCCTTCACGGTTCTTGTCCTTGGCCAGTCGGTTGATGGACTCCGTGTAAGCGTTGGTGACGGGCATGTCCGTCTCGAAGTAGGTCATGATCTCTTCGCGCCAGTTGCCTACAGCCCTGACCAGATCGCTCCAGACTTCCTTCTGGCCCTTCGGGATGGTGGCTATCCACTCGTCCAGGGCGGCTTCTGCCTGGGGCCGTGTGGTAGCGTCCCAGATGCCGTAGAAACGTTCCTTGTGCTCGTAGGCGGCCAGCAGTTGTGGGAATGCGCCGGTCCAGGTCTCCATGATGAGGCGTTCCCGGTTTGAGACTTCGTGAGCGCGTTTCAGCAGGATTTTCCGGTCACCCTTGAGGGTTCGGCTCTGGGAGGGCATCAGCTCCTTCCTGAGGCCCTTGCGCACCTTCTCCAGGGCATCGTTGGCCATGCGCACCACATGGAACTTATCGACCACGATGCGGGCCTGTGGCAGCACCGCCTTGACCGCTGCTCGGTAGGGATTCCACATGTCCATGCTGACGATCTTGACCTTCTGCCGGTCTTTCATCTTCATCAGGTAGTTGGTCATCACGTCCTGACGGCGGGTGGCCAGCAGGTCGAGCAGGGTCCTCTCCTCGATGTTGGTCAGGATGCAGCGGTAGCGCTTGTTCAGGTACAACTCGTCAATGCCGAGAATGCGGGGCGTCTCGAAGCGGTGCCAGCGCCCCAGGAATTCGGCGCGGGCGTTGAAAATGTCGCGTACCGTCTTCTCGTCCAGGCCCGCAATATTATCAAGAGTAAACTATTAAAAATCCATTAAAATCAATACTTTCACTTTGAGAACATGTATTTAAAGTAAATAACAATTAAAGCCTGTATCTTAGTTATCACTTGAGATACAGGCTTTTTATTTATTCGTTCATATAATTAAACAGTTTGCCTAAAAAATCATCGCTAATGGTTAATTGATACTGTTTTTCAACGAGATTTCGAAGTTCCATAACGAGAAGCAAAGAGTTCTTATAGGCTTCATATAGTTCTAATTCATTTAATCGGGCAGTAGTCTTTTTAAACTTTTCATAGTTTTCAGGACTAATTTCTTTTTCAAGATTCTTTGTCATATTAAACCAATTATCGGCATTTTCTTCCGCAATTCGAATGAGTTGTAGTATATTTTTTTGTAATTGAGATAAAAGTTCCAGTGAACGTGCATTTTCCCCTCTTTTAAGAACATTAATCCCCATTAACCATAGGTTGGAAAAATTATTCAATAAAAAATTTACGTTTTCTTCTGTAAGTCTATTTGGTCCCGGACCTTCCAACTCTGATAAATACAATTCTAGTTGTCCTGTTTCATCATAAATAAACATTGCTTTTGTGTCAGGAATGTAGCCTGATTCTTTGAATGAAGGAATAATATTCATTTCGTTTTCGGAAAGGAAATGAAATTCACCACGTATTAGATTTTCAAAAATTACTACTTCCGTACCGTACTCATTTTGATAGAGTAAAGTGTAGGAAGCGACTTCATTTAGCCATTTTGCTGAATCAAAGGTGGAAATTGTATCATCTTTTAGAAAAACGTAATATTCTATATCAGAGTATTGATCTCCCTCTCCTTTTGTAAAAGAGCCATACATCATACAAGCAGATATTCGTTCATCTGACTGGACAAGTTCCTTAACCCTTGCCATTAGTTCCTTTTGTTTTAACAATTCGATTCCTTCTTTCTTTATTTTGATTCAGGGAGAAATAAAAAATCCTCCCAAATAATGTTGGAAGGATTAGTCATGTCACTTTTTAAGACACTCAAATAAAACTATTTAGCCTTTTTAGCTATTCAGTCTTACATTTATTTAGTATATGGAAAAATGGGCAGACTAATCCTAAGTTTTTAAACTGAAATATACTATTTCATTTGTTAAAAATTAGATCAACCAGAAATTCCGGATACCCATAATAATTAATTCATTTTCATCATAAGTGCATAAGCATCACGTTTGTTTTGACGCAATGATTCTATCTCGGACTTCGTCAGCTGTTTTACGAGAGTTGAGGATATACTTTGCTTCCCACTCTGTGAGCCTTTCGAAATCGTACCCGTAAATCGATTTCCACCATGCTTCAAGATTACCATATACATCCCTCAATTGCTGAAGAGTTTCTTTACTTAGAGCTAATTGTGATGAGTATTGTTTACCCGTCAGTGCATATGCTCCAATAACTTTATTCGTCCCAGTTGTTTCAATATGACCTTTTAATGCTGCAAAAGTACCACCTTGGGTCTGGGTATCATCAACAATAATAACACATTTATCATTGTTTATTGTCCCATCAAATGCTGGTGGGTTGGCTAATCTATGCCACCCATCACCGCCAGTTCTTGATACTTTTATAGCTTGAACTATATTCGTATCAACTTCAAGCCCAAGTTTCTTTGCTATAACTGCTGAAGTAGCTAAAGGAATCATATTACGACCGACTGCTTCCTCAGCATGTACAGGTACTATAATAGTTTCCCGACCATCGATAATTCTTTCTAGTTCAGCAATCGCCTCATCCGAAACTAAATCTTTAGCTAAAATATACGCACTTTCAACATCCCCTGCTTTAGCAGCTTCATACATGTAATGAGAGGTTGCATCTCCAAGACCACGGTCAATAACCGTTTTAGGAAACATATTCCAATCTGTGCGATATAACTTCATATTTTTAAATAAGTTTTAATGATGGCTAGCATTAAATTTTACACTAAATTTACCGCTAGCATCTCTTGGATATTATTTTTCGTATCAGGCAGCACTCTCAAAAGCCGTTTGTTTGGACAGTCCCCATGATCATACACGAGGCAGCTTCAAATACTTATGGGCCCATCCTATCCAGTTGTATCTTCTTGCATCACATGAATATTGTATACTCATTTTGACTACTTGAAAATTATGGAACAACGTCAATAAAAACAATAACTCTAGAGTCTTTAGTCGACATTCCTAAAAAGGTAAATTCAACATTTCTTTCCATATCATTTCTTTGTGTCTCTGGATGAACAAAAGAAACATAGCTTATTTCAAAGAATCGGGCTAGGGTTTTTATGCCAATGATTTTGTTCTCTTCATTAGCAATTAAAACATCTAATTCCAGATCAAACTCTTCTAATTATTTAATTAAATCTTTAACTTTCATTTTACTATCAACCTCTATGAATTATTTAAAAAATTAGCACAATGAAACTTGTGAAAAAAATGGATTTGAACAAAATTTTTTAGCAAAAAAAGCATAGCAACCAGAAAAATCTTTCCAGCAATCAACAAAAATATCCCCGTGTGCTTCCAGTTTACAACATTTTGACTACCACACTGCCCACAGTAGTAATAATAGCCTTTGATACGGCCACCGCATTCAGGACAATTTTTATGATTAATGAATAAGTTACTCAACGTCTCTTCTCCAAAATTCTTATTATCAAGTTGTAAGTGAAGATAGCACACATTTATAAAAAATGTCTTTTTTAAAACATCAAAAGATGTTATAAAAAAGACATTCGCTACTTTAGGATAACTTTTAAGATGAATTTAAATCTCCTTGATGAAGAATCAATCCAACCTTCTGAACCCACGCCATGTGATTTTTTCAAAGGTGAAAATGCTATCAAAAAAGCTAAACAGTTAGGATTACCTGATCTCGAGTTAGTCAGAAACGCAATTATGATCGGTGATGCTGACTATAGAACAAATACTCACTATAACCGTGCACGCTTTATTGCACGATGGGGAAAAATTGGAGAACAGATTGCTTTACTGCTTCGACAATCTGATCCTGCTTGGATATTCCACAATGACAGCCAGCCAAGAATTGAGAATACAGTAAAGAAAATACAAATTATCTTTATGAGCGGGAATATTGCATTGGGGTTAGCTGATCAAGTTGTATCAGCACACTGTGAAAAAGGATTAATGACATTAAATAATATTAAGGAGAATCAGTCTGCTTATGATGATGAGACAAAATTGAGAACATGGATTTTATACTTTCCTTCAGCATCACATCCAGCCTATAAAGACATTGATATCCCAAATATTCCTTTTGAATTTGCATACCCAACTAGCTTCGTACAGGACTTAAAAGCGAAAAAAATTTCAATTTTACCAAGTGACCATACTTGCAGAATTGCATTTGAAATAGATAATACAGTTCCTGTAAAAACTGATCCTAAGCCAGTATTGGAACCATCTAATGAAATTAAACCAGATGATTTTGATATTCAGCTTGTAGTTTAATCTGAGGTTAATGTGTTTAATAAAGATCGTTTACGTATTGCTAAAGAATTACGAGGACTTAGCAATACCGATTTCGCAGAAAAATTGAGTTGCTCTATCTCTAAGGTAAAGCAACTTTTAGACGTGGATAAAGAAATCAATGAAAATGATCAAGATGATATATGCCGTGTATTAAATTTACCCAAGTCATTCTTTGCAGGTAATGACACACAACCACATGAAACAGACCAAATCTTCTATAGATCGGTTGCTCGTATTAAAGCACAGCATAGAAAAGCTAATGAGGCATATACTCTTTTAGCAATAAATATTAACAAGTACTTAAATCAGAAAGTAAAGTTACCTACTTTTCACCGTCCTGATTTAGATATTACTGAGTTTTTGGGTGAATCTAAGTATGCCGATCACCTAGCGTCAGAGTTGAGAGGTTTATGGGCTTTAGGTAATCAACCTATTAATAACATTGTTTCGTTGTGTGAGCTAAAGGGAATCCGTGTCTTTAGATTACCGACTGAAATTCGAGAAATTGATGCACTATCTTTTTTTGATGATGAAAGTGGTAGCCCTTTCATATTTCTAAATACATTTAAGTCTGCCGAAAGAGCCCGCTTCGATTGTGCACACGAACTTGGTCATATCGTTATGCATACGCATAACAAAAAAATTCGTGTCGAGAAAGATAATCGTGTTCTCGAAACTGAAGCGGATCAATTTTCATCTGAATTTTTAATGCCAACAGATGCATTTCTTTCTACTGCTCCACGCTATTTTTCACTAGAAAATATGATTGAGTATAAAAAGATTTGGCGAACATCCCTGAAGGCTATTAACTATAAAGCTCACAAGCTGGGATTAGTTAGTGATTGGGTTAATCGTAGTAACTCTATAAAGATCAATTCGTTGGGCTACAACATTAATGAACCTGAAGAAACTCATCGAGATGAGAGTTTGATGTTGCCCAAAATTATCTCTGTTTTAGCCTCACAACCATCTTTTGATAAAAATAAAATGCTTGATGAAATTGGAATCTCTGAAGAAGATTTTAATCAATTAACATTTGATGCTTTAGTTAAAGTTGAGCCCCCGAAGAAAAAACATAAGTTATATATTGTCGAGTAATACAAACCTTCCTTAAAAATAATGCGCCTTACGGCGCACTATTTATGCAAAATCCTGATTAATTTTTTTATGACTTCACGCCCAACGTAGTTTTGCATCCCATAAGTCATACTTTAACTGAAAATGTAACTTGCCCCATCATGACTTTTTTCATATAGCCTACTTGAACTGACACCATAAATCCCATGTGTTCCATAAAGCATCGTATACAATTTCAGATAAATTCTTTAGTTATGTGATCAGGCTATGTGCTCAAATTACCTATTTCCAAATAAAAGAAATTTGACACTCTTAGGTGTCGATACAAGCCAGTTTGATCTTGAGCTTAAGGATCATGTATTCCCTTCCTATCATGCTCCAATCATTCTGAACGGCTCAGATCACTTAGAGCTTGATATTGCAAAGTTTGGATTACTACCGAGCTGGGCGAAAGAATTGAAGTTCAGCAGTCATACTTATAACGCCAGAACTGAGTCTGTAGCAGATAAGCCTAGCTTTCGACATGCTTGGAAGTACAGCAAGTTCTGCCTAGTCCCAGTACAAGAATTTTATGAGCCGAAATACATCAATGACAAGCCACACTGGTACACCATCAAGCGTAAAGATGATCAGCCTTTTACTGTTGCAGGGATCTATGATGATGCAGTGATTAATGGCAATAAGGTACGTTCCTTTTCAATGTTGACCATCAATTCGGACCATCACCCTTTTATGAAACAATTCCATGCACCGAAGGATGAGAAGCGATCCATCATCGTTATTCCAGAACAGTACAGAAAAGACTGGCTAACAGCCGATCATGAACATGCGCATGAATATTTCTTTCAAATGCCCGATGAATTCGTCACATTTCCACGCGATGAGCAGAAACAAAACGTCTTATTCTGACGCATCCTTGTTTATCCACAACTTTTTAAATTTGAATTTTAAACGCTGTTAGTAATATCCTATTTAAACAAATTCTACTTCCAAACACGCCTCGTAGCGTAGGAGTATCTCATGTCTAAGAAGTTGCCTATTTACTTCTCTGACGACGCATGGTCATCTTTACAAGAGCTCATGGGTCCAGAGGGTAAACCAAGTCCTACCATCAACACCGTGCTTGAACAAATCGCTGTTCAAAATGAGCTTGTTGAAAAATTAGGGCTTACTGCTGTCCTACCCAAATCCAAAGTATCTATTCCCGTCTCTTTAGAGCGTATTCCTGCAGGTCCGGCCTTCAGCACCAAGGATGAGCAAGACAAAGCACTCGATCTGAATGAGTTCCTGATTCACAACCCTATTTCTACTTTTATTGCCTATGTAGACAGTGAATCCATGCTCGATGCTGGCCTAGAGATTAATGATCCAATCATTATTGATCGCAGTATTGAAGCCAAGCATTACGATATCGTGGTTGCCCTGATTGATGACAATGCCTCGACCATTAAGCGGCTGATGATCACCAATAAGATGTCCAAGTCTGAAATCAAAGAAATATTTGGAGATGAAGATTATCCGCTTCCAGAACTTTGGTTGAAGGCTGAAAATTCGAATTACAATCACATCATTCCTGATGATAGTCAGACCATATCAATCTGGGGTGTGGTGACTTTTAATTTAAAGCGTATTTATCACCGCTCATAAAAAGAAGAATAACCATGCAAAGTGAAAATGAAATATTCGCGTTAGTCGACGTGAATAATTGCTACGTCTCGTGTGAGCGTGTGTTTAATCCTGCCTTGAATGATCGCCCAACCATTGTGCTCAGCAACAATGACGGCTGTGCCGTGGCCAGAAGCCAGGAAGCGAAAGACTTAGGCATCAAGATGGGTGTTCCTGTATTCCAAATTAAAGAGCTGATCAAACAACATAACATTCAGGTGCTATCCAGTAATTTCTCCTTATATGGCGAAATGTCCAAGCGCTTTATGGAGCTGCCTGGGGACTATGTTGCACCAGGAGATACAAGGTCTATTCCATTGATGAATGCTTTCTGAAGCTCACAGCTTACGAGCATCTATTTGACCTGACTGTATATGCTCAAGACATGAGGGCTAAGGCTTGGCGTTGGTTAGGCCTACCCTGCTGTATTGGAATTGGTCGCTCTAAAACCGAAGCCAAGATTGCCAATCATCTCGCCAAGAAAAACAAGTTCTTCAATGGGGTCTGTAATCTGGCCCATATGGACCCATGCTCTACAGAAACGCTACTCGCGCAGGTTGATGTGTCTGAGGTTTGGGGCGTAGGCAGACAGAACTGTAAGAAGCTCAATACTATGGGTGTTCAATCTGTGCTGGATCTGATCAATGCCAATCCTAAAGAAATCAAAAAGCAGTTTAGTATCGTGATGGAAAAGACGGTGCTTGAGCTACAGGGCCTTTCTTGTATTGACCTTAGTGATGATACTGTAGCGAAGAAGCAAATCATCAGCAGCCGTTCATATGGCAACCCAGTGTATGAAATGGATGACATTAAAGCTTCGGTTCGGCTTTATGTGGCCAGAGCCGTGAAACGAATGCGGGAAGATGGCTCAATCTGCAAGATGATCGGCGTGTATATCCAAACCAGTCGCTTTGATAATACAGAGCGCTACTCGCCTTACATCGTCGTTCAAATGCATGAGCATACGGATGATCTACTGCTCATCACCAAGGCCGCGATGAAAGGCATCGATCAGATATTTAAGAAAGGCTTTAAGTATAAAAAGGCGGGAATCGTGCTGCTCGAAATTACAGATCAATCCAAGTTTGTGCCCGATCTATTCACGGACTATTCACATAAGCAAGAGCGAGAAAGGCTTTCAGATGCCGTCGAAGCCATCAGTGAACGGTTTGGGAAGAATCTCGTCACGCTAGGCATTGCCAACAATAAAGAAGCCACATGGCACATGAATCAAAACCTTAGATCACCTTCGTATTTAACCAAATGGTCTGACTTACCAAGAGTAGGATAAAAACATGCACTTATTTAAATTAACTGACGAACAACTCGCACAAATTCTTATCCCGAAACGATTTGTACCACCTACTCCACCTGAACATGAAGGCAAGAATATGGTCTATGTATTTGATAGTGAGGATAAGTTTGAACTGACTTATGATGAGCTGGTGGAAATCATTAGCAAAGCTAGAATGGCTGGTCCGAAGTTGATACCTGTCTTAGGCACCGTGAATTAAATTGTGCAGTGTTCGCACGCCACTTGAAACATAACTTGATTGGAAATGAATTTGGGCTGAGAAAAATTCAGTTCAAATTTAACCTGACGGGCACACTAAAAAATGGGTAATTGTCAGATCGAGTTTGGACTACAACACTTTAGCTCATCGATTTACCATACCGCTAATCTTCACACCATTTTCGTAAATCCAGCGATCAAACTGTGATACTACATTCCGCTTATTAATCCAAGTCAGCATGGTGCTTTTCATAAAGGCAGTTTACTTATAAACAGGGAAATTTCTAAACAATTCCCCTTTAACATGCTTAGGCTATTTGATCCAGAGTTCATCTTTTTGCATCATTTTTAACATTAAATTAAATATAACCAGCGGAGTAACATTTTTTTTGTTAGAGCCGACAACTCTTTGAAAACTAAATTTAACGGTTCGCTCAGGAGCATCCAAATTAACTGGGTAGTTTTGTTTTTCTAAATACAGATGATCTCCTAACATTGGCTCTATACCAGTAATAAAATTAACAATTTGTTGCTCATCACCTTTCATTCGGCATTGAAAATGTAGAAAATTCTTACGCAGTTTTCCAAATAATAATAATATTTTAAGCGCCTTAACCATGTTCTTTTCTTTCAGTGCATCTTGCTGCCTATCATCTTTATAATGAAAATCAAGGAGAGGAATTATTTCATCTGGACGAGTCAGTTTTTTAGCCTTTTCGTAAAGTTCATCAAACCAACTCTCTTCTAAATTCTTACTATAAACATAATTCGTTTTTAAATTAAATTTTTGGCGATCCATCCATTTAGTGCTCATCCATTGACATCGTTGCATCCATTCTTGAGCTTGGGTATCTTCGCTTAAACGACCTTCTCTAAAACTTATCAAACGTTGAAAAGGTGTCAGAGTACTCTTCTCTATACTAAACTTCTTTTCTTGTCGGCCAGCCATCGTAACTGGCTGTGTTTGCTGATAAGAATTAAACCATTTCTGCTGCTGAGTATAACGATTTAGGTTTATGTAGTCTGTACTTGACTTCACTGGACTAAAACACTGTTCTAATACTTTTTTTGAAATGATACACGGCGAATTATAAATTCGATCGACTGCTAATAAATCCAAAACATGAAGGTAATTTGAAGCCGTTTGCTCAATACTGCTATGCCCCATCCAAGAGGCGAGCACCTGCCATTTATGTTGAATAATCTCTTCTTGAGCACGTGCTTTCATACCAAACAATAAATCCCTCATCTTTTTTGCTTTTACCCAAGGACAATCTGTGTAGGTCTTGATCATTTCTTTTGAACCGAGCAAAGTTATTGCTAGATAGTTAGCAGCACTGTGGCGTAATGTATGAAAACTAAAGCCATGATGCATACCTAATATTTGACTAAACAAATCTACTGTAATTTTGCTGATACATTGATCAGTTAATACACGATGATTCACACTAAAAAGTAGATCATCCTGCTGATTAACCAAATATTGCTCATAACGATGTTGTATGTAACGTTGTACTACTAAAAACTCATGTTCTGACAATGCAATTTTCAATGGTATTTGACGATTCGCACTTCGCGTTTTCAGACGGCGATATGAATTGTCTTGGATATGAAGCGTGATATTATTAAAAACTGTATTTTCTTTTTCTTTATAAAGTAGCTCTGGGCAAATAATATCTTGTATTTTAAGACAACGAACTTCATTTAATCGAAGTCCAGTTCTATAACTTAGTAAATACATCAGCTTTAAACAACTCAGATGATCGACCCACTCTGATGCCGTTGGCTCTTGACTTAAATTTTCTAGTTTTTCCAATAATTTGCCAAATAGCAAAGGACTCACTAGCCGTGCATTGCAAATTTGTAAATGCTTAAAACTTGAATTCTGTAACACCAATACCCCTGGAGCATCATAATTCTCTATACAGAATTGATGAAAATCTTTTAGGCGACCAAAACGGTATTCTGCGCTTTGGTGCATCTTACGAGAGGTTTTTCCTTTCACCGAATCTCGTTGAACTGCTTTTTCATCACGTTCACTGCTGTATTTCAATAGCTGCCGATATAAATCCTCATAGTCATCTATGGATTGTTGCTTTAAATCTAATTTATTGAGCCAAATCTCAAATATAAATTCTTTGCCAAACGATCCTAAGTAGCTTTCAATAGTTGATAATTGAAGCCCTCGTTTTTTTAAATGCATTAACCAGTGAATTAAGCGTAGTTGAGCATCAATTAAAGACTTTTCCTCCGTATTAGCATCAACTATCTTCTCCTCTAACACCCTTCTAGTTTCTTGCCAAAAACGTAGCGTGCGTTCTTCTTTATTCCTCTTTTTATCTAAACGCTCAACTTTTTGACCTTTACGTTTCTTTTGACCAAACAACATCAACTCATACGGAATCGTTTGTAATTTGCTTTGAACAGTCGGAACTTCAGGAAGTAACTGCTCTTGTTCAAAATGAATAGGGCGATTATCTGGTTCTGTGACTTGATTGTAATCATTATTCCACAGCAATCTAAATTCGGATGGCCTTAAAGCAACAGTATTAATCTCTTGCTGAAGCACATTACTCAAAAATATATCTATGCTGAGGTTTGGATTAAATTCGAGTACCATTTGCACATCATTAAATGCACGAAATCCACGGCGTTTAATTTGATATTGCAGATCCCCAAGACTTTTTTTCCTGCCTATCTTACTCAAGCTTTCTAAAATACAATCTTCAACTGAATGTTGCAGACAAAATTCTTTCTGAGTAGCTTTCAACTTTTTTAAATATTGCAAAATGAACTGCGCATATGGGTTAAAAAAAACATGTTTCCATTGGTACAACTTTCCCTGTTCTACATCGTTGCCATATTGAGAGTTTTCAACACGATAATGTAGTAACAATGGATTAGTGATTTTTTTGTAGTCCGAATGGTATAACCGAAAACAATTCAGATCTGTACCAAGCTCAATGGCCTCCTGCAATTGCTTCTGAATAGCAATCAAATGCTGTTCATCTGCACAGCCTGAAATATATATAAAACTTAAGCATAAATTTCCCCATAAGTACTTTGGTTCATTCCAATATTCAAATGAATCTTGCCAATACTGCCTTAATTCCTTAAGTACATGGATATGTAGATGCCCCTGTTCTAACCGTGACTCTGTACTCTCAATTTTTCTAGGCAGTACGATCCGTTTAGTATGTGGATTTAGCTTAATTCTGTATGATTTTTTATCTACATTCTGGTTGAATTGCTTCCTTCTTTTATTAAATTCATCTTCAGTAAATTGCATCAGTTTTGATTGTTCGTCTCGGCTCAACTTTTGACTCAAACAATCAACACTATCTTTAATGTCATGCCATTTTTCAGCGATCTGCTGATCAAGTTTTTGCTGCATTTCTTTCGTCAATACTTCAGGTGGAGAAGGCTGTCTATCTAGCGACTTTTTCACCATTTTATGAATATCAACAAATAGATCATCTAGTTGTGGTTTTATTAGTTCTTTGATTTTTTGCATACAACTATTTTCGCTCTAAGTGTTTAATCGATAAAGATTTGACATTATCTTGCAATTGCTGGCGGGCTTGCTGTACATAGACATTCGGGATAAGTGAAGAATGCGGATGAAAAGCCTCTCGGTCACGTTGGTCATGACCATACAGGGCCTGAATTAAGTGAAAAGCTAATGCTGGTTTACCCTCTTGCTGCTCATGCATCAAAAAGTTCATGTCAAAATGACGTAACCAATTCGAATACATATTCTTTGGAAAGACTCCTTGCATATATGAATTCACCCATTTTCTCGATAAAGGGATTAACTTAATTTTCCTGCTCTGCCATTCTTTGACAGTTATCGGCAAGATATCTTTACTAAAAATGACCTTACCAAAAAGATCATTTACAGTTATCTTCTTCTTTGCAAAGACTTGTCTAAAAAATGAACCGTACGCTTCAATAATTTGTTCTAAAAAGGCAGTGTAATTTTGCAGTGTTTTTATGAAAAAATCAGATAAAGGGATAAAACGACCATCTTTTCTTGCTTTACTATTTTTTTTATCATTCACATATAAAAGCTTGAGCTCAACACAATAATCATCCAAATTCCCCAACAGGTTTTTTTTAGGCCGACTTGCCAAACTCAACAAACTGATATGCCACATCCAACACGCATATGCATTAAGTTGATTAATAATGTGCTTATCTTCTTGGATGTTTTCGTGACAATGTCTATGTAAAATATGGAATTGCTCTTTCACAAAATTGGGTTCAAGTGCCAGTTGGCTCCCTATCCTTCCTATAGATAATGCAGATTGTACTTTGAATTGTTGTTGCAATATTTTTAGTTCAGCCGTGTCTTCAGTAAAATGTGTGGAATGTGGTGTAAGTGCTTTTTCTAAAAAGGCTAGATATGTGCTACTGAGTTGAGTTTTCGGTAGCCCGCCATAATAGATACCAGGCATGTGATGCTGACTATCCCGCCCAGCAATTACATGAGCAAGATATTCATTATATGTTTCATAATATATATGAAAATATAATTGAGCCTGCAGTTTTTCTACAGTGATCGAACCTACAAACCGATTATCAAGCCAATTCTTAAGTTTCGTATTAATGTGTGTTGATGAAATTAGTGGATTCGATGCTTGTTCTATATAGTCAAACCAAGCAGAAGGTAAATGTAGTTGATGTGTCATCACTTCATTCCACCGCACATGATTTAAGCTCTTAATCTTCTGCTCTGTAATTTTAAGATTTAATTTGAGTAAATATTCGCGACGTCTACTTGAACCATTCTGGATCAAAATTCCATCTTGAATAAGCTCGTTAAAATCCATCAGTGCGACGGGTGATAATCCCGTCAAAAGTGACAATAAACATGCTGCAGCGATTGCAGCATCCCTCCAGTGCCCGGATAACTCGGTTCTCAACACATAAACAATTTGCTTCAGTATATCTGGCGCCAAATAATGTGGATTTGTAACAAAAGGAGCATGACGGCGCTGGCGATGCCGCATTAGATGCGTCGCATTATCGCTGAGTATATAATTTAAATTTTTAGACTTTTCATCTTCTGAATAAAACTCCATTTCAGGATCTAATAGATCAACTTCACCCTCTTCATCTTTGTGAAGAGCGGCATCATAAATACTGATCTTTGCGTTATGTCCAATATCTACTTGCTTACCCGTTTTAATTTCACGAAATTTTTTGAGTTCATTTTTCGTCGGCCATTGCAAAACTTTACTTTTTTTTGACTTACGCTGACGATGAACAACACGACGATCATCAAGTCTTTTAAAAATTATTAATAGAGCCGATAAATACTCTATGGCTTGTACTTGTTTGAAATCTTTAATATTAAAAAGTTGATTACGATCCTCCTTTTTCAAGTTACGTTCGTACATGACATAGCGATTTAGTAGCTCACTGCATTCTTGAAATAATTCAGCATGATTAGAATCCAGAACATATCGTGATACATAGCGAAAGAGATCACAAACATGTTTTTGCTTATTCTCAGCTTTATCAATTTTTGCAAATTCTTGATACTGCCGATATGTTAAAAAACTCGCTTGTAGAATCAAATAACGTTCAGACGACAGCTCTTGAGTATTACTAGTAGTCGGGCATGCAAAATAACTTAAAGAAGCTAGATAATAATATTTACCTAATTGTCTAGAACTAGATATATAGCCATATATCTGTTGTGCTTCCTTATATAGAGCATGGGCTTTTTCACGTAAATCATCTGATAGATCGACAAATTGTGTATTCACAACATGATTGCGTAATAAACAATAATCTTTTTGGAATTTTTCTGCTAAATCTAAGAATTGCTCTTCTGTTTCAATCTTTGGCATATTCGCTTTCGCTTAATTTTTTATCAAATTGCATTGGTTAAATTCATTACGATCTGAACAATTTGGTAAAAGTTGATCTTTTATTGAACTCTTTGTCAGCTTAAAAAATCTAGCAAAAAATTTAGCATCCAGCTCTTTCTGAGCTTTTCTCTCAAAGCACAAGTGTTGCTGTGATTTTTCGATAAAATCATCAAGATTATGTATCAACTGTAAGATTGCAACATAATTAGAATGTACACGTAAGCATGGCTCCGTTTGCATTAATAGCAATATTTTTTGCCAAATTTTCACATAGATTATTTTGAACTTTGCTTGTACTACTACTTTCTGGCTCTGTTTAATCTTTTTGATTTTCAGTAGTTCTGAGTTAATTTTTACTATCTTAAATTGAACATTTTGTCGCTCAAAGCAAAAGGGCATGATAAATTGCCCCATAAATATCTCTATATTTTTTACTAAATAGTCAAATTTTAACATTTTTATCGATATAAAAAATGAGCATATCTTTGTATATTAAAATTCATTTAATTTATCAACTAAATTTTCTCAAAATTACAATTATCAACAAATACATATGGTTTACTTATCATGGGTGGTCTAAATTTTAAAAATTCTTCCACTTTTTTTTAGTTTTCTGTTATTACATGAAACAATACCGTTGTATTACATTTTGAAATGCTGTGTATGCAGCATTGATCAAAAAGATTCTCTGCTATACTTACTTCACGTGTAGCATCAATGGAGTTTCGAAATGCTCAGAACCACTGAACAGAAAAAAAAATATATTCAAGCGACACGTGCGCAAAACTATCAAGCCAGCCTAAAGCTTGAAGGCATTACAACGACAGCTCAAACAACTCAACAAAGTAAAGCTGAAATCTTGCAAAAATATAAGAAGTATTCGCAACCCGAAACTTAGTCAGGTGCATGTATGGATAAATATGGGGAAATGGGTGACAGCCTGTATTGTTACCCTGGCACAAATATCCTAAAGAACAAACTCAATATTCATGATGAACAAATTTTAGAACAAGCTGAACTAGAACTGTCTGGATTGGCAAGTAACTTAATTGAATATGCTGAACCACCTTACGACTTACAATACTTAAAATCAATTCATGCGCAGCTCTTTGGCGACTTATACGACTGGGCAGGAAAGTTAAGACAAATCGATATTTCCAAAGGTGACACCCGTTTTTGTAATTTTTCCCGTATTGAAATTGAAACCAATAAACTACTCAAACCGCTTCAAGAAAAAAAATACTTTCAAGGCTTAGCAGCACAACAACTGATTCCTCAACTTGCCGACTTGTATTGTGAGCTTAATGTCATACACCCATTCCGTGAAGGTAATGGACGTACACAACGGATTTTCTTTGAGCATCTGATTGCTCATTGTGGTTATGGTATTGATTGGTCTCGCATTGACTCTCAACAACAATGGATTCAAGCCAATATTGAAGGTTTTTATGGTAATTTAAATCCATTAATTAAGATTTTTGAAATATGCTTTATTCAAAATACCTAAAATTTAAGTAGTCGAAGCCCACAATCCTTAATGAGCCATCATCTTTGCTTCAATCCACTGATTAATTTCCCAAATAAACCAACAATCACGATTCTTAGAAATCTTAATACTCTTCGGGTAATTTAGGATCGTAATATTCAGATTACTTATCCAGAATTGAATAGATCGTTAACTTAGATAGACTTTTAAGCAATGTAACTTGCCGCATGTTTATCAACATATGTCTCAAAAAAGTCTGCCCATACATAGATTTATGGCGTTTAGTGCTTAAATTTCAGATTAATCTTCGTCTGATGACCTGAATGGATGTTACAGATTACATGCAGGTGAATTACTCTGTGGCTGTATCATGGCTTTTGTGCAATCCAATCCATTTGATCCGAATGTTCTCTTTTGCAATAAAGCAGCCTCTTCTGCTTTTCCTGAACCAACGAACTATGTCATTGATTTGATTCAACCGACAACAGTGATGCTGAATCAAATCTCCAAAGAAGGGATTAAATGCAAGAAATGTGGTAAGAAAAAGATAGGGGATGGAAGTTATTATCCGTCTAATTGGAACCAGCCCATGAGTCGAGATCAGTTGAGTAAGAATCATTTTAAATGAATAAGAGAAGGATGGCTTACCTCACTTCTCCGAATAACAATGCTATGCTTTTCAACCAAGGTTATAAATTGGCAACTACATTTCATTCTTCTTCATGCTGGTCCTATAGCCTGTAGACAATTACTACATCATTTGCATTCAATGCTCAATACAGCCTGTCAGCAGAACCGCAGCGATACTTTTTTTCGTGCATACATGTAGTGTTTAAATCCATTCATTTTTCAATGATCCTCTGCCGTTTATCACATTTATGGTCGATCTTTAACCTTGTGAAAAATGCACATACCGATCCCTTCAAACTGTCAAATTTATGTATGCATGACATTTAAAGAAAATTATCTGATCAATTTTTTTAGGTAAAATTCATCAAGAAAAAAGTTATTATTATTCATAACATCACCAATAACCACATAAAAACAATAATTTAATAAATTATTCTTCCAATTTTTTTATATTTAGTGTTATTACCTCTAAATCCATGTTTACCACCTTCTATTACATAAGTAATTTAGAAGTATCCACGATATAAATTGCTTGCCCTCACACCTCTCCCCTCTCACGCCCAAAAAATTTATACTGAAAGGCAGATTAAGCCCGTTCGAGTTACATATAGCCGCATGCTATATTGAAAGCATTAAGAAAATATCCTCAATATTTATAGGATTTTTAAAGTATGAACTAATTTTCGAAGAACCCTTTCTAAGTAATGTGACCTATTAGGAAAAATGAAAATACTGAAATCTCCGTATCAACAATCAGTCAAAGTACATCCTGATGATTTTCTGTAACCGATACCCAAGGACTATACCTACCCTTCTGATGTGCTGTGCAACAAAGCCCTCCTTAGCCACACTATAGCTATAGATTAATTCCATTATTTTGTGATTTAATTAAATTATTCATTCTTAAGACCCAATTTAATGGATTTATATTTCACTAAACCAGAAGAAGTTGTGACTCTTTTAGGTGAGCGTTTACGTAAGCAACGACTCTTTCTGGAGATGTCTCAAGCTGAGGTAGCAGCACGCGCTGGTGTCGGCGTGAATACAGTTTCGAATCTTGAAGCGGGACGAAATGTATCTGTTGAAAATTTAGTCCGTATTGCAATGGTCTTGGGTCGATTAAACGAACTTCAGGAACTATTTAAACCTCAGCTTAACAGTGTGAATGACATTCTTCGCTATGAGAGTCAAAGTAAGCGCCACCGTATTAAGAGGAAGGGATAATGCTCAATAGACTTAATGTTTATTACAACGGTTGGGGCGAATCATGGTTATGGGGAACGCTGATTAGTTCAACAGCCACGACAGGTAGACCCACCATTGCTTTTGAATATAGTCCAGAAGCAATACAGCAAGGTGTTGAGCTCTCTTCTTACTTGCTGCCTTTAAAAGGTCTACCATTCAGACAAGGTTTTCCTACTCATCAAATGGGACTCCCAGGTCCAGTCTATGACGCTTTACCAGATGGTTGGGGCATGATGTTGATGGATCGATATTTCAAAAAAATTGGCTTAAATTCAGCACGAATTGGACCTTTGGAGCGTCTGACCTATATTAGTAGTCACGCAATGGGTGCCCTCTCCTTTGAACCTTGTGTTGCTGACATGCAAACCTCAGAAAATATCCCTTTACAACAACTGGCCCAGGAAGTTCAAGAAGTACTCAAAGGTGAAGGTGGTGAATTTCTACAGCATTTATTGGTCATGGGTGGCTCCCCTCAAGGTGCCAGACCAAAAGCGTTGGTTTACCGAGATCCTGTCAATTTAGAGTTTTCGACTCAAGATTCTGATCAACATGAAGCCTGGCTGATTAAGTTTCCTGCTCAGCAAGAGCATCCTGAAGTCTGCGCCATTGAAGCCGTCTATGCAGAATGTTTGCGACTTTGTGCAATTGAGACTCCAGATACCCATTTCTTTAATTTGCCCAATGGTTTAACGGCTTTTGCTTCTAAACGATTCGATCGTCAAAATGGTATGCGGATTCCAATGCAGAGTTTGGCTGCATATACAGGAGCAGACTATAAAGTTCCAGGTAGCCTAGACTATCGCAATTTTCTCCGGGCAACCTTGATGTGTACGCAAGATGTACGAGAAAGATTGCATGCTTTTAAACGTGCTGTGTTTAATGTGCTTTTCAATAATCGGGATGACCATACTAAGAACTTTTCATTTCTCATGGAGAAAAATGGTCAATGGAAATTGGCTCCAGCCTATGATGTGACCTTCTGCGAGGGTCCAGGTGGTTATCATCAAATGGACATTATGGGAGAAGCGCTCAATATTTCCCGAAATGACATACATAAACTCGGTACTTCAGAAGCTAATCTGACTACTCTAGAAGTCGATGAGATCATCTTGACCATGCGTGAAATTGCACTTCAATTTAGTCAAATTGCGCAGCGCCTGTATCCCCATCAAATTCGAGAATCTACCCTACAGATGATTCAATCACGGATTCAACAGAATATTGATTTTTTAACTGAAACCTAAGCGTAAATATAAACTAAGCGCCAACCATCAACTGCAAATAGACTTTGATATAGTTAGTCGCTACATAATCTGTAGAACCTGTGAATTAGCTCTCTTTATAATCACGAATATTAGATGGATCACCGCTAAGATATATTCTGCAAACGTGAAATCACTACATCCAGATCGAAAATCACTAAGAAAAAACTGTCACCAAAAAAAGGTCTGCACTATGGATAGATGCAGACCAAACTCTGGATAACTACCAGCACGAGAAATATGTCGCAATTTTGCATAGACATGAATTTGATAAAATCAGCCCAGAAAGCCAGAAATTCATAAAAACTATTTCATCAATCCCCTATAACTTAATCACGTTCATGGTCGATCTTAAATCTTGTGAAAAGTACTCATGCTGACCTAGCCAAACTGTAAAACTCATGTATTCATAGCCTTTAAATGAATCTTTCAATCGGTATATTTAAGGTAAAAACTAGTAATCAGAAGTTATTATCACCCCCATATAAAACAAGGATCAACTTAAAAACAATAACTTAGTAAATTATTCTTCCATTTTTTTTATATTTAGTGTTATTACGAAACTACAGCTAGTTTGTGTTAGCTATTTTGTACACTAATCAAATAATTTTCAGTGGCAGAACACACCAAAGAAATTAGAAAATATTATATGAATTAATATATTGTTAGATAAAGTTAGGAGATGGACTTTTATTATTTATTTTTCTTACGTTCAGCCTTGCGCTGTTCACTCAATTTTTGATGCTCCTCTTCACTCAATTTAACCTTAGTTTGGTTAAATGGTTTACCCAGTGTTAAGTTATATTTTTCAGCACCTAAAACACGTTTTGCTTCTTTCAGAATTACATCACGAATAAAATCATTCAAAGACTCACCAACGAATCCGGCTGCTTCTTTTAGAACTTTCTCTTCCTCATAATACAAAGGTACAGATGCTAAACGTCCGTGCTCTTTACGAAAGCGTTTCTTCACATCTTGGGTGTGTGGAGTGAGAATAATCTTGTACATTAAATTACGTGTGTATTCGACTTCTTGACCATTAGCATCATCTACAGTCGCTTCAGGATTCTCTAAAATTTCCTCAAGATCATCACCAAAACCTAAAGATGGTTTACTCTTATTTTTAACCATTATAGGATCTCCACCAAGAAATCATTAAATTCATCTCTAGCCTTAGAGCTACCCATTTCCATTACAGACAAGCCTTGAATCGTTGCATCACGGAATTGTTTACGATCACGGATAATGGTGTTTAATAACTTGAATTTAGGAAGTGTTCCTAGCAGTTCGATTGAATCTGCAACTTCAGTAGATCTTGTATTTGATGGAGCTTTATTAACAACCAGATATGGTTGAAGCTTTTCATTGACCTTGTGATAGGTATTAAATAATTTCAATACAAATGGAAGGACTTCAACATCGGCTTGGCTTGGTTGTGTTGGAACAATTAACTTATCACTGACTTGAAGAGCAGATCTAAATTCTTCACTGTCACGCCCAGCTACGTCTAATAAAACATAGTCATATTTCTTTTGAAGATCTAAAAGGATCTTCTTTAAATCACCAGTATGGTATTCAGTATAAACAGGATTTTGAGTTCTACGCTTAGACCATTTAAGAGCTGACTGTTGATCATCAGCATCAACTAGGACTATAGACCCCTTCTTACTCAAGGCTACAGCAAGGTTTGTAGCCAGTGTTGTCTTACCTACTCCACCTTTACGATTGGCAATGGTAATTATCATTTCTTCTTCTACCTAAATAGATGTAACAATAGCTCTATTGTATAAAGGATTAATATAAGTCTACAAGAATAATATTTGTTTATTTTGTAACAGGTTATAGATGTGATGTGCCGCATTAAACTGGGGGTGATACAGATTCTAAAGCACTAAACTATACGGGTTGATATCTTTTTATATATCTGGTTTTAATATTAATTTATGGTACGTTTCAAACTGTAAGCATCCGGTGAACCACCGCTTTTTCTAGCTATTCAATACCGTCCATAGTTTCCATTATTAAAAGTGCTGCATTTGCCCCCAGTAAAAGAAGAACTGAACCGCCGCCAGCAATCAAGAGACTGTTGCTCACATTAGGATTCTACTGCAGCAGATGCTCTAGATAGCTTAGTCTTTTGAATATCAAATATTACTCTAGTATAATTAAATGATCTGTATTGATGAAATCAAGCGTTCTCCAGCCCATGGACATGCATGCGGATATGGATACTGCAATGGCATAGGTGATGAGAGCCTTTGGCTACATCAAACCACATTGCGCTTATCTATTCTGTAATAAGCATGGCCATCGCATGAAAGTCCTGGTGGTCTGGCTTTGTGCCAGACGATTGGAATAGGACAAGTTCCATTGAGCTTTATCCACCAGAGTGAAACTGTAGCACTCAGCCTAGAAAATTACAGGGCTGATCCAGGGTAAACCCTGACAGCGTATTGGACTGCAGCAGGTGATGAATATGCTTTCTATAGAGGAAATCTTAACAATGTCATGACTTAATTGAACTAAATCTACAATCTCTTGGATGTTCATTTAATAGCTGTATTGTTAGAGGTATTAAATGATGTAAAAACTTGTATTTAGTTATTCTAATTACAACATTTTAACTATTTTAAAAGCAGGCTTTGTATTTAATCTAGTATCTTTAACTTTATACCATTTTTCAATATCAGTAGCTTTTGCTTTGTCAGGTATATTAAGTTCATTATAAACATCTTGAATACGAACTTTTATATCTGAACGAAGAATAACTTCATCCTTTTTCAAATTAAGTAAAGTCGGAATTTCAGTTGCATTATCCTTCTGTGCATCTTGAATCTTTAATGCTCTTTCAATTGGTAACTTTCTATATTCAAATTTTCTAATCGTGTCGTGCGTCAAAACATCATAAGCAGTTTTGAAATAGTCATCCTTTGCATCAACCAATTTATAAATTTTAGAATTATCTGCATCTCTTGCTTCACAATATTCTTTCATCGTTTCATAAAAGCACTGGCTATGACCTGATAAAAATTTAGCTACACCTTCAGGTTTATGAGCGAATGCTTTATGTTTTGTTTCATCAGTCAGTAAAGCTCTAAATGAGGCAGAATATCCATCTTCATTAACTTCAGCACCTGCAACAACACGTACCACATAAGTTGCTTCTAGTGCTTCGTATGCCTGTAATTCAGCTTTCAATGCAACGTCTGAAACATACAGTTCACCTTTTTCATCTTTGAATGTGTACTTGTCATCTTCAGCAGCTTTTCTTAATTGTTCACGTCCTGCATCTGACATTTTACCTTCTTTGATATCATTCAAAACGTCTTCGCTGTCTTGGATACGTTTCTGAACTTCCTGCATCCATTCTTCTTTTGTACAACTTGCAGCTTCAGGTAGATTTCCAACTAATAGATTAATGTGTTCATTATATTTTGTGTTTCGAATACGACCACAAATTTGAGGTACAAGTACATGGAAATCTACTTTTGTAGCATCACGGAGTCCATTAATGATGATGTAGGTTTGTCCTTCTTCATCGAAGATGTCTGCACCTTCAAAAGCAGTTGAAGTATACAGATTGATCTTTGCAGGGGCTGAAGTGATGTCACTGATCTTTGCCCATTTCAAGCCAAGCTTACTATTAAATGTTTTTTGGTTTGAATTTGATTTTGAACATACAACTCTAATATCGTCAGGATTAAACAGATTCTTACCTGTTTCCTTATCAACTAAGGCTTTCAACTTACTTAGGATAGATGCAATTTCTGTCACTGAGTTATAGAAGATATGAGCATTGCCTTCAATTGTTCCCATCAAATAATCATAGCACAATCCAAACAAAGCATTGTTTACACCTACGCCATGTTCAATTTTTTGAAGGTTAAATTTAACCGGTCTAACATCACCCCACTCGATTGTACATAGTGGTAAATGTTCGAGTGCTGAAGGAAAATATTCACGTTTTGTTGGTGTCGCTGTTAAGAAAACGTACGAACCAAACTTGTTATAGTTTTGAAGTACATATTCACAAGTAGCTGCTTTGAAACTACCTAAATTCACAAGTGTATGTGCTTCATCAATCAGTAATTTAAATGCTTTTGGATTGAAGCCTGGTGTTGTTAGGAGTTTTGGTAATGAGTCAAAAGTACAAACAATTTTTCTAGAACTTGAAGTGTCTTTTAAATATTCTGTTATTTCTTCTCTCTCGGTATCACCATACACGCCAATTAAATCAACAATTCCTTGGTTGTCTGCTAATTTGGATTTAAGTAGGTTAATGTAAGGAACGAGAACTACATAATTTTTTGCATTACGGATAACTAATGTTGTACCACCACAACCTGTAATTTGTTTATTTACATAACAGTTGTCTGGAAAATCCTTAATTAGATTTGAAAGTTTTTCGGAGCTATCACTAGCTATAATTGTTATTGTATTTGCTTGAGCATCTTGCTCTATTTTTACTGCATTATTTATTACTAAATCTTGTAAATTCATTTATCGGATTACCTAAATAGGTCTTAATTTTTAGTGTCATTTATATGTTGTCAGGATATGAAGTAGTGAGGGATAATCCTCTATCCTATGTGATTAACAGTATCAAAATTATAAATCAATGTCAACACTTTATTTCACACAAGTCCATTGTTTACTCTTTTTAAGTATTTGATTGATAATATTTCAATATAAAAAAGTGTAAAATCAAACTATACACTTTTTTAAGCATACCCCCCTTATCTAAGATAGAAAAGTGTAAGGGTTTCTCTTGGACATAGCATTTTGTCTTGAGATCAACTAACGCACTCTGTTACTCTCATTCTATAGTAAACTGGTTCAGTCGTTTGTTTGCTCAAACTATTACTCGGTATATCAAAATGCTAGCGCATTTAGCTATACGCTCGCAAAGTTTCGAGCTAATAAGATTTGATTGATTAGATAATTATTTTACACTTTTTTTAGAAATGAAAATTAAATATACATTTACTATAAAAACAATTGTTTACAAGAAATACTTTACACTTTTTTTCCCACAGCCCTTTATATTATACAATAAATTGTGTAAGAGCTTAGGCAGTTATCAACAGTTATAAATTCAAAGAGTTCTTTTAAAATAGTAAAACATAGTCCTAAGACAAAAGCTTGTCTTGAGTTAGATATAAATATAATAGTAATCAATTAGTTAAAAATTTTTATCTTAAAAGAAGAATTATAAAAATTAATTAACATTCCTTCTAAAGCTCTGACGAGCCTTAGAACTCATTAACCATCTATAAAACTCTACCCTTTCTCATTTATATTCATGTTCTAAGGAACATAAAAAATCATTTATTAATTTTGTAGAAATAGAGGTAACAGTTTAAAAACATGTCTTTATTCTATTGGACTGAATAGCCACCAAAATTCTAGACACATATATCCATCTTGATCCTCTCTCGCTTTAACAACTGAAAGAAACTCTCGGTAACAGCATTATAATGGCAGTTTCCACGCCGACTCATACTGCTTTCAAGATTATGATGCTTGAGAAATGTCTGCCACCCATGGCTGGTGTATTGACTGCCTTGGTCAGAATGAATCAGGACTTTGTTCTTTGGGTTTCTTCGCCACAAAGCCATCAATAATGCATTTAAAAGCAGGTCTGTGGTGATTCTGGATTTCATCGACCAGCCAACCACAAGACGCGAAAATAAATCAATCACCACCGCAAGATATAACCAGCCTTCATGCGTACGGATATAAGTGATTTCAGTCACCCACAGTTGGTTGGGATGAATTGGATAAATTGTCGGTCTAAAGTGTTTGCAGCAACGACAGCGGTATTACCAGCATGAGATCTAGGTTTACGATAACCCCGCTATGATTTAAGACAATTAGCTTTCATCAACCGATAGACCTGATTGATCCCGTAACTCTCACCAACATCTTTCAAATCACAGTGAATCTTGCGATAGCCAGATTCTAGCCAGAATTACCCAAAGAGTTGTTGCCGTTTCTTGGCAGTTTTACTGGTTGGTTGCTTTAACCTTTAACCATGCGTAATAATCACTGTGATGAACATCCAGAGTTGAACATAAACAACGGATCGGCTATATTTGCTGATTGTCCTGAATAAAGGCGTACCTCATTTGGACTGGCTTGCGAAGTACACCGCGGCCTTTTTTAATATGTCCCTTCCAATACGGCTATTGATACAGCTATTAAAACAGCAAAAACAAACGATAAAATATAAGCAATCACCTACTCAAAAAGCTCAACAACCAAAAGCCGTGAGCCAATTTGATTGCATGCCTTTATAGACCCTACCTCGTCTATCAACATCTAGGACCAGAACAACAACTTTATTCTCCATGACTTGATATACC
>NZ_VPAQ01000055.1:0-1199 GCF_013419135.1 Acinetobacter sp. YH12100 | reverse complement strand
GGTAATCCCCCCTAAAAATAATTGAGTTTAAAAGTAGAAAATCGAATAACCTTGATTTAAGGAGATTTTCTATGAAAACATCTAAGTATTCAGACAGCTTGATCATGAGTATCTTGAAGCAAGCTGAAGCAGGAACACCCATACCGAACTTGTGCCGCGAACATGGTATGAGCTCTGCTACATTCTACAAGTGGAAGTCCAAATATGGCGGCATGGATCTTTCAATGATGACGCGGCTTAAAGAACTTGAGGCTGAAAATGCCCGTTTAAAACGCATGTATGCTGATGAGCGGCTAAAGTCAGACATCTTGCAAGATGCACTTTTAAAAAAGTTTTAAGGCCTGTTCAGCGAAAGTCACTTGCTCAGCAAGCTACTGAGCAATTTAAGATTTCAATCAGCATGGCCTGCTTAATTTTTAAAGTCAGTCAAACGTGTTATCGCTATAAAGCTCGTTTAGATGAAGAGAATCAACAGATTGCCGAATGGTTGATTCAATTAACCAATGATCATAAAACATGGGGCTTCAAGCTTTGTTTCCTGTATTTGCGTAATGTTAAAAAATACAAATGGAACCACAAACGTGTCTATCGCATTTATAAGGAGCTTGAGCTTAATTTAAGAATCAAGCCTAATAAGCGGATTAAACGAGAACAGCCTGAAACCCTTGCAGTACCGACAGCTAAGAATGAATCATGGTCAATGGACTTTATGTATGATCAACTCAGTGATGGACGTAGTTATCGAGTTCACAACGTGATTGATGACTATAATCGCGAGTCATTGGATATATTGATTGACTTTTCGTTGCCAGCAGAACGTGTGCTGAGAGGACTTGATCAGCTCATTGAATGGCGAGGTAAACCTAAACGCATTAGAACCGACAATGGCCCAGAGTATATAAGTGAGCTGATGGAAAAGTGGTGTGATCAGCATGGTATTGAGCATGTATTTACTCAACCAGGCAATCCACAGCAAAATGCATATGTTGAGCGATTTAATCGTACAGTACGTTATGAGTGTCTAAATCAATATTTATTTCGAGATCTGAGCGAGGTGCAGGACTATACAACTGACTGGCAGTACTTTTATAATCATGAACGACCTCATATGTCAGTAAATGGTTGTCCACCTATTTTTAAACAATAACAAGGCTTTAGATTTTCTACCCATTAATTCAATTAAAAATGGGGGTATTACC
>NZ_VPAQ01000054.1:0-1227 GCF_013419135.1 Acinetobacter sp. YH12100 | reverse complement strand
GTACCAGCGTACGGCCCACAGAATGATGTCACGCTGAAAATGCCGGCCTTTGAATGGGTTCATGTGCAGCTCCATCAGCAAAAGGGGATGATAAGTTTATCACCACCGACTATTTGCAACAGTGCCGATAAAAATATATCATCATGAACAATAAAACTGTCTGCTTACATAAACAGTAATACAAGGGGTGTTATGAGCCATATTCAACGGGAAACGTCTTGCTCGAGGCCGCGATTAAATTCCAACCTGGATGCTGATTTATATGGGTATAGATGGGCTCGCGATAATGTCGGGCAATCAGGTGCGACAATCTATCGATTGTATGGGAAGCCCAATGCGCCAGAGTTGTTTCTGAAACATGGCAAAGGTAGCGTTGCCAATGATGTTACAGATGAGATGGTCAGACTAAACTGGCTGACGGCATTTATGCCTCTTCCGACCATCAAGCATTTTATCCGTACTCCTGATGATGCATGGTTACTCACCACTGCGATCCCCGGGAAAACAGCATTCCAGGTATTAGAAGAATATCCTGATTCAGGTGAAAATATTGTTGATGCGCTGGCAGTGTTCCTGCGCCGGTTGCATTCGATTCCTGTTTGTAATTGTCCTTTTAACAGCGATCGCGTATTTCGTCTCGCTCAGGCGCAATCACGAATGAATAACGGTTTGGTTGATGCTAGTGATTTTGATGACGAGCGTAATGGCTGGCCTGTTGAACAAGTCTGGAAAGAAATGCATAAGCTTTTGCCATTCTCACCGGATTCAGTCGTCACTCATGGTGATTTCTCACTTGATAACCTTATTTTTGACGAGGGGAAATTAATAGGTTGTATTGATGTTGGACGAGTCGGAATCGCAGACCGATACCAGGATCTTGCCATCCTATGGAACTGCCTCGGTGAGTTTTCTCCTTCATTACAGAAACGGCTTTTTCAAAAATATGGTATTGATAATCCTGATATGAATAAATTGCAGTTTCATTTGATGCTCGATGAGTTTTTCTGATAGTTAGTCTTTGTAGAGACACAAACCTGAAATTCCGGACACCGCGCTTCAGGACATCTCCCTGGACGCCGATATCTGGCAGTATCCGGACGGGGCACTGTTGCAAATAGTCGGTGGTGATAAACTTATCATCCCCTTTTGCTGATGGAGCTGCACATGAACCCATTCAAAGGCCGGCATTTTCAGCGTGACATCATTCTGTGGGCCGTACGCTGGTAC
>NZ_VPAQ01000053.1:0-1456 GCF_013419135.1 Acinetobacter sp. YH12100 | reverse complement strand
CTCGGTTAATTAAGGCTCGGTTATAGGATGACCAATTGGTTGTACGGTAGATTTTAGAGGCAGGCTTATTCATTTTGAAATTATATTGCTGAATAAGCTTTTGATGCTAGGTTTGTGCAACAAAGCCCTCTTCAGATGGTTTTGAACTTGCGTCAGTGCATAAAAAGGATGTTGAAAATCATGGAAAACTTGCGGCTGTAAGTAGTTCAATTCTGGCTATGATTCATGCATTTATGAATGAAATTAATTTTACAGGATGCCAGAGCATAACCCTAGATGCAGATAATGGTAAGGCTGTTATGGCATCTACTCAACATCCTAGTTTTCCAATGCTTATAGTCATTCTTTCTTCCAAAGAAGTTTTACTGGGTCAGCTACTGTACGCAACCAAAAAAGCTAGCACTGATATTGCAGCATATAAAATTAAAATTTAGGTTTTAAATGCTATATCCTATTTATATTTATGAAACTATGATCTGTCATCAATTAAGCCAAATTATTGTTAAGGCAAGATAAATTGCTGACAAAAAGTTTTGAACTAATTTATCATAACGTATGGTAATAATACGATACTGCTTGAGCTTGGCAAAAAAAGTTCCCGATCAAATATCGTGCTTTATAAAGATATCGGTTTATAATCACCTTGACTCATAGCGTTATTTTTAGAGGGTATCACGCCTTAAGCATTAATTTTATGGATTGGAACAATTATTCGATCTTTAGACTTTTAGGGGTTACCTATGGGCTAAGTTTGACTGAATAATAAGTCCAGCAATATATCAGCAACATTTAAATCATGAACTTGCCCAGCAACAGTAAGATAAAATTTTATTGGATTGCCTAAGACATCATTATGAGCACGCATTTTGGTGCTTAAGTTATCTTTCCTCCGTCCGATCGCCTGATTTCTTCCCCAGCGCTGTGTTGATGAGCACAATGGTGGAGTCGAACATGGCTATTCATTGTCACTGTCATGTGACAGCACTTCAAAGACTCTCTGCCACACACCTGCTTTAGGCCAACGACTAAAACGAATATCCACGACGCTGAAATCACCAAATGTTATGAAAAGACTCACTCGCTAATGAATATCTGAACGATACCGAACTGCTCTCAGCAAATAATCAGTTATCTTTATCAATTACTCTAACAATTTCTATTCTAATATCTAAATCATGCCAGTAACACCTAAGAAAGTTGTCACAGGATTTATTAAATAAAGACCTAGCACTTAGTCCTATTCTAACTATCTTAATAGCTAAACTTGAACATATCTCAATCATTTTTTGAAAAGCTTGAGATTTAAATAATAACTTGATTATTTTAAATACACAAAAAAACACCCCCTGCTGATGCAGGGGGTGTTTCGAATAATGAGCTGGCGATGACTTACTCTCACATGGGTAACCCCACACTACCATCAGCGCAAAGAGGTTTCACTTCTGAGTTCGGGAAG
>NZ_VPAQ01000051.1:0-1748 GCF_013419135.1 Acinetobacter sp. YH12100 | reverse complement strand
TGGAAATGGTTGCTTTGACTTCGACCTGAGATTTCACCGGCTCGGCTGGCTTCTGCCCGTTTTTGATCATCTCAATGCGGGCCTGACGTAACCAGTCGGCATAAGCGGTCAGATCACCGTCAAATTCACGGCATTGACCATTATGTACCAGCAGCAATTCATCACAGACACTGGCAATCAGCTGGCGCTCATGCGATACCAGCACCACAGCACCTTCAAAATCCTGCAAGGCCATGGTCAATGCATGACGCATATCCAGATCTAAATGGTTGGTCGGCTCATCCAGAATCAACACGTTTGGACGCTGCCAGACAATCAATGCCAGAGCCAGACGGGCACGTTCACCGCCTGAGAAACTTTCACTTGGCGTATCCATGCGTTCGCCGCTAAAACCAAAACTGCCCAGGAAAGAACGCAGGCTGGCTTCACTGATTTTTTTATCGGCAATACGGGCCAGCTGTAACATCGGGCTGGCATTGCCATCCAGTGCATCCATTTGGTGTTGGGCAAAGTAGCCAATATTGAGCAGTTCTGAATCTTTACGCAGACCCTGAAGCAATTTTAAATCACCGACCAGCGATTTAATCAGGGTGGATTTACCGGCACCATTCATCCCGAGCAAACCAATCCGGCTGCTTGGCGTGATCTGTAAATTGACATTGGTGACAATCAGCTTGTCACCATAACCAATATCGGCATGTTCCAGTTGCAATAAAGGCGAACTCATTTTGGTCGGTTCACGGAAACTGAAGGTAAATGGTGTATCAACATGGGCAGCAGACAGTTCCTGCATACGCTCCAGCTGTTTGATCCGGCTCTGTGCCTGCTTGGCTTTGGTGGCTTTCGCTTTAAAACGGTCAATATATTTTTGCAGATGTGCGCGGGTTTCCAGCTGCTTTTCATAAGCCTGTTGCTGCTGCGCCAGACGTTCACTGCGGGTGCGCTCGAAGGTCGAGTAGTTACCGGTATATAAAATCAGTTCCTGATTTTCAATATGTAAAATATGATCGGTAATCGCATCGAGGAAATCCCGGTCATGCGAAATCAGCACCAGCGTACCTTCATAGGCTTTCAGCCAGTCTTCGAGCCAGAGAATGGCATCCAGGTCTAAATGGTTGGTCGGTTCATCAAGAAGGAGTAAATCGGAACGGCTCATCAGGGTACGCGCCAGATTCAGGCGCATGCGCCAGCCACCAGAAAAACTTGAAACATCCAGTTGGGATTGATGTTCAAAAAAGCCCAGACCGGCCATCAGTTGCGAAGCTTTGGCCGGCGCAGAATAACCTGAAATTTCATCAAAACGGCCATATAAATGGGCCAGTTCTGCATCATCCAGCTGATCTGGCTGCTCCAGTTTCTGTTGAATATCCCAGTATTCTTCATCGCCGGACAAGACGAAATCAATGGCTTTCATATTCAGCGCTTTGATTTCCTGCGCCATATGCGCCACGGTCCATACCGCAGGACGGGTCAACGAACCGGTGTCTGACTCCATGCCACCAAGCAAAGCTGAAAACAGGGTCGATTTCCCGGCACCATTGACACCGGTTAGGCCAATTTTCCATCCTGGGTGTAACTGCATCGACGCTTTTTGAAATAAAACACGTCCACCGCGACGTATAGATAACTGGTCTAACTGAATCATTGAGAAATCAAAGCTAAGAAATAAGATGCGCCTATTCTAAAGGAAAGCCTTGTGAAAATGAAAAATCTTGCGACTTTTACTGAAATGAGCCAGCTTTTAAATA
>NZ_VPAQ01000004.1:0-183250 GCF_013419135.1 Acinetobacter sp. YH12100 | reverse complement strand
GACTGGCAGTACTTTTATAATCATGAACGACCTCATATGTCAGTAAATGGTTGTCCACCTATTTTTAAACAATAACAAGGCTTTAGATTTTCTACCCATTAATTCAATTAAAAATGGGGGTATTACCATTCGACCTGCCTAAAATGGCATATTAAAAGCACTTACAATGAGATGATTTAGAGATGCGAGTGTAGCGATATGTAGGATTTCGAGATTTATATCTTATTCATATTTCGGCATATTTTTGAATTATGGTGCAGGTAGATGATTTGTCTACTAAAGTGCGAAGTCAATGGAATTATCGGATATTGCTTCGATACCTAAACTCCACAATGAGTATTTTAGTTCTAAAAATAGGCCTCTTAAATAGAGGATTGAAGATTTTAAATCAGTGGCTTAGCTATTTGGAGAGAAGATTTAAAGCGTGTTTTTATTTCAAAAGTATTCAATATTCCCGTAACTTTGCTTTATTAAGTATCAAAGGTGAATTGAAATAACTCCTTCTTAAAAATATTCCCATTTTTATCCGAGGTTGCTCTATAAAAATAGATTCATGTTTTACGCATTGTAAATGCCTTTCAATATTGATTTTTTACTTTAGCCACATTTAGCCATAAACTTACGAAAATTTCGTGCCTTAGGGTGCACTCTACAAATTTTTTTAAAATATATTTTCTGTGGATTTGTAGACCTTTGAACAGCAAGTAAGGGCAATTCAATGCAATATGACGCAACTATTAGTATTTATAAGCCATTGAAGATGCAAGGGAATACAATTTAATGCAAGCACTTGCAATCAGTACCAGACTGGGAGGATTCTATTTTTTCTACTATGCGATTGTGGGCGCATTCATGCCGTTCTGGAGTCTGTATCTGGAAGATCAAGGCTTTAACTATCAGGAAATCGGTATTTTATCTTCTATTGCGATTCTCACTCGGTTTTTTGCGCCTTTTATTTGGGGCTGGATTGCAGATAAATCTGGTAAGCGCATGTTGCTGGTACGGATTGCCACCTGGATGGAAGCCTGTATCTGGTTGATGATGTTTATCATTCCTAACAGCTTTCAGTCAGTGGCTTTACTGATGCTGATTTTCAGCTTTTTTCAAAATGCGATTTTGGCACAATTTGAAGGCGTGACTCTATTCTGGCTCGGGGAAAAAAGAGCAGAACTTTATGGAAAAGTCCGGAAATGGGGTTCGGTTGGATTTATTATCGGTGTATTCGGCTTGGGCGCCATCTTTGAAATTATCAGCATTAGCATGCTTCCAGTTTTATTGCTGTGTATTTCATTTCTGGCTTTTCTCTGGTCTTTTAGCATTAAAGAACCTACGGCGGCGCCTACTACACAGAAAAAGCTGGAAGCCCTCTGGCCGATTTTCAAGCGCCCGGTTGTATACAGTTTTTTTCTGATTGAACTGATCATGCTGTTTTCACATGCGCCGTTTTATAGTTTTTATAGTAATTATCTTAGTCAGGCGGGATTTAGTAGCAGTCAGATCGGATTGCTTTGGTCCATTGGGGTTATTGCCGAAATTATTATGTTTGCTTATGCTACCTTCTTTCTGACACGCTGGTCATGGCGTCATTTGGTGATACTTTGCCTGTTGATGACTGGCTTAAGATGGCTGATTGTAGGCGTATTTCCATCTGCATTTGTGGCACAATTTTTTGCCCAAACGATTCATGCCTTGAGTTTTGGTTTATTTCACATGATCGCCATGCGGGTTATTTTCCAGAACTTCTCTGCTGCACAGCAAGGCCGTGGACAGGCTTTATATAGCACCATGTGGGGCTTAGGCGTAGCAAGTGGCAGCATTCTGGCCGGCTATTATTGGGATAAAATTGGCGGAGAAACCATCTTTATGTTTGCCGCCGCATCGACTTTGTTTGGTTTGTTATTGATTTTTGGGTTGCCCAATACAGTTGAGCAATCAAAGATATCTTCATGATGTCTCTGATGCTTAAAATTTAGATCCGAATTTTGGCGTACTGATGAACCCAAGGCTGTGCCTGTTCCAGTTGAGCAGCTAATTGCAATAGCAGGTCTTCACGGGCAAAGGGTGCAATAAACTGCGAACCGAGCGGCAGGTTTTGTTCATTCCAGTACAACGGCACTGACATGGCTGGAAGCCCGGTAATATTGGCAAGTTGAGTAAAAGGTACCCATTTCAGGTTTTCTTTGACAATCTGATCGACCAGTTTACCTTGTGCCAGCAGATGGGCCTTACCTACACCCAATAAAGCCTTTAAAATTGGCTTCTGCCATGCAGGTGTTTTGACTTCGCCATTTTTCGGTGCGACGGTTGCGGTTGCAGGCGTCAGATACAGATCATAATCATCAAAGAAATGATTCATCTGGGTCACGTACTGGCCCCAGTTATTCAGGTTCTGGATATAATCAAGTGCGCTGGTTTTAGCTCCAAAAGCCGCCAGTGCTAAAGAGTCCAGTTCAAAATCCTTCGCTTTAGACGGGTAGCCTTTCTGGATTTCATCCAGCATAAATGAAAACTGGCTAAACCAGGTGGTAATAAAATCCTTGGCCAGTTGCATGCCATCGATGGCCGGACGGTCTTCAACCACCTCATGTCCCAAAGATTCCAGCAGTTTGGCCGTCTGTTCGATGGCTTTCACAGCATCCGGAGAGACAGGCGTGCCAATGGTAGAATGGGGATTAAAGGCAATTTTCAGTTTTTTCGGTGGTTGCTGAATCACATCCAGATAATGATGCTGTGGACGCTGAATCTTAAATAGCGAGCTGTGATCTTCACCATGCGTGGCATCCAGCATTGCAGCACTGTCCCGCACTGTTTTAGTCAGGACATGCTGAATCGCTGCACCATGCATGGCCTCACTCATTTGCGGCCCCCAGGGGGTACGGCCACGACTTGGTTTTAGACCAAACAGCCCGCAATATGAAGCGGGGATACGTATCGAACCGCCGCCATCGCCTGCACCCGCAATTGGTACAATGCCGGCAGCCACAGCAGAAGCCGAGCCACCCGATGAGCCGCCGCTATTATGTTGTAAATTCCATGGATTTTTACAGCTACCCCAGGCATCTGGTTCGGTAATCCCTTTAATGCCAAATTCAGGCGTATTGGTACGGCCAAAAGTGACAATTCCAGCTTTTTCCCAACGATTGACAATCTCGGCATTGGTTTCGGCAATATAACCGATCCGTTTTAAGCCCTGACAGCCATAAGAGGTTGGATAACCTGCATATTCCTGAAACAGGTCTTTGACCAGAAAAGGCACACCGGCAAAAGGTCCGGATAAATTCTGCTGGGTCCGTTTTAATGCATGCTCATGCATGGGAATAATAATAGCATTCAGTTCGGGATTGGCAATTGAGCTACGCTCTAAGGCAGCGGATAAAAGTTCACTGGAATGTACCTGTTTATTGGCGACCAGTTCAGCCAATCCTAAACCGTCATATTGTAGATATTCTTCTAATTTCATTGCCATTCCCTAGCGTTAATGCTGTTCAAGGTTGTAGATGATTTTAGTTTAAGATGCAAGCACCACCTGATTACGTCCACGATGTTTGGCCTGATATAAGGCCTGATCTGCAATATTGATCAGGTTTTGCAGGTCTTGTGATTGTGGTTCATTTTGATGGGTAATCCCTACACTCACGGTAATGTAGAGGTCTGAACCATCTGATTGATGCATCGGGGTTTTTTCTACACGTTTACGTATGCGTTCTGCAATATCCTGAGCTTCAAAAGGCTCGGTGTTCCAGAGTAACAGCACAAATTCTTCGCCACCAATCCGTGCAAACAGATCTTGAGCACGCAAATTGTTACGTACAATCTGCGCAAAGTGTTGTAAGACTTTATCACCGACATGATGGCCAAAATGATCGTTCAAGCGTTTGAAATAATCGATATCCAGCATGATGACTGAAAATTCCATCGTCTTGGCATATTGCAGTAAATATTCACCCTTCTGAAAGAAAAAATGACGATTCATGGTACGCGTTAGACTGTCGTGATTGGCCAGATACAAGACCCGTTTAAACAGCTCATTGCGGTTTTGGCTGATAATACACAGTATGAGCGGAGATAAGGCCAGCATAAACAGCCCGATCCGGAGCGAAATATAAATCGTAGAGTCTGCCAGGATGGTGTGATTGGTGGCATAAAACTGGGTCAGGCTGTAATAGGTCAGGATAATCACAAAGGCATTGATGATGGTCATGGTAAACAGGCGATAGGTCAATGCAGCCCAAATCAGTGCAGCCAGAGGGTAGAGCATTGCGCCGGGGCCTGCAAAAATATTGGTAATGATGATACAGGCCACGACTGAAGATGCAGGTAAAAAATAGCTGAAGTAATTACGTTTTTGGCGACGGTTTTTAAATAAGTACTGCATGTCTTTTATTCTTGGGAATGCCAAGATTAAAGGGAGAAACACAATATAATTCACCATTTCACCGGTCCACCACAGACCAAAATCAATCCATAAATTTTCTTTGGTCATGAATGAATTGGGTAGATTCGGCAAGGTGAGAACTGCAAAAGCCGCACTGGCCAGACAGCCGGCAAAAGCGAAGATGCCAAATAAATGAACGAAGGTATAACCGGTATTATAGTATTTGTAATTAATCTTGAAATATCGAATAAAGAATATCGAAACAATAGTGCTGATCAGATTAGACAGGGTAAGAAACAGGCTTTGTAATAGGCTGTTTCCGGTGACCAGATCTGCAAACATAAAAGCACTGAATGCACCAAGCCAACCTCCCATATTGTTTAAATGTGGAAAGCGTAAGAACAGGGCTAACAAGGCAGCATTGGCCGGCCACAATAAGGCCAGGTACTCAATCGGTCTGGTTGCGATCCCAATAAAACAACAGACTAAAACAGCGAAAACACTGACAAAATAAGCATAGGTTTCATGATTTAACTGTTGTTCTGTTATTCGAGCTAATTGCAAATTTAAAATCCTATTCAAATTTCTAAGTGTGAATGATCACTTTGTTCAGTAACTAAGTTTGACCCAAAATATAATTTTATTGTTTGATTAATCTGTTATTAATACGAACTATTAAGATTCTTATATACGAAATATATACAAAAAAAGTCAGAAAAGAAATCCATGTTTTTAAACAATGTGATAAATAATTTCTGACTCTGTATTGAAATTGCGTTAGAGCGGGACACGATCCCAAAAAATATGATAATTTAGAATCAATTGTTAACAAGATGCCGGTAAATATGAAAAAAATATGTCTTAGCCTTATCTTACTCATGAGCTCACCTTGGCTAATGGCGACAGAAAATAAAAAACCAGCGAATGTTCCTGCTAAAGCTGCTGAAATCCCAAATACATTTACCGTGAAAACCCGTCCGGAAATTGTCGGATTGTGGGGAATGGAAATCCCGAATAATAAAAAATGTATCGAATATTATAATTTTAAAGGCAATAATAATGTGGTGATTAAAAGTGGCGATGAGTGGACGTCAGGGCTGTATGACTATCAGCCGGCACAGGATCCTTCGCAGCAGATTCCAGCGCTAATTCTGCAAGTAAAATATGACAATAATGAAAAAGACTGTTCAGGCAATCAGATGGATCAGTCTGGTGAAATTTCGCAGTATTTTGTGAAATGGCAAAACCCTTATACTATTAACTTCTGCGCCAATGAAAAAGCCGAGCAATGTTTTGCCGTGCTCAGACGCGTATTGCCTTAAATTGCAAATAATAAAAAAACCGCTGAATGACAGCGGTTTTTTTATGAGCTTTGATTTAAGCTTTGTCTTCAGCGCTTTCAAGCTGCTTTAACAAATGTTTTTCCAGATAATGAATATCCATTGCCTGTTTGCAGAAATTTTTATCCTGAAGGATTAAATCTTTGTGCAAAGGAATATTGGTTTTAACGCCAGTCAAAATCATTTCTTCCAAGGCATTTCTCATGCGAGAAATAGACGTCTCACGGTCCTTGCCATGCGAAATCAGTTTGGCGATCATCGAGTCATAATACGGCGGAATGCTATAGCCTGGGTAGATGTGCGAGTCTAAGCGGATACCTGCGCCGCCTGGTGCATAGAAGCTCTCAATCTTGCCGGGTGAAGGCAAGAAGGTTGATGGATCTTCTGCGTTAATACGGCATTCAATCGCATGTCCTAAAACCTTGACATCTTCTTGCTGAATATCGAGACCTAAGCCACCAGCAATACGCAATTGCTGTTCGATAATATCAATACCGGTCACCATTTCAGTTACCGGATGTTCAACCTGAACACGCGTATTCATTTCAATGAAGAAGAATCCATCATCTTCAAACAGGAATTCGAATGTACCTGCACCACGATATTGCATCAATTTACAGGCATTGACACAGGCTTCTAGAATATCGGCACGTGCTTGCTCTGGTAAGTTCGGTGCTGGCGCTTCTTCCAGTACTTTTTGATGGCGACGCTGTAGCGAGCAGTCACGATCATAGAGATGAATCGCATGACCATTACCATCAGCCAGTACCTGTACTTCAACGTGACGTGGTTTTTGCAGGAAACGCTCCATATAGACCGTATCATCACCAAACCACATTTCCGCATCACGCTGTGCAGCCTGAACAGATTCCAGCAGGGTATCGACATTTTCGACGATACGCATACCACGACCACCACCACCAGAAGCAGCTTTGACAATCAGCGGGAAACCGATCTCTTTCGCTTCAGCGAGTGCATTGTGAATGGTTACGGCATGGTCGCAGCCCGGTACAGTTGGTACACCCGCTTTTTTCATGGCAATAATGGCAGAAACCTTGTTCCCCATTAAGCGAATATGTTCTGGACGTGGACCGATAAAGATAAAACCAGAATTTTCTACGATTTCTGCAAATTCAGCATTTTCAGCGAGAAAACCATAACCAGGATGGATGGCATCTGCGCCAGTAATTTCAGCAGCTGTAATAATCGCAGGAATATTCAGATAGCTGTCACTGCTCGCACCCGGACCGATACACACGGCTTCATCACAGAAACGCAAATGCATCAGGTCTTTGTCTGCGTCAGAATAGACACCTACGGTTTTGATCCCTAAAGTTCTGCAAGCCCGGGTGATGCGTAAAGCAATTTCACCACGGTTTGCAATTAAAACTTTTTGCAACATTATAAATCCCCGGGGTGATTAAGCGCGGTAGCGGAAAAGTGGTTGGCCGAATTGAATCACTTCACCATTTTTCACTAGAATTTCTTCGATCACACCACTTTGAGTTGCTTCAATCGGGTTCATGATTTTCATGGCTTCGATAATACCTAAGGTATCACCCGCAGAAACGGTTTGACCCACTTTGACAAATGTCGCTTCGCCTGGGCTTGGTGCAGAGTAAAACACCCCAACCATTGGAGAGGTTTCAACAGCACCGCGCGGAGACTTCGCCGCAGGTACTTCAGCTGCAGGTGCAGGCATTGCAGGAACAGCCGCTGCAACCACTGGATTACGACGAGTTAATGCAATCGATTGATCGCCTTCTTTAACTTCGATCGCCTGTAAGTCAGATTCAATCATCAAGTCGATGAGTTTCTTGATTTTACGGATATCCATGAGACAGTATTCCTAATTAAGATTTTGTAGAAGATTGTATTTTTTCAATGACATAGTCGAGCGCAGCAGCATAGCCTTTTGCACCCAGACCACAGATCACGCCGATGGCTTTATCGGACAAGTACGAATGATGTCGAAATGCCTCGCGTGCATGGACGTTTGACAAATGGACTTCAATAAAAGGAATGGCGACACCAAGCAGGGCATCGCGAATCGCAACAGAGCTATGTGTCAATGCTGCCGGATTGATAATTATATATTGCACGCCGTCGAGTTGGGCTTGATGAATTCGGTCAACGATTGCGCCTTCCCAGTTGCTTTGGAAGGTATCGAGCTGTAATGTGGCCTGTTGAGCCTGAGCAGTCAGTTGCTGATTAATATCGCCAAGCGTAAGATGACCATAAACTTCTGGTTCGCGCTTTCCAAGCAAATTTAAATTCGGTCCATGAATAACCAAAATGGTCGAACTCATCCAGCATGCTCCAATTAAAAAGTATCGAGGTTTGTTTGCAAGATAGCTGCAAACTCTGCTTATTATTGCATGATTTTCTACATGACTATTTATAATTTCTTTGAATTGACGTAGAAAGCATATCCTAAACAGTGGCGCTATAATGAAAACTTTGCAGAGATTTGGCAATGTTAAAAAATTACAATTCGCAGGGTATTCAGATTGTTTTCATTGTAAACCCAATTGGCAAAAACAGTTAATATCCTTTATGTAACTGTATCTTCATGTTAAGGATCAGCTCTGCTGTTTGATCATATTTTAATCTTGCAAAAATTCATGTCTGGCCTAAACGATTAGGACATTCAATCGAGAGATCCTTGACTTGCGTGAGAGGATGACTAGCCTAACTTTGCCTTTAACCGTGCTTCCCTTAATGTCAAAATCTCATCTTGAAAAGATGGAGAAATACTTAAAAAGGCAAGATAAGACAATATGTTAATAAGCTTATTTTAATATTTTAGTCTGTGTTTTTATATGCATTTTATTACAAAATACCAGATAAAAATGAGTTACTTCAATTTAGAGATCAGTTTTATGTTCTGTTTCTAAATTTATAAAGCTGACTAAGAAACAGACATCGAATTTAAAGAGATTTATAGCGAAGGGTTTGGAAAAATTTAGATTGTCGCTATCTTGATGAAATGACGAATATGTTCATTTCAAAGCATTCTAAATCGCTAGGCACAGGCGCATCTGATATCTAGATAGTGGCAAAAACGCATATCTTTGTTGGTATTTTGCACGTCACTCTCTTTGTAAAAAATCTCAGAAACAGCTTGTAGTCATGCATATGGAGCAGAGGTATGGGGCAAAAACATTAACTTCTTGAGCGAATATTTATATACTAAGGCGATCAGACTTGAGCCAGAAGTATTATGACACCTGCATGTAAACTCTTAAAAACTCAAAAAATTGAATATAGTATTCATGAATATGAACATGATGCCAATGCGAAAAGCTTTGGTTTAGAGGCTGCAGAAAAATTAGGATTACAAGTCGAAGAAGTTTTTAAAACGCTATTGGTAACGGATGAAAAACAGTATTTTGTTGCCGTATTGCCGGTACATCATCAACTTAATCTAAAAAAAGTAGCGGCAGCTTGTGGTTGTAAAAAACTGCAAATGGCAGATCCGAAACATGCAGAACGTTTAACCGGTTATCTGGTCGGTGGAATCAGTCCAGTCGGACAAAAGAAGCGTTTAAAAACAGTCATTGATGTATCGGCAGAAAAGCTCAATAAAATATATGTGAGTGGCGGTAAAAGAGGCTTGGATATCGGACTGAAACCGGCTGATCTTGCCAAAGTGCTGAATGCACAGTTTGTCGATGTGCTGGATGTATAAGGTCAAATTCCCCTGAAGATTTATATGAATAGCGTTTGAAGTGATCTTTTTTTGGTCGGAAAAATCAGCAAATCATTTTATACCTTTGTATATTAGGTCACGAATAAGCACAGCGGAAATGTGCGCAATAAAGAATTAAAAATAATAAAAATGATTATGCGGAGCATAAAGGATGAAAGTTCAAAATAAAAAATGGCCACGATTCTGTCTGACCTTATCTGCAATGGCGATGCTGTCTGCGTTTCCGAGTGTACAGGCCGCTTCTGCGCCTTCAGCAGCACCTGCCAATTCACAGCAGGTTTTCTTTGTCGGAAACAACTGGGATGGTACGGTAACCGTGATTCGGCCATCGGGTGATTTTGGCAAAATAGGCGTCATTAACATGATTCCTGACCGGAAAGAGCGCCTTAAAGAAATTCACCTGAATCCAATCAAACTGATTGCCTATACCTATATTCAGGCCACAGCGGGTGAAGGTAATGATCAGTTGGTCGATGATATGTACTCGACGCCAGATGGTCAGTCCATCGTGGCATCGCGTCCAAGTTTCGCCGATGTGGTCTCTATTAATATCAAAACAGGCAAGATGAACTGGCGTACACCGGTTGAAGGTTTTCGTGCCGATCACATGGCGGTTTCGCCAGATGGTCAACGCGTGGCGGTGTCAGCATCTTCAGGCAATGTGGTACATGTCCTGGATATTCACACTGGCAAAGAGTTAGGGCGTTTTGCTACGGGTGATAAACCACATGAAAATATCTACTTCGATGATGGTAACAAGATCCTGAACTCCGCGATTGGCAATGTTGAAACGTCAATGGATGCACAGTGGCAGGATTTCACCAAAGGAAAACGCTACATTAGCATCGCGGATGCCAATACCCATCAAGTGCTGAGAAAAATTGATTTCAGACCTGCACTCGATGCATTTGGTCGCAAGGATTTATCCAATTCAGTTCGCCCAATGGTATTTAGCAAGGATGAAACGAAACTTTATGCCCAGGTTTCATTTTTTAATGGTCTGATTGAGTACGATCTGAATCAGAACAAGATTAGCCGGATCGGACAGCTCCCTGATAGTGATAGTATCCCGAAAGACCGGACAAAATGGGTCAATGATTCGCGTCATCATGGTTTGTCAATCAGTGCTGATGGTGAAAAGCTCTGTGTTGCAGGAACCATGGATGATTATGCCACGATTGTAAATCGTAAGACGCTGACTGCCGGCAAACTGATTCCTGCCGGTAAACCCTATTGGGCAACTCGTAGTCCAGATGGTAAAAGCTGTGTGATTTCCGAAAGTGAAACCGATGTGGTGACCGTGATTGATTTTTCCACAGGGGATAAAGTGCTCAGTGTGCCAGTTGGGAATCATCCACAACGCGTCCGGATCGGCTATGTACCAATAGACTGGTCAACGCCGTAGTCGAGCAACGATACAGGCGGCGTTTTGATAAGAGCTGTCTTTATTGGGTTGAGGAGATCAAGATGAAAGATAAGACCGTTCTTTTATATCTCATCATCGGATTACTCTTGTTCGGCATTTTGGTGGCTATTGCTTACCAGATACGACAAGACATCTATCGGACTGATTTTGCCAATCAAGTCCAAGCCCATCGTGATCAGGTTGCCCGACTTGAAAAATCATCCAGCTATATGTCTCTGAGTTTTAAGAGCAATAGCCAAAATACACAGGCTGAACCAAATAATGTAGCTACAAAGCAAAGCCTATTGTTAAAGCAACAACAACAGTTATATCTAGACTTTGCTCAAATCATCAGTGCTTTAGGTCAGGGGCAACAACCAGATCCTAGACAGGTCAGTTTGCTGGTTAGTCTACAGCAGACGCTGGTAGAAGCTAAACTGGTGACTCGAGACGAGGCGAAAGCACAAATAGAGTTTCTGCTGAAAGTTCTGCCAGAAATGGATCATGAATTGCATCGGGCTTTGCGAACCTTAGAACAAACCCGAAGTTGACGAATTCAAGCCACGAATATCTTTTATTATTTTAGATGTGAAAATTGCTTTCATAAAAAAGCCCAAATGAGAATTCAGGCATTTAGATATAAGTATTGAAGACAGCGTACTTTTATAAACAATTTGCAGGCTTGGGTACGCCGGCCAAACGGCTTAAATGCCGCGCGACCAGACCCGTATTAAACTTTTCCTGAAGCATGGCATTGTTGATGTCAGCACTAACCGTTTTCATTAGGAATTTAATTAAGGGACGTGTGGCCGGTGAATGGCCAAACTGCTGATAGAACTGACGCACTGCTTGCAGAATTTCAAAATGCCACGGGGTTAAGTTCAGTTCCAGGTTATTGGCCAGGACTTGCGCGACTTCTTCATTCCAAATGGTGTAATCGATCAGATGACCATCTTGATCCAGTTCTAAATTCATATTTAACTCATTGATTATTTCATTGAAATACAGCGATTAAACCCGAGGCAAAGATCTGCAAAATCGGCAAAATCGAGAAGCTTGACCTGATCCGACAAAGGCTGTGTCAAAAGCTCTGCATCATTTTCCAGCATGTAAATTTGCGGCAAATTTTGTAGAAATGAATGCTCCAGCTGTAATACGGCTTCACCCATCAGTACGACTTGATCACCGAGGGTATAAATTTGAGCGAGTTGTTCCAGAGTCTGCGCCGTTGCCGCATAGTTCGATTGGATCAGATAAAGTGTGTGATTTGACATTTTATATATCCTTTATTCCTTACCAATACAGCACATGATCAAAGCCTTGAATAAACGCTGGGCTTAGCTCAATAAATTCAATCTCTTGTTCGCTCTGAGCCACAAAGGGCGAGTTCTGGTTTTTCTGTTCAATCAGAATTGGAGTCAGGTCATAAAACTCAAAACTGTCGACCATATTCGATGCCAGTTTAAAGGCATGTTGTAACTGATCAAATTGCAGTTCTGAGCGTAGAAGACTAAGGCCTGCACCTTGTAGCAGAACTTTCACTTCCGCACCAAATGTCGCCAAAACCATGGTCGCAGACAGGCTTTCATGCACTTGCAGGCTGGTCAGATTGGCTTGGGTTAATATAACAAGTACAGATTTCACACAAGATTCCTTGGAAAAGCAACACATTCTAAAAAATGGAACATCTAGAATTGAATCAGACGTTGTGAGGATTGAACAGCATCGGCAAGTTCACCTAAACCGACCAATTCAAAGGCATCCGCCAGATTATGCTGCTGAATATTGTGACGTTGAGCATTGTCCTGATCTGTAATCCCTCGCGCCAGTGCTGCACTTACACAGACCGGTAGGCGAATATTGAGTGCTTGCCAGGCATGTGTAAGATGACGTTGATCGTCGGGCACCCATTGCAGTGCATTTGCGACCGACACGCCGTCCTGATAAAAGAATACGCGGAATTCTTGGTTTTTGTTGTGTAATGCCTGCGCCAAACCAAGGGCATGCCAGGCATAAATAGAAGTTGGTGCGGAGGTAACAAGAATTAAGGTGCTCATCGAAATTCACTACAGGCTTGATCAATAGCAACAGCTTGATCTGGGCTTCATCAGAAAGTAGGTAGTATACAATGATTTTAGTGACGGGTGGATTAGGCTTTTTAGGCTCACATATTGCTTTAAGTCTGTTAGCACAAGGATTAGAGGTCATTGTGGTCGATAATTTGGCCAATGCCAACTTGCAGACGCTTGAGCGACTTGAATATATTTCCGGGATGTATGTGCCTTTTATCAAAATTGATATTCGCAATACGCCTGCATTAAACAAAGTATTTGAACAGCATTCGATTCAGGCTGTAGTACATGCTGCCAGTTTTAAGTCGCTAGAAGAATCAGTATTAAAACCCCTTGAATATTATAATGATAATGTCAGCTGTATTATGAGCTTAATGCGCGCCATGCAACGTACCGGCGTACGGCATCTGGTGCATTTATCCAGTCTGGCAGTCTATGGACAATCCGGTACGGATCTCAATGAAGATCTACCTTTTAACTATACTTATCCCAATCCCTATATTAAATCGCAACAGATGGTTGAGGAAATTATTCGGGATACTGTCAAAACAGATAACGAGTGGCGCATTGCTATCTTAAGACTATCTAATATTAGCGGCGCCTTCGAGCATGGTGTCCTAGGCGAGGCGGTGCCACCTTTACCGAAAAATATTGTGCCTTTGGCAATGCAGGTCGCTGCGCAGCAGCGCGAATATCTGGAATTACGCCGTCAGGCTTATACTGCGGATGGAACAGTAGAGCGGAGTTTTCTGCATGTGGCAGACAGTTGTGATGCGGTGATTAAATCCTTGCAGTGGCTATGGCAACAACAGGAATTAAAATGTGAAGCCTTCAATATTGCTGGAACGCTCATTTCGATACAGGATTTGTTGGATCAACTGGCAGAAGTGACCCAATCTGCAATTAGAACAGTCGATGCCTTGCCTTATCCTCATGCAGAGCTTGACCAGCTAGGCGCGAATATTGAAAAGGCACAGCAGATTTTGCATTGGCAACCGCAACGTTCACTGAAAAAGATGCTTGAGGATGAATGGCTATTTTATCAAAATATACTGAGAGGACAGTAAATGAGATAAGTAAAAAATATTTGATAATAATTATCATTTACATATTTAATATAATCGATTACTTTTAATCAATCTAGCAAAGTATCGTGATAGATGCTTTTAAAATCAGCGATATGTAAAAAATTGAGGTTGAACATGCAAACACGTATTGAACATGACACCATGGGCGAAGTGGCTGTACCGAGTGAGGCTTTATGGGGCGCTCAGACCCAGCGTAGCTTGCAAAACTTCAAGATCGGCAATGAACGCTTGCCACGGGCAATGATTGGTGCAATGGGACTGGTAAAAAAAGCTGCAGCCTTGACCAATGCTAAACTGGATCAGATTCCTCAAGAGCTGTCGGGCTATATTGTGGATGCAGCAGATGAGGTGATTAGCGGGCAGTGGGATAGCCAGTTTCCACTGGTGGTCTGGCAAACCGGTTCAGGCACGCAAAGTAATATGAACTGTAATGAGGTGATAGCCAATATTGCCAATCAAAAATTGGGCAATCATTTAGGTGCGCAAAAACCGGTTCATCCAAATGATCATGTCAACCGTGCCCAATCGACCAATGACTCTTTCCCGACTGCGATTCATGTCGCAGCGAGTTTGCAGATTAATCAACTTCTTATTCCAGCGCTTACCCGTCTACGTGATACCTTGCATGCAAAATCTTTAGCCTTTGCCGATATTGTCAAAATTGGCCGGACGCATTTACAGGATGCGACACCTTTAACCCTAGGTCAGGAATTTAGTGGTTATGTATCCCAACTTGATCATGGCTTGATTCGCTTACAGCAAGCTTTACTGGGTTTGTATGAATTGCCATTGGGCGGGACGGCTGTTGGTACAGGTCTAAATGCCCATCCTGATTATGCAGTTCAGGCCGCAGAAACACTGGAGAAGCTGACAGGTCTACCATTTGTCACTGCTCCGAATAAATTTGAAGCTTTGGCCGGCCGTGATGCTGCGGTATTTGCTTCAGGCGCATTAAAAACCCTTGCAGTCAGCCTAAATAAAATTGCCAACGATATTCGTTGGTTAGCCAGTGGGCCTCGTTGTGGATTTGGTGAACTGCGTATTCCTGAAAATGAGCCAGGTTCAAGCATTATGCCGGGTAAGGTCAATCCGACGCAAAGTGAAGCCATGACCATGGTGGTGGCGCAAGTGCTTGGAAATGACACCACGATTAATGTGGCAGGTGCATCGGGTAACTTTGAGCTGAATGTGTTTATGCCTGTGATTGCCTATAACTTACTGCAATCCATCCAGCTCTTGGGTGATGCCTGTAATAGTTTCAATGATCACTGCGCCGTAGGTATTGAGCCGAACCGTGACAAGATTGATCATTTCTTGCATGACTCATTAATGCTGGTCACTGCATTAAACCCGGTGATTGGTTACGAGAATGCAGCCAAGGTTGCCAAAACTGCCTATAAAGAAGCTAAAACCTTAAAGCAGGTGGCTGTTGAACTTGGTTTAGTCACAGCTGAACAGTTTGATGAGGTGGTGCGTCCTGAACAGATGGTCTCACCGAATACAAAATAAAGCGTTTAAGGCTTTTATTTTCAATCTTTCAGCCTGTTTTATCATGGAATCGTCAGCAGTGGTTTTTATCTCAGGCAGAGTTGCGTACAATAGAACTCGATGAGATTAACCACTGATGATTGTTTTATGCTTGATATTTATTTAACAGATGTTCAAAGAAAGGTGCAATTCAAGGATTATCCAGGTGAGCATCCTGTTAAATTTATTCTGAATTTTAAAAAGATTTTTCCAAGTGTCATGGAACTTCTTTTGCCGGTGCTTCCAGATGATGAAAATCTGGAAGAAATGTCTTGGGAGTCGACCAGCGGTGACTTTGAGACTTTCCAAATGTTGTTAACCGGTTGGGGCATTATTGAACTGCGTTTAAAGGCGATTAGCCAGTTTAAAGATAAAGCATTTGCGGATCGTTTGGTTAAACAAGCCCAGCAAAAGCGTAAGGACTATCAAAAGCAGCAGTCAAAACTAAGTACAGTTGAACTGGACTATCTGTTTATGCACGAAATGCATGCACTGATCGATGCAGAACTGGTTGAACTAGGTGAGAAATTCTATTTACCGACACTACGTGAGCTGTGGAAAAGTAAAGTATCAGCTCAAGTTTTGAATGCAAAATTTTAATTTAAGTTTATAGTTTTCATTGCTAAAAATTAGTCCTCCATTCTTGGGGGATTAATTTTATCTGTAGCCTAAGCTTTCCTTCATGATCGGAGATGCTTGGAAATAGCCTAAGCTATATTATTAGATTCTCTTTAACAGGGATCTTCAAAAAATAAACCTTATAAAAATAATGATTCCTAGAATTTCGCCCGAGAATAGAGCAAGATAGCCCACTATTTATCCTAAAGTATTTTCATTGGGCAGTAATTTTAACCTTTGTTTAAAAAATAGGTGAAAAGAATCAGTTTTAGCTAAAAAATATATAAAAATATCAAGCAAATAGCCTAGTAATTCTGTCTATTATTTTTTAAGGTATATAAGCTTTATTTTTAGATAAGCTAAAAGTTTAATTGATTAGCTATGCTTCACAAAAATAACTAAAGGTTCCAATTTTCCCGAAGATATATCCCAGGATTTTTAAAAATGTCGAATCAGTTTTTAGATTTAATTACTAAACGCCGTACTATTTATGCCATTGGCAAGAATATTGAACAATCTCCTGAACGTTTAACTGATTTAATTCAAACTGCAATTAAACAAAGTCCATCTGCTTTTAATTCTCAGTCTTCACGCGCCGTCATTTTATTCAACACAGAACATGAAAAGTTTTGGGGCATCGTTGCAGATAAATTAAAAAGTTATGCAAAAGATGAAGCAAGTGCAGCAAAAACCACTGCTAAAATGGCCAGCTTTGCTGCTGGTGTAGGTACGGTATTATTCTTTGAAGATCAAACAGTGGTACAAGCGTTGCAGGAGCAATTCCCGTCTTATGCGGATAACTTCCCTGTCTGGGCAGAGCATTCTACTGCGATTGCGCAATTTGCCACATGGACAGCATTACATACTGAAGGCCTAGGTGCATCTTTACAGCATTATAATCCGATCGTAGATGAGCAGGTGCATGCTGAGTGGAACATTCCAGCCAACTGGAAGCTTCGCGCACAGCTGGTCTTTGGTTCAATCGAAGGCGAAACACATGCCAAAGATTATCTTGCGGACGAAGAGCGTTTTAAAATTTTCAAATAAGCCTGAAATTCATATCTGCGCTTAAACAATTTTAAGCGCAGATATTTTAACATCTCGACGAAATCCTCATCAGCATTGCTAAAATTCAGTTAAAATAGCGTGCTAATGCAAATAAATGAGTAATATCGAATGTCGAAAAACACGCAAAATCTATCACCTTTACAAGAACTGATCGCAGAGCAAAAGTTACTTTGTGAAGAAGTAGGCTCAGCTTATGTTGAAGTCACGGGTGATGATGTTGTTGCTGTGGCCGTACATACCTTAAAGCAGGATCCGATAGTTGGTATTCGTAAAAAGCCTGAGACAGCGGAAAATATCAGCTGGTATATTTATGGCGGAGAACCTTCAAGTGAAGATGCTTTTGAAACGATGACCGTACGTGAATTACAGGACATCGCACCAGAAGTATTACCATATCTTGCTCTGGAAACAGGTTTTCGTTTCATGATTGATGCCGATGATTATGAAGATGTCTGGAAAGAAGAAATCTAAATGCTAAAAAAATCATCTTTCATTTGTGCAGGATTGTTATTCTTACTGAATAGCATGGTCTTTGCAGAACCACTTTCACAAAGTGCGTATGACCAGTTTATTTTAGAACAGACTAAAATCGTCAATGAAACCAAGCACATTTTAGATGAAGATGATCCAAAGGCCGATGCCAAAACCCAACGTCAGGCTTTCTGTAATCGACTGAAAGCCTATCAGGACATTCAAAAAGTTTCTGAAGAAAATAACAGTCTGGATATGGCGCCCATGATGGCTATGGTCGCCAAAAGTTTTCTTGATCGACAGGATCAGAGCCTGAGTAAATCAGGAATGACCACCACCGTATTCTGTAAAAATAGGGATGTTGAATAGGGCGAGTGGTACTTCTTCTAAGCACAGCTTTTCATCACGCATTAATGAAAATAAAGAGAATATTATTATTTTAATCTTGGCTGGATTTTGACCAAAAATATCATCTTAAATAAGATGCATCTATCTGTAGGGTTTTTTGTAAAGTTAAACTAAAGCATAGACATGATTGTTACTCATTATCCTGGGGATATATCTGGGAAATAAGAAAATTGATAACTATAATTTAATAATTAAACTTTAATATTTTTCTAAGCCTTGTCGAGAGATCTTTTAATACTGCATGCTTGATCTAGTCACACATAAGCATTATAGAAATGACTTCATAACGAATAGCATGAATTTTGTCCTCCTATATAAATGAATGGTATTCCAAGCAGGGTAGTGAAGTTATATCTTATATTTATGCTACAAAACTAATCCTGTTGTATTTATAAAATAGCCTAAGTATTTTATATATTTTAACGGTAAATATCCCTGTTAATTTATTACATACTCTAAAACGAAAAAAGGAGTGTATTTACAAATTTCTGTTCTGCAAAAGTAGTGTGATGGGGATCTATTTGTTCTAGTATCATTATCATTCTGAAATTAAAAATAAAATATGGGTGCGATTTCTCTTAATCCCAAGGCTATTTTAAAAATGTATTAGATCGTCTTTTATATTGATGGGGCATTTTTCTTTAATTCAAATTAATAATTAAGCTTTGAACACTTTTAATCTGATGATGAATTTAGCCTAAGAAAAATTGATCAACCTACTACAAATAGCCTAAGCAAATTTTTATTTTAAAAATTTGGCAATTGATTAATTTTCAATATCAACCCACTATTAACATTTAAATCAAGAAATCACGGAATTCTCAAATGATCCTTAACTATCAATTACACCATCATGAAACTTCAACAGTATCTCCAATGATCTTTATTCATGGTTTATTTGGTAGTTTGAGTAATTTAGGAGTATTGGCTCGACATTTTTCTGAACAGAGAACCGTGATCCAAATTGATGTGCGTAATCATGGTCTTTCTGGTCATAGCTCTGATATTAACTATCAGCTCATGGCAGAAGACGTGTTGGAAACTTTATCCAGTTTAAATGTTCATAAGTTTGTCGTTGTTGGACATTCCATGGGTGGGAAAATTGCTATGAAACTGGCAGATTTAGCTCGTGAACAGACTGAAAAACTCATCGTGCTTGATATTACACCGATCCAATATCATGAAAATCATCATGCTGAAATTTTTCAAGCCTTATTTGCAGTACAGCAAGCAAATGTTGCATCACGACTGGAAGCAGCAAAAATTATGCATAAATATATTCATGAAGAAATGGTGATTCAATTTTTATTAAAATCCTTTAATAAAGGGCAGTGGCTGTTTAATGTTCAGTCTTTGTTTGATCATTATCCAGATATTATGGCTTGGGAAAAGGTCGAAAAAATTAATCGGCCAGCCTTATTTCTGCGTGGTGGTGATTCTTTTTATATCTCAAAACCAGAACATTTTGCAGCAATTAATGAACAGTTTTCTCAGGCAAAAATTGAAGTTATTGAAAATACCGGTCATTGGCTACATGGTGAAAAACCAGATGAAGTCATTAAATACATGCAAGCCTTTCTTAATTAAGTAATATTTAAGGCTGTAATGTATGTACCTGTAATTGACCTTCATGGATCAGTTGATGTGCCATCTCAGCAGTTTTCTTTAAACCGGGCATACGATATTCAGTATGTCCGAAATCTTTAATGGATTTCCAGCGGCCGCCCCAGGTCAAACCTACCGATTCAGCGACCTGACCATATAACTCATAACCGCGCATGGCCCAGGGATCACGTTCTGTAATGACTACTTTGCCATGCCGTTTAAAGGCAATATCTGCAGCCAATCCAAATTGATGATAACTCTGAAAGCCTTTGGCCTTGGTAATATTACTATCGGTTGCCAACAAATTTTGCCGTTCCGGACTCCGATAACCTTCAAGTAAAACCAGCTCATAATCATGCTGTTCTTTCATGATTTTAAATACCATCAGTAAACGTTGTTTAAATCGTGGATTCATCTTATGCCATTTACGGTCTGCTGTACTGATATCTGAATGCGTATGCATTGCTGGTCTATAAATATCTTTAAGATTTGAATTAAAGCTTTGTGCTGAAATAGCCGGATGATCTGGAAAATGCTCTTGTTGAAGGGCTTCTATAATGAGGTGGTCAGCAACTTCAGGCGGAGCCGTCAACATTTGCCCATCCAAAAGAGCATAAATTTGTGGATCAACTTTCCTTAAATATTCAGATTCAAATTTTCTGGCAGTTAAGGGCTGGGTAAAAGCGAGTAGCAAAATACTGCCAAATAATATTAATCCGGTAATCAAAATCCACCACTGCTGCACATACCAATGAGAATGCAGATGTTCAGGCGAGGCCGCCCGATAAAATTTACGTGAAAAATGTATTGCTTGAGTCAATTGCTGTTTGCTTTGCGGAATAAATCTGAGAAAAACACCCTGTATCCTTCGTCTAAATTCATAGGACAGCAGGGCGAACATTACCAAGCTCATTAGGGTGAAGCTACTCAATATGATAAAAATCATAAGTGAAATACTTGATCTAGTTCAGATTCCAACCCAGTCTTTTCTTAAGCGATATAAATTGTACAACGGCGCAATTCTTTGCAAAGATTGCATTCAATTTTTCTGAAGTAAATACTTTTAAGTTTTTATTTTTATGAGCTTTCATGGTATTGATCTGAAAAATTTAATTAGGGTAAATGAATCGTAATATAAGCTTGCTCAGCAGGAGCGCTAATCAGATTCTGATATTGAGTAAAAATAGTTATTTGTTCTGTCGATAAAACATATTTAAAAGCGACAAAGCTGAATACTGCAAATAAAAACAGGAAAATTAGAATCCAGAAAAATGGTAATTCTCGATGAATTATATGTCTGATTTGATCGGGAAGCGCGGAAAAAGGAGAAAAGGTCGTTTTCTTGACTTTGAGATAATCAATCTGATCTCCGACTCGAGCCACCAAACTATTCAAATGTTCAATCGATTCAATCCGGTATTTTCCCTGAAAGCCTAATAATAGACAGTAATGATAAACCTCTAATACTGCCAGTCGATCCTTGTCTTTATGACGGATGTTTTCCAGATATTCAAAGAACTGATAGCCAGCCAGTTGTGAACCAAACAGACTTAATTGCAACGGGCTCAACATCCAGGAATTCTGCAAATCAAAAAAGCGCTCATCCTGTTGTGTGACAATCGTTTCGTCCAGTAAAGCACAATAGGCATATTTGGCATCTTGAATATCTTCAGCTAAAAATTGTACCTTACGTGCCTGGCTTTCAAATCGGCTGAGCATCTGCAAAACTTTCTCACGGAATAATTCTATATCAGCAGGTATGTATTTATTTTTTATAAGAAAAATGATATAAAAACCATCATGCAGTAAATCTAGCAAACTTGCCCCGTATGAGATATTGGTTTCGATAGATTGTCTTGCTATATCGCCGATTCCGTTCTGATCCTCTTCAAACAGTGAAGAAGGATTATTTGTGATTGTATTCATTTGAATATTCATCCATTCATAACCGCAATGAGTTCAATCGCAATATCCTGAAACCCATTCGGGATATAAACACAAATTGCTTCTGAATCCAGCATACGCTGATACAGTTCATTATTTGGTTCGATCTCAAAATAATGAACACCGGATCGCACCGGAATTGCCGTAGGAACCTGCATAAGATGCTGCAATGGCACAGCAGGCAAAGCTGCAATTACGCGTTGTTCAACATCGATGGTACTGCCGACCTTAAAACGGACCGGAACATGCGCAATCAGATTATGCGCTGGCATTACGCTACTCGATACAGCCAGATATAACCTGGTATTTCGGCTGATTTTGTCTGTTTCTAGACTCCCAATCCAATAGGATGGACGTGTTTCTTTTAAACTGATACTGATATAGCGATTCGAGATAATCGTATCGAGTAAATCTCTGAGAATAATATCCAGCTGATTAAAGCTGTCGTAAAGTTGATGGTGTTGATACTGTGGCAGTTGATCAATCTCATAAGCAGTCGAGAAGGTGAGTAAAGATCCAGTAAGTCGTAGCAGTTCCGCATATAGTCGCTCCGGATGAATTTGCGGATACTGCAAAATATGGTTCAAGCTTGCATGGGCTGTATTTAAGGCATTTACCAGCCAGAAAGAGACAATATCTCCCGAGCGAAATTCAATCAATTTCTGTTCATTTTCACGGTTATTGGATTGAATCGTCTTAATTTTGGCTCGAATGATATTTAAGCTTCGCTTTAAATTGTCTAGCAGATACTCACATGCCTGGATATGTAGAATGGGAGGAATAAACTTATGATTGAGAATAAAATTTCCTGAACTTTGTCTCTTGATTTGAGCAACCGGGATATATAAATAGCCATCCAGATGCTGTTGAGGTATTTGTCCGAGTTCAAATAGCTTAAATTCAGCACGACGGCGTAACAGGGTGATTTCTGCAGTCGTTGCATCGGTAAATAAGTCGTGGGTTGAAATTAACTGCGAGTGATAGCGGCCAGCCTGAGTACTTTCGGCATGACTTACATTTTGTTTATTCGGTTGTAGCATCGGTAAAGCCAAATAAACCTGCATCTCTCCATGCAGGTTTAAAGCATCCAGTTGCACGGGTTCCGGTAATAAATCCTGTGCTGGTGCCTGATAAATTTCACCATCCTGCCAAATCATTTCAATTTTACTTAATGCCAGTATGTGCATATTGAACTGTGCTTCATCAAATTGGATGGACTGAATTCCATGAGCAAAAGGAAATGTCGCACGAATCATATGACTCAAACGTTGCTCATGATAAGCATCTTGTAATTGAAAATGTTGCGGTCTTAAAAATAGACCTTCGCCCCAAAGTACTTTTTCTGCTCTGAACATTTTAATATTTACCATTCATTCTTTGATTCATTATTGGTATGTACACCCAGTAATTCATGGACATGCTCTACAGGATTCTCATTTTTAATGACTTGAGCCAGCCATTCATGTAAGGGCAGCTGACTCCATTTAATTGTTTTTTGTAGCATATAGCTCACTGGGCTATGTGGTTCATTGATCTGAAAATACTGAGCAATCTCTTGTAATAACTGCATTGCCTGTTGACGATTGGCCAAATGGTTTTGGGCGTGGGGCTGAAATTTTTGCAGATTTGAATTTACATGTGAGATATTCATCACAACTGCTTCCGAAGTATGAGGTTGTGGTGAGTTCACCTGATCTAATATTATTTTGGAAGGTTGCGCAAATGTTTCGATTTTATAGATTCGCTTGATACTGGTGAATATTGCTTCGAGCTGAGAGTCTGTGGCTGCAAAACTTGGTGCATCCAGACCCAACAGTTGATCCAAAGTGGTTTTAAGTTTCTGCCACTCTGTCTGAATCTCCAAAAGATATTGATTATTTCGGCTCAGTATAGATTTGTCAGTATTTAGCAATAGTTGCTCAAAATATTCCAAGTCCTGAACAGGATCATTTTCAGAAGAATAATCCTGTTGTTTTAGTTGCATATTGCGCTGATGTAAAAGTGCTTCATATGTACTTAAACTATAAAAAGGTGCGGAGCTGACCAAAGGAATCTGTTTCATTAGTATGGGGAATTGTGCAATCAAACCTTGCAACAAACCCAAACGCTGATCAAGATTATCCTCTTCAATAACAGGATGTATCTCTAACCAGTAGCGCCCCAGACTTTTTTGGCTTAGTTCTAGTCCTCGAGCAATACCTTCAAAACCATATAGATGACTCCATGCCTGAATGAGCCAAGTATATAAACGAATATCCTTGGTTTTTTCGCACAATAATTCAATTATTTTGTCATTCACAAATTGCCAATCTGCTTGTTTGGGTTCAGCGATCCAGTCACCTTGATCCAATAGGGGATCATCCCAAGTTTTGGCTTTTTTAATCGCATGAAAATCATTTGAAAATGAACAATCCACGCCACAGGACTGTTCAATAGAAATTTCTTGCAATAAATATTCAAATTTCAGTGTCATTTCTATACCCATTCTTATATTTATTTGTTTTTATTATTTATTTAATCCGATTATGCAACATCAGCTTTATTGCTTTTAGAACGAGATTTTTTAACTGTTTTAATTTTTGGATCTACACTGTAAAGGATTTCATCTTGCTGGACATCAATATGAATTAATTTAGGCAGCTTTTCTTCACTCATGGCCATGAGTATTTCTGTAGCCAAAGCAGGCAATATGGAAGCATTTAAAATATGATCAATATTACGTGCACCGCTATCAACTTCAGTACAGCGGCTGAGTAGTAGTTCAAGCACGTCTTCATTATAAGTAACTTGCATGGCATATTGCTGCTGGATGCGTTGGATAATCTTTGCCAGTTTATGCTGAATAATCTGGATTAACAGTTCATCGTGCAAAGGATAATAAGGCACGATCTGCATACGTCCTAGAAAGGCCGGTTTAAATTGCTGATATAAGCTTGGTTTTAATTGATCTATCAAAGTATTGGCATCCGGCCAGTTTTCCCTAGGTTGATTTAAACAAGCCTGCATCATGGCACTGGAACCCACATTCGACGTCAGCAGAATCGTAGTGTTTTTAAAATCGATTAGTCGGCCTTCGCCATCTTCCAGCATTCCTTTGTCAAAGACCTGATAAAATAACTCCTGCACATCAGTATGCGCTTTTTCGATTTCATCCAGTAAAACTACGCTATATGGATTACGGCGCACAGCTTCCGTCAATACGCCTCCTTGACCGTAGCCGACATAACCTGGAGGCGCACCCTTTAAGGAAGATACAGTATGAGCTTCCTGATATTCCGACATATTCACCGTAATCAGATGTGACTCACCACCATATAATTCCTGCGCCAAGGCGAGGGCAGTTTCAGTTTTCCCTACACCACTTGGGCCAACTAACAAAAACACAGCTTGCGGTTTGTTCGGATCATCCAGTTGAGCTTTAGACGTTTTAATGCCTTGTACCAGCTGTTGTAATGCATCATCCTGGCCCATGACACGTTGTGATAATTTATCTTGGAGCGTTAATACTTGCTGGATCTCATTATTCATCATTTTTCCTACCGGAATTCCAGTCCAGTCTGAAATGATTTGGTTAATGATAAGCGTGTTCACACCTTCAAAGACCAATGGATCTTGATCCTGAATCTGGGCTAAATGCCGGCGTAATGTTTTTATTTGATTCTGCTTCTCACTCTGTTCAGATTGAGCCTGTAAGGATTTGATTTGCTGAATTAGCTCCAGTTCTTGCTGCCATTGGCATCTCAGCTGTGAAATTTCCTGTTCTAAGTTGGAAATTTTTTCTGATAATTTAATTAAACGCTCTTGATGCATCAGGGAGTCTTGATGCTCTTTGTGTAAAAGGCCATATTCCAGTTGAGAATTATGTAATTGTGCCTGTAACTGGTCTAACTTGACCGGTTGCGAATTTTGGCTCAAAGCCACCCGTGCTGCTGCCGTATCCAAAACACTAATGGCTTTATCTGGTAATTGCCGTCCACTGATATAACGATGCGAATTACGTACCGCAGCAATAATGGCTTCATCATCAATGTGCAGCTGAAAATGCTGAGTCATGACCGGAATCATGGCCCGTAACATGTCGATAGCCACTTCTTCAGTCGGTTCTTCTACTTTCACGACCTGGAAACGCCGACTAAGCGCAGCATCTTTTTCAAAATATTGTTTGTACTCAGCCCAAGTCGTCGCTGCAATGGTGCGTAGTTCACCACGTGCCAAAGCCGGCTTTAACAGATTGGCTGCATCATTCTGACCCGCTTGACCTCCAGCACCAATCAGGGTATGGGCTTCATCAATAAATAAGATAATAGGATAACGACAAGACTGAACTTCCTGAATGATTTGTTTGAGTCGATTTTCAAATTCACCTTTGACACTGGCACCCGCTTGTAATAATCCAAGATCCAACATATGCAGCTCTACATTTTTAAGTGGATCAGGCACTTGATGGGTGGTAATTTTAAGTGCCAGTCCTTCTACAACGGCAGTCTTTCCTACTCCTGGCTCGCCAGTAAGAATAGGATTGTTTTGGCGACGGCGCATCAGGATATCTAGCATCAAGCGGATTTCGAATTCACGACCAATCACTGGATCAATCTGGCCTAGGCGCGCTTTTTCAGTTAAATTTATTGTGTATTGATCGAGTGCTGGAGTTTTATTAAATTCTGGCTGTTGAACGGGTGAATTTTCTTGTATGTTGCTGCAATGAATATGATCTGGGCTTTCAATACTTTGCTTACAGTGCTCTAAAAATTGGTGCTTCATGCTATCAATTGGAAATAGCTCAAATAATGCAGAGGCACGAATCGCAACTTGATATAGATCCGGTGCAGTAAGCAAAGCAACCAGTAAATGTCCACTCCGGATCATCGGATTTTTTTCTGCTGAAGCCAAAAGCCAGGCTTGTTCTAATACACGAATAATTGATTTAGCAAAGATAGGAGTGCGAGAATTCCCTTTATTCAGTTGTTGAATACTCAGACGAAGCTCATTAATCAGATTATCTTCATCAATTTTATATTTTTTCAGCAAGAACTTTATATCATTTAATTCATGTTGTTGTAGCAATTCTAAGAAAAAATGCTCAATTTCGATTTCATAATTTTGATTTTTAATGCAGGAGTTCGCCGATTTTTCAAGGTAGAGGCGCGCATGTTCGGATAATTTTGTAATCAAAATTTTTAAATTACTCATATTTTTCTCTTTTCAATATATAGCCTGATATTTTGGAATTTATAGCTATATGATTCTTATTATTAAGTTTAATTTTTATTTGTTTAAGTTTATCTATAGGCTGTCAAAATATTTTGATGCACTATTTTTGGCATATTCTACTCAAATCCAATAAAAAGTCTGCATTCATTGATCGGAATTTAGCAATTTTAGCAAATTACATAAAATTTTTAACTAAAACTCATTTTCGTATTGACTTTTTGTGATCATTTTTTGTTAAATCCACATCACGATTTTAAAATTATAAGAATAGAAAAATCATTTTTTAATATTCAAAAATAAAAAACAACAAAAAATGAGGCTCACTTTGAAAAACAATTTAAGTTTTATCGTATTGCTCATCTCAGGAATGGCACAGCTATGTTTTGCTCAAACCCACGCTGCAGAATTAAATCGATCATGTATCAAGGCCTATCCACAGGCAAAGGATGCTACTGATTTAGCACTGATCGGTTTATATCAGCAGCTGTGCGACAAATCGGCGAAGAAAAATATTCCGCTACAGCATCAACTCAATACCCAAATCGCCAAGCGCTATGTCGAACTAGGATATAACCTCAAAGCATTGAATTTAATCGAGAAATTACATCAGCAGAATTACCATCATCAGGATTTGACTGATCTTGGTTTTTTGGCCGGTATTGGAATCTCTGCCGGAAGTTTAGAGCAGATGCGTAGTACAGAAGTTCGTGCTTTAAACGAATTTACCTATCCGCAAGCCAAATCACTGACTGAACATATTTATCTGGCACAACCCGCACCGAAATTTTCTGAATCTTCATCCCATACAGCGTTGAATTCGAAATCAAAACAGATAAAAACCAAGGCAAATACTACGCTAAAACAAAATGTTAATCTAAAGAAAAATAAAACATCGAGTAATAATACGAAAGTGAATACAGCAGCCATGAACAATAAGAAACCAGAAAATATAAGCACTCAAACCCATGGCCTCATTACCAATCCATTTGGATCATTAAAAAATAATTAACAAGGAAAATCATGATGGCTAAGCGTGAAAGTGTACAAAAAAAATTACAACGCATTCGGCCACCGCGTGTGCAATTGACCTACGATGTTGAAGTCGGGGATGGCCGTGAAGTCAAAGAATTGCCATTTGTGGTCGGAGTATTGGGAGACTTTTCAGCAGCCTCTGAACTGAAAAGCAGCAAGCTTAAAGATAAAAAATTTATCAATGTAGACCTCGAAAATATTGATGAGGTAATGCAGTCCTTAGTACCCCGTGCCAGTTTTCAGGTGGACAATAGTTTGACCGAAGAGGGCGGCAAAATTTCGGTAGATCTGATGTTCCATGCTATGGATGATTTCCTGCCGGAACAGGTAGTACAACAGGTTGAACCTTTGCGAAAACTGGTTGAAGCAAGAGAACGTTTAACTGATTTGCGCAATAAGATTTCCAATAATGAACGCCTGGAAGATTTGCTGGATGAAGTTTTAAAAAATACCGACCAAATTCAGAAAATGAGTGTGGAGGCAGACAGTGAATCATTCTAATGCTGCAATTGTCCCAGATGTATCTATTCAGGAATACTCGGTTCTGGATTCTATCGTTGAACGTAGTCGAATTGCCCGTACAGAAGAGGAACATGAACGTGCTAAAAGCCTGATTGGTGAATTGGCCAAGGAGGTTATGGCCGGTACGATTATAGTCTCTGAAAATATGACACTGGCTTTAGATAAACGTATTGCAGAAATTGATGCCTTAATTTCGACTCAGCTCAGTAAGGTTATGCATCACGAACAGTTTCAAAAAATCGAATCTACTTGGCGTGGACTATACTATTTTTGTCAGGAAACGCCATCACATTCTTTAATCAAGATTCGCATGCTGAATACCACTAAAAAAGAACTGGTTAAAGATTTTCAGAGTGCAACTGACTTTGATCAAAGTACATTATTTAAAAAAATATATGAAGAAGAATATGGTTCTTTTGGTGGAGCGCCTTATGCCACTTTAATTGGCGATTTTGAATTTGATCGCACACCGTCAGACCTGTATCTGCTAGAGCAGATTTCACATGTGGCAGCCGCCGCACATGCACCATTTATCTCTGCGGCAAGTCCTTCAATGTTTGGACTGGAAGCTTTTACCGACATCGATCGTCCACGCGATGTGTCCAAAATCTTTGAAACAGCTGAATATGTACAATGGCGTTCATTCAGAGAAAGTGACGATGCCCGTTATATGGCATTGACCATTCCGCGAGTATTAGGCCGTTTACCTTATCATCCGAAAGAAGGTACTGCGACAGCAGGCTTTAACTACGTGGAAGATGTTTCCGGTAAAAATCACAATGAATACCTCTGGATGAATGCTGCTTATGCTCTGGGTACACGGTTAACCAATGCCTTTGACATGCATGGCTGGTGTGCGGCAATTCGTGGTGTTGAAGGTGGCGGTCTGGTCGAAGGTCTGCCAGTACATACATTTAAAACCAATGATGGGGAAGTCATTTTTAAATGTCCGACGGAAATTGCCATTACAGATCGTCGTGAAAAAGAACTCAGTGATCTTGGATTTATTCCGTTGGTACATTGTAAAAATACGGATTATGCTGCCTTTTTCGGCGCTCAATCTACACAAAAACCAAAGAAATATGCAAATGACCTGGCCAATGCCAATTCTGCATTATCAAGTCAAATTCAATATATTATGGCAGTTTCACGTATCGCCCATTATTTAAAAGCCATGATGCGTGACAAGGTGGGAAGCTTTGCATCAGCAGGAAATGTCGAAGCATTTCTAAATGATTGGCTGTCTCAATATGTACTCTTGGATGACGGCGCTTCACAGGAAGCCAAAGCACAGTATCCACTACGTGAGGCTTCTATCAAAGTTGTAGAAAATCCGGCAAAACCTGGACACTACAAGTCTGTGGTCTTTTTGAGACCACACTTTCAGCTAGACGAGTTGTCTGTCTCTTTGCGACTGGTCACTGAGCTGCCGCAGTCAAGCAATTAAAGCTGTTGGCAAAATTATAATAACGTTTATAACAATAGGAAAATTATTAAAAATGAAAGATATTTACGTCCAATTTCGAGGCAAATATAAAGTCGATGGTGAATCTCGTGATTCAGAACATAAAAGCTGGTTAGAAGTGAACTCTTGGTCTCACAATATTCGCCAGCCAAAATCGGCAACCTCTTCCAGTGTAGGTGGTCATACTGCAGAACGGGTTGAACATTCTGACATGATTTTTATGAAAGATCTGGATGCAACCAGCCCAAAACTTTGGGAAGCATGTTCAGCAGGTTATACCTTTGATGAAGTACAAATCGATTTTTATCGAGCGAATGGCGATAAACGCATTAAATATCTACAAATTAAATTAAAACATGTGTTGGTTTCACAAGTGACTCCAGTAGTGAATCAAGAAGGTGTTCCAACAGAAGCTTTTGGTCTGAAATATGCAGCAGTTGAATGGACTTATAATCAACAGGATATTAATGGCACGCAAAAAGGTGCAGTGACCAAGAAATGGTCATTGGCAAATAACACTGCATCTTATGCAGCATAATTTGCTCCTTTAGAGGCTGATCCTGATCAGCCTCTCTCAGAATATTTAAAATAATAAATAAAATTAGAAAATAACAATATGAATTTGGATCAGCTCCATCCTTACGGATTTAGAACAACATTATTTGACCGTCTCTTGCCTCAGAACCTAATGAGTGTACAAGGGCTTTCTTTGCAGGCCTTAAGAGAATCAGTCGCTACTGATCTGGAAGATCTATTAAATAGCCGCATGGCTAATCTGGAGGGCAGGGTTGATCGCTATGATCAGGTCAAAGGTTCCATTCTTCAATTTGGCATTATAGATTTTGTCGGTCTTTCAACGGCGAATCCACTGGATCGGGACAAAATCTGCCGTTCTATTGAGCAGTCTATTCATGTTCATGAACTACGTTTAAAACAAGTTAATGTAGAGATGCTGGTCGATGAGCAGAATATGGGGAGCTTGTGTTTGAGTATCCAAGCTTATTTAAATATTTATCCACTCTATGAGCCGGTGATTTTTGATGCTTTTCTCAACCCCACAACACAACAATACGTGATTTTGCCTAGAACATCAGCAGGTGTGCTGTGATTGAAGAATTATTACCGTATTATGAAAAACAATTACAGGAATTTGGACAACAATCACGAGAATTTGCCAAAAAATATCCGAAAATTGCTCAACGTCTTGCTCTCAATCAGGAGCAAATTGATGACCCGCATATTGAACGATTGATTCAGGCATTTTCACTCATTTCCGCCCGCATTGATAAAAAGTTACATGACAGCTACGAGGTATTCACTCGCTCTATTTTTGAGGTGATGTTTCCGCAGTATCTGAAACCTTTTCCAGCATGTTCAGTGGTCAGTTTTGAGGATTGCAATAAAATCCGACAGCTTAAAAGTAGCCAGCAGATTCCTAAAAAAACTGTACTAAAATCAAAAAGTACCCGTGGAGTACAATGCGAATATCGTACGGTAAAACAGGTTGAACTATTACCCATCGGATTAAAATCGCTCAGTTTTAAAACACATGCTTCGGCACATATTCATTTAAATCAGAACGCAACTCTAATCTTTGGTTTCGAGATTTTTAACCAGCAGCAACGACTGCTAGACCAACAAAAACTGCCGATTTATCTTGATGCAATTTCCAATCTCCCCTTGCAAGTACTGGATTGTATTTTTAAACCCGAGACCTGTTTTTCTATAAACACACAGACCCAAAAGATTGATATTGAAAATCCATTTGAGTTGCAGGGTTTTACTGAGACAGAAAGTGTATTACCAATCGATCAGCATACTCACCATGCTTATCGTTTATTAATTGAGTATTTTTGCTTTCCAGAGAAATTTAATTTTCTTGATTTGAATCTGAATTTTCTAAAAAACCTGAATATAGAAACTACAGAATTTGAATTAAAGATTCACTTTAAAATGAATCTGAATGATCAGGCAATGATCCGAAACTATTCAGAATTAAATAGCGCCAATTTCAAATTATTTGCAACTCCCATAGTGAATTTGTTCCCTAAACAGGCTGAACCACAGAAAATTGATCATCAACGCCTTGAATATTCACTCATAAGTGATATCCATCATCCTGAATATTTTCAGGTCTATGCAATCACTGAGATGAATATATTACGAGAAAAAAATGAAAAAAATCAGATGATTTTTTCAGTCTTACCTTTTTTTGCTATGAGTCATTATCATCAGGCAGATGGGCAGTTTTATTATCATCTACTCCCTGAGGACAATAATAACCGTACAGGACTAAAATATTCCATTATTTCAAAATCTTTAGAACCGCATCAAATTTCATCAGACTTTGTCAGTATCCAGTTACTATGCTGTAATCGGGATCTGCCTTATGAAAGTTACCATAAAGATCAAAACACCTTATCTTTAAATGACAGTAGCTTGATGCGGAAGGCGACCTTAGTCAAAAGACCTAATTTACCCTATTATTTTGATCAAAAACTGCAGGAACAGTGGCGGATTATTTCGCACTTATCATTAAATAATCTATCTTTAATGCAAGGGGATGCGGTCAGCTATATTAAAGAATTACTTGAACTTTATAACTTGCCACAATCCAAAGAAAATCGCCTCATTATTAACTCAATTCAGACTGTACAATTTTCCCTGACGCAGAAACTGCGTGAGCATAAACCGTTTCCACTATTTGTACGTGGTGTCAAAGTTGAAATTCAGATTGATACCGAAATATTTCGGGGAGCTAGTCTCTATATATTTGTGCAGGTTTTAAATCATCTCTTTAATTTAAAGGTTCAGATGAATAGTTATGTAGACATGCACGTTATTGATTCAAAATCAAAACAGGAGTTATACCAATGCGTACAGCAGATTGGTGGCAAAAGGCTTCTGTAGTTGACCGGCTTTATCAACAACCGACCAGCTTTGAATTTATTCAAGCCACGCGATTATTAAGGCATGCGCCTGAACAGAAAAACGAGCAGGAATGGAGTAAAGCCTTTCAATTTATCAGTTCACTGAATCTTAATTTTCCAGTCTCTGAAATTGAATCACTACAAACTCAAGATAAGAAAGTGCAGATGACCAATTTAATTGTTGGGCTAACTGGTATCTTGGGAGAATTGCCTTATATCTATACGGATAAAATTAAACAGGGCACACGGGCACAACGAGAAGAAAGCTTGCATTTTCTGGGATTATTCAATCATAAGCTTACTGCACAATATGTCGATGCCTCTCTGAATTATCACTTAGCCTTACGTTATGAAATTGAGCAGGAAAATCATTATCTGAACCTGCTACATGCTTTGAGTGGCTATATGAGTCAGCAGCATGAACAGCAGAATATAGATGATTATTTTGCTGAATTTTCAGGTTTGATGCAGGGTCAAAATAATACACATTATGCCTTAAACAGCATCCTGTCCTGTATTTTTAAGTTTAACTTTCAGATCAATGAGTTCATTCCAGAAACCTTTCAGCTTAATGAACAGCAAAGAAGCTGTTTGGGAGAATCACGACCGGTTCGGCTGGGAATCAATAGTTTTTGTGGCGAAAGCCTTCAGCAAATTGATGAAAAAATTGAAATTGAAATCGGCCCATTAAAACGTGAAGACTATCTGAATTTTTTATCTGAAGGGATCCATAGTGTCAAATTAAAAAAGATTCTTCAAATCTGGTGTAGCCCAACCTTATTGGTAGATCTTCGGCTGATTCTAGAAAAAGATGAATTATGTTCAGTCCAGCTCGGACAAGCGAATCCTATGGGTTTGGCAAAAGGGGCGGTATTGCTGGCCAATCAGGCCACACATAATACGCAAACTTGTTATAGCCTGATAGGAAGCCTGTCATGATCAAGCCTGTCATTCAGACTTTTGTAGGCTTATTTGTGCTTACGAGTGGTCTTGTCATTTATTACTGGAGAGACATTCAGTACGATCCATCCAATATAGAGTTGACATTGTATTTCGGTATTTTACCTTTACTACTTTGCCTGCTGTTATTTACACCTTATTTGATCTATAAAGCGCTAAAAAAGTATCAGCAAAGAAAACAAAAGCAGCAGGATCAAGCAAATTCATTGGCTCAAATACGCCAGCAAGATTCTGAAAATACAAAAGAACCCTTAAAGCCGATTGAAGATTACCCCCTTAATCTTTTTTCAGCTGCAGCCTGGCACAGTTTTGGTAAAAATGCAGAAATTTTAGAGAAAATGATGCAGTTTAGTAGTCCAGAATTAGACTCCAAATTGCTGAATTATTTTGGTCTGCCGCTATTGGCATATCGTATTCATGCCATAGATTCATTGCTCGAAAAAGACCAGACTGAGCAAGGAATAATGACAAGCTTAAGTGGACGGCGGATTCAACACCTCATTCAAGATCAACTGGAGCAGCATCAGGAAAGCCTGAGCTTAATATCAAGACAGTTAAAACATTCTGCATTATTTTATAATCAGGAGCTGGCTTATCAATATCGAATACATCCGGGATGGACACAGGAAAATTACCAAGAAGATGAGAGTCATATTACACCTCTTACTACCGCACCAGTCGTTCGCTTAAATCGATTGAATCTTCATATTTTGTTAGCCGATCATTTGATTGATGATTGGAATGAAATATATCAGAAACAACTCTTAAGCCAGATTGAGCAGCAATATTCAATAATTCCTGTTCAGATTCATCTCCAGTTGCATTTCTTGCCAGCTGATCGTGCTTATTCCAACTGGTTGAATTTAATACAAGAAAGCGCAGGGCAATCCCATGAGGCCAGTCTTATTATCGTGGCAGATTCTGAAATTGATCAGGACTATCTCAATGATCAACTTTGGCAAAATGAACACTATATTGCGTCAGAATATGCTGCCAGCTGGTGTCTAGCTGCGCCTGAGTTAGAAATTGAAGGAATGATCCCGTTGCAAAGCCTGCAAGTAGCTAAGCATGTCACGCATTTGCAGGAATATCTGGCTCAGCATCAAGTTGATCTCTCTACTCAGCTAGAATGGCCTCAACCTTTTTTAGTTTTATTGGATGAAGTCACGCATTCCAAAAAAATGAAGAAAATACAAAAAAGTTTCGAAAATATTGACTTCGAACCAGATCATGTTGTTTATCCTAAAATTTATTTGGGGCATACGCAGCATTTAGCCACCGTTTTTGCTGCGATGTTGTCAGCACATCTAGTAGACAATGTCATTACAATAACCTATGGCCTACAACAAGAATCTACCTATTTATATTTTACCAATACAAAAAATGATCAACTCAATCAAAGCACATTAGTCGCTTAATTATTTATAAAAATTAAAATAAGAGATAACCGTGAATACACTATTTTATACCGTCTTGGGCTATGTCTGGCAGTACATTGGTAATCCTAAAGCGATGATGGCCTTATCTTTTTTAGTGGTCATTATTTCCATGAAGAATACGGTCGCTGATCGAGTCTTCTGGATTTTACTGTTGGTCTATGCTGCTATTTTAATAGGTTGGGGGATTTATGCATTTATCCAGCGTTATCGGTCTGCTAAACAGGACGAAAAAATTGCAACGGCCTTAGCTCAAAATACCGAGGCTGAAAGCAAGAATAATAAAGCAGAACTTCAGTTAATCAGTCAACAGGTCAAAGAGTCCATCCAGCTGATTCGTAAATCTAAACTGGGCGATTGCAAGGCTAATGCTGCACTCTATGAACTGCCTTGGTATATGGTGATTGGTCATCCTGAAGCAGGGAAAAGTTCTGCCATTTATCACTCAGGTCTACGCTTTCCATTTGAAGCAACCCATCAGAAAATGCGATCTGCCAGGCTCAATGGAACTCGAAACTGTAACTGGTTTTTTTCAACACAGGGTGTGTTGCTGGATACCGCTGGGCGGTATTCGGTCTATCCTGAAGACCATCCGGAATGGCTGGGATTTTTGAATATTCTCAAGAAAAATCGTGCTAAAGCCCCAGTGAATGGATTGATTGTGATGGTCAGTGTGGCCGAACTGGTCAACCAAAGTCCGGAGAAGTCTATGCAACTGGCCAAAAGTCTGCGGGCGCGTATACAGGATCTGACTGAACGTCTAGAGGTATTTGCTCCGGTTTATCTGGTATTTTCCAAGATGGATCTGATTGCCGGATTCACGGAGTTTTTTGATTGTTATCATGAGCAGGAATTTGATCAGGTTTGGGGTGCCACCTTGGCCTATGAACCAGCTTCCAGTGAAAATGCTGTTCAGTTGTTTGAAAAGCATTTCAGTATTTTATATGACGGACTCAAAAATGTAAGTACGACCCACTTAACCCGTCGTCATTCGCAGCAGATATCACCCAGCGTGATGACCTTTCCTTTGGAATTTAAGAGTCTTAAACCAGTATTCAAGACCTTTATTGCAACCTTGTTTCAGGAAAATCCTTACCAATTTAAACCGGTTTTTCGTGGCTTTTATTTTACCAGTGCCTTACAGGAAGGCCAGATTGAAAGTCCAATGACAAAACAGATTGCTAAGGATTTTCATCTGATTCGCAGTGATGATGAAATTGCGCTATCCACTCCATCAACATCCCAGCATCAAGGTTATTTCCTGAAAAGCCTATTTTCTGAGGTCATCCTTAAAGATAAGCATCTGGTAAAGCAGCATATTAATCCGGCACGAAAACGTCAGCGCTTTATGGCTTTTACCGGGGCTTTACTCACAGTATCAATTGTACTGAGTATGTGGATATGGTCTTATCGGAATAACCAGCAGTTAATGGCTGAGGTTCAGGCTGACCTGAATAAGGTGGTGCTGATGCAGCAACAGTCAGGAACTGAACTGGCCACACAAACGGATGCATTATTAATCCTGCAAGCGCATTTACAACAGTTGGATCAATTTGATCAAAGGCTTCCATTCAAGTATCGTTTTGGTCTGTATCAAGGGCATCAGATCCGGGAAAAACTGCAAGCTGAATATTTGAAAGGAATTGAGCAATTAATCTTGCAGCCTACCCAGCAGAGTATTGCGGAATATCTACAACGGATAAAACAGCATTCGGCGACTTTAAAAGAAAATCATATCAATGTACAAGTTCAGCCGGTTGCACAAGTTCAACAACTGGCTTTAGCGCCATCAGACCAAAATCCACAAGATGCCTATAATGCGCTTAAGACTTATTTGATGTTGAGCAACCGCCAATATATAGATTCAAGTCATTTGAGTGACCAGCTGACACGGTTCTGGCAAAACTGGCTTGATCAGCATCAGGGGCAACAGCCACGTACCGAAATGTTGCAAAAGGCCGAACAATTACTCAGCTATGCCATGACTTTGACAGGTTCAAGTTCATTTCCTCTGCTTAATCCTGATACTGTTCTGGTGGAACAGACCCGTCAGGTTTTGTCAGCACTGACGACAGGCGTATCCGCACGTGACCGTGTGTATAACGAAATTAAAATGCGGGCTTCGGTACGTTTTCCAGCCTTAACCATCAAGCAGATGGTAGGGGAAAGTGCTCAAACAATAATGTTGGGAAGTTATGCCTTACCCGGTTTTTATAGCTATCAAGCCTGGAATGATTATGTACAACATGCCATAGATACGGCAGCTCAAAGCTCAACCGAAAGCAAAGACTGGGTATTGAATACCATCCAATCAGATGACCTGAGTTTCAGTGGGAGTCCGGAACAAATTCGACGCCAGCTGACTGAAATGTATAAAAAAGAATATATCAGTGAATGGCGTAAATTTTTAAATGCAATTCATTATGCCAAGACAACCGATTTTAATCAGCATACCCGTCAGATTGATATTCTGAGTGAGCCAGAAAACTCACCCATCCGCAAGGTCATTCAACGTGTAGCCCAAGAAACCAGCTGGGATAATCCTGTGGTGCAAGCTGAATTGGCAGTTCCACAAAAAGGTTTTATTGCCTGGTTTAAACGTAAAGTATTGCAACGTGATGATGTGAAACAGGCACAGAATTCTGCATCACATTTATCTCATGGCGTGATTTCTAAAGATTTTCAGTTGTTTTATCAGATTGTACGCTCGCGAGACGATCTGCAGAACCGGTCGCTGCTAGATGAGTATATGCAGTCGATGGCCAAGGTTCGAAGCCGTTTCAATGATTTAAAAAGTTCTGGCGATATTGGTCCTGCCAGCATGATCTTAGTCAAACAAACCATTGATGAGCAGAACTCTATCTTCAATATCACACAGAAATTTGTCGATGAAAAAATGTCGGTGGGAAGCAATGAGCTGGATCAACAGCTGATTAAAAAATTATTGAGTGTGCCGCTGACACGTTCCTTTGAAAGCCTGATGATTCCGGCCCAGGCTGAAATGAATAAATTATGGCAGATACAGGCCTATCAACCATTTAGTGGAAATTTGGCACAAAAATATCCGTTTAGCAGTCAGGCCAGTTTGCAGGCAAGCTCTCAGGAAATTAATCAGATTTTTGGTGAAAATGGCAGTATTGCACGTTTTGTCAAAGAGCATCTGGATCCTCTGGTGATCCGTCGCGGCTATAGTCTGACTTCAAAAACCTGGCAAGATTTAGGCATTAGTCTAAATCCTGCCTTTATTGCAAGTTTTCAGAATTATGTCGCACCGGTACATGGTCTGGCGACTGGAGAGTTAAACCATACCAATTCAAAAACCGTGAACCTCAATCAATCTAATTTTCAGTTTTATCCCTTAGAACAGTCTCACTTACTAGCGTATACCATTGATATTGATGGACAAAGAATGCTATTTGAAAATGGTGTTCAACAATGGGTGAATTTTATCTGGCCAAATCCTGGCACCATTCCGGGCGCGCGAATCACAGTAATTGATCTGGAAGGGAAGACCCATACCATATTTGATGAACCAGGTGAATATGGCATCAACCGCATGATTGATAATGCACAACGTACTCAAAAAGGCAATATTTTTGAAATGGTGTGGCGCAGCAAAGATTATCCTGAACTATTTGTGAAGACCCATTTCCGACTGGTGAGTGGTAATAATTCAAGTTCTATCGGAGGTCAGCCAAATTATAGCAATTTGCAACTGGTAGATCAGATCGTCTCGAATAAATCGGTACGTGTGGTCGCTGCACAGCGTACTGCGGTGTCTGGACAAATAAATCAAACATCTATGCTTCCGGTAGGAAAAACAGGAGCGACGACGCCATGATCTTTTTAATCCAAAATAAATAAATAAATAAATAAATGAATGTCAGATGAGCTTAACTCACGATATTAAACTATAAAAAACACATGGGGTAGAAACCTGAAATGAAAATAAAAAAAACCTGCTTAAAATTGAATTATATAAATAAAATCATAATTTTATTATCTATATGTTTAGGCGGCGGCGTACAGGCCCAATCCATTATTGTTGAAGGTGTTGTACCGAATGACAGCACACAACAGGAAATTTTGAATAAACTCTATGCAACTTATGGCCAGAAAAGTGTGATAAATCGCATTCAGATCCGTCAAGTGACAGCACCAATTGGATGGTCGAATGCGGTAAATAATGTGATTAATGATGATCTTAAAAAGGTAAAACAAGGTAAATTAACGGTCAAAGGGTCTAATATTCAGTTGATTGGTAAGGTTTTGAATCTTCATGAAATGGATATCACTACTAAAAAGTTTCAAGGTTTAATACCAGCAAATTATCATTTAAATGCACAGCTCACTGTAAATCAGGCAGAACAGCAGATTATTGATGCGGTATTAAAGAATCGCATTGTTGAGTTTGAATCTGGTAGTGCGGTACTGGCAGCGTCCGGTGCAAAGATTCTGGATGAAATGGTCATAGCTTTAAATAAGGTGAGCGGAAAGAAGGTACGGATTATTGGACATACTGATAGTTCCGGTGATGCCAACAAAAATATAGTACTGAGTCAACAGCGCGCAGAAGCCGTAAAGAATTATTTAATCAGTAAAAATATAGCAGCTGAAAATTTAAGTGTTGATGGTTTAGGATCAACTCAACCTATAGCTAATAATTTAACAGCTGAAGGTCGTAAGAAAAATCGCAGGATTGAATTTGAAGTGCTTTAAAGCCTAGGTTGCTTGAGCATCATATCTATTTGTGGCTTACACCTGGTGTTATTCACCAATTAAAATGTCTATGCGATAAACCATTTAAAATGTCCTGTTTTTAACCACAAGAGTCAAGCACAGGATTTAAATTTCTTTGTCCAATAACAGCTTTCTGAGCTTTACGGCTCGGCATACTTTTCTTGGCACGGGAACGTTTATTCTGTTTCTCCAATTCTTCATGTTGTTGCTGGATATGCGCCAGGACTGAACCTAACCGTTTATTCTCAACAATCTCATTTTGCTGCAGCCCAGCCAATTTATTGAAGATGCTGTAGTTGAGCTTTCGTCCTTCATGCATGAGGGCCACAGTGCCATCCGGATACTCCAGAAATGAAATGTATTGCCCAGCAAGCTTATGATTCAGCTCTGTCGGTTCAAGCAGATAAATACATTTGTCATAGGTAATCGTCAGGTTCTTGGTGACCTTACGCGGTTCCTGCCAGGTAAAAATATCATCTAATTCCTCAGCTGTTTCGGTGGCAGAGCGGTGTAAGTTCTTAGGATTAAAGGCCATCTTTGCAAACTTGAGATTGAACTGCTCAATAAAGCAGGGCAACCAGGCATTTGCTTCTGCAATCGAACAGATGCCTTCCAGGCGCATCTCCTTGATCAAACGGTCCTGAAGGGTTCTATTCGCTCGCTCTACGCGACCTTTGGCCTGGGGTGAATTGGCGAAGATAATATCAATGTTTAACTCATTCAGAATCCGCCCAAATTGCGTGATCTGGCTGTCTTGCCTGGATTTCTGGTTGACTCTAAATACCGAGTGTTTATCGCTATAAAAGGCCAAGGGCTTGCCGTATTGCTCAATGTAGGCTCGGGTTGAAAGCATATAGTCAAAGGTCGTTTCAGCCTCACAAAAGCGTAGATGCAACAGCTTGCCGGTAGCATCATCGATATAAACCAGCAAACAGCACTTAGCAGCGCGTCCTTCAAACCAGTCATGATATGAGCCATCAATCTGGATCAGCTCACCGAAGCAATCACGGTTATAGCGTGGCTGGTATGGGCGTTTTAGACGTTTGGATCGCGGAATCCAAAGGTCATTTGCAGTCATCCAGCGCCGAACCGTTTCTACCGGGATATTCAGGTCAAACATGCTGCTGAGCTTCTCATGCGCCAAGGTAGGTCCAAAGCCCAGCAGATGTTCAGAAATAATGGAAAGACATTGCGATTTTAATAAATCGTCATGGCGATGATGGCCCGGTTGACCACGACTGGCATGCGTCATGCCTGAAACACCATCTTGATTGAGCTTCTGCAATAACCGGGTAATTTGACGGGTGGAAAGATTCAGGATTTCAGCAGCACGGACTTGGGTAATACGATGATCTCGAACGTCTTGCAGAACTGCAAGACGTTGAATTTCTTTGTCAGACATAGTGATCAGCATCTATATTTTATATCCAGTCCATGGTGATAAAAACCATCATAAACCAGACATTTTTATTGGTGAGAATATAGACACTTTAAATGGGTTCTAACAGACTGATTTCGTATAATGTATATTATGTTAAATAGAATATCCAAGACTGTGGCCTACGCAACCTCAGTTGTTGCCACAGCTCAGCATCGTGAATCTGCAAAATTATATTCACGATGCTGAGTATCCTAATGAACATATTTTCTGTCATAGCTAATTTGATTTTGAGAATCTGCGGATAACTTTTTATTATCAGAAGACATAATCAATTACCCCAAACAACGTGTTAAATGAAAAGAGATATAGTTTGCAATATTGCTGCTTTTTAAGCTTTGCAATATCTAAAGCATTTTTTTGCTATTTGTTAATTAGATAATTTCACAAAAGTTTTATCTACTTGCTCTTTAGATAAATTTTAATGAATATAATAATTACTAATTTATTCAATAATTTCAGATGTTTGATTAAATATAAAGCTATATCCTAAAAGGACATAAAAGCTATGATAGAAATGGTTACTCAAAATGTGATAGATAGAATGCTGTAAACCATAGGCGGTATTCTGTTCTATTAAGATTTAGACAATGGCGGTATCTAGTTTTACTTAAAATCATGTCAATCACAGCTCTATGAATAATTGATAAATCTCGAATGCATTCTGTTATTAAATGTTGAGACCGAATGCATAAAGCTAGAAAGCCTCTAAGATATTTCTAAACTTTGTACAGAAAAAGGGAAAACATGAATAACTATCCTGAAACCCCTGCTTCAACTGAAACTCAAGATCATCAACCTGGTGTGCAAACCAAAATGGATCCTGCACCGGAAGTCATCAAACCGAATTATAAAGGTAGCGATAAACTTAAAAGTAAAATCGCCCTGATCACAGGTGGCGATAGCGGTATAGGTCGGTCAGTCTCGGTCTTGTTTGCCCGTGAAGGTGCTGATATTGTGATTTGTTATCTGGATGAAGATCAGGATGCTCAAGATACCAGAAAGATGGTAGAGGATGCAGGACGGCGTTGTTTACTGATCAAGTGTGATTTACAAGATCAAGATGAAATCAAGAAAATGGTTGAGCAGACGCTTCAGGAATTTAAAACCATTAATATTCTGGTCAATAATGCCGGGGTTCAATATCCGCAAAAAAGTATTAGCGATATTTCTCCTGAGCAACTTTTTAAGACCTTTAATGTGAATATTCTGTCGATGTTTCACTTGACTCAGGCTGTGATTCCGCACATGCAAGAAGGTGACAGCATTATTAATACCACCAGTATTACCAGTTATCATGGACATGATGAACTGATTGATTACTCAAGTACCAAAGGTGCCATCACCACATTTACCCGCAGTCTTTCCACCAGTTTGTTAAAAAATAAAACCGGGATCCGGGTCAACGGCGTAGCACCCGGCCCCATCTGGACTCCCCTCATTCCAAGCAGTTTTGATGAAGAACAGCTCAAAGAGTTCGGTAAACAGACACCCATGGGTCGGATGGGCCAGCCTAGTGAAGTCGCACCAGCGTATTTATTTCTAGCGAGTGAAGAAGCCAGTTATATTTCCGGTCAAGTCATTCATGTTAATGGAGGCAGTATCATTAACGGTTAATTAGAATTTGAAGATAACAGTCAGTGAGAACCGTTATCTTCATTCATTTATTCTTCAGGTTTTCTATCACTTAAAAGATGCTGGTTTTATAAAATAATTTCAACAAATACATGACAGATATTTACCGCCATAGAAACAGGTCATTGTTATAGTAATTTCAGCCAACCTTGATGAGGACAGCAATATGCCTAGAGGTGACAAATCAGCCTATACCGATAAACAAAAACGGCAGGCCGAACATATTGAAGAAAGCGAAAAAGAACGCGGTCATTCTGAGGAGGAAGCCGAACGTATTGTCTGGTCTACTGTCAACAAGCAAGATGGCGGTGGCAAGAAAAGGAAAAAATCCCATTAATAATAGTAAGTTAGGGTAAAATCCTATGTTGAAAGCTCGGCGAAAAACCCTCTCATTACTGCGTATGAGAGGGTTTTTAATCTGAATCTTTAATATGTATTTTCTACGCGCTGTTGAGTCCAAACCGGCCAGAGTTTTTCCAGCGTTTTTTCAAATTTCGAATTATCGGTTTGCCATTGTGGATTTTTATCTTTATCAATAATCAGTGCACGTACACCTTCAATAAAGTCGCCTTGCTCCAACCAGACATCCTGTAGATCTCGCTCCAGTTGCATACATTTTTCCAGCGATAAGTTTTGTCCGGCCTGCTGTAACTTCAGACTCGTTTGCTTGGCCATGACTGGACGTTGCTGCAAGATGACCAGCATTTTATTGGCCCACTCCTGATCGGTGGCGCTACTTGCATGTGCCAAACTCTGTTCGATCTCATCGAGGTTTGGATGGCCAAAATGCTGACTAATCAGATCTGCACGTTTTTGCAACTCGCTTTCTACCGGATGGGTAATGTACGCACTGATGATTTTTTGGATTTCAATCTGATTTAATACCGGTGCAGCAATCAATGCGGTTTCCAGTTCAGCAAAATTTTCACTCGGTACATGATAATCGACCAGATCCAGATATAGCGCATCACTGCTGCTGATCTGCTCCCCTGTCAACGCCATATAAATGCCTACATCATCCAGTCGGGAGAGAAAGTGGGTGGCTCCCACATCCGGGAAAAATCCAATCGCGGTTTCTGGCATGGCAAAGCGTGATTTTTCACTGCTCACTTTAATATGACAGGCTTGAGCCAGACCAAAGCCGCCGCCCAGAACATAACCATCCATCATCACGATGACAGCCTTTGGAAAATTGCGCAGTGTGCTCAGCATGCTATATTCAGTGGCAAAAAAATCCTGATATTGGGTATTGCCTGCCTGATAGCTGTCATACAGATAACGGATGTCTCCTCCGGCACAGAATGCCTTGGGACTGTTAGAATTGATCAGAATCGCTTGCACCGCTGGATCATGGCGCCACTGATCTAGTTGTGACTGAATCCCTTGAATCATCCGCAGGGTTAAGGCATTTAAATGACTGGTGCGGTCCAGGCTGATAATGCCTAAACGTCCTTGTACCCGAATCGCTAAATTATTTTCATCACTCATTTTATTTTCCTATTTTTGTTTTATTGATGGGTGAATTTGGCTGGGCGTTTTTCGACAAAAGCCTGCATGCCTTCCTTTTGATCAGCACCGGCAAAAATGGAATGGAATACCCGTCGTTCAAAGCGTAGACCTTCGGCCAGACTGACTTCAAAAGCCCGATTAATTGATTCTTTAATCATCATCACGGCCGTAAGCGACTTTTCAGCAATTTTTTCGGCAGCTTGCAGGGTTTGTTCTAGCAACTCTTCTTTGGCAAAGACACGTGCCACTAACCCACTTTGCTCGGCTTCTTGCGCGCCCATGTGACGTGCAGTCAGGCACATTTCCATGGCTTTGGCTTTACCTATCGCCAAGGTTAAACGTTGGGTTCCGCCAATGCCGGGCAATACCCCTAAGGTGACTTCAGGCAAACCGAATTTTGCATTATCAGCGCAGTAAATAAAATCGCACATTAAGGCCAATTCACAACCACCGCCCAAGGCATAGCCACTCACCGCAGCAATTAAGGGCTTACGGCGCTGGGCGATCCGGTCGGCCAGACTGAAAAAATCATCCAGATAAATTTGCGGAAAGTTTAAATCTGCCATTTCTTTGATATCTGCACCTGCAGCAAAGGCTTTTTCCGAACCAGTGATGACAATACAGCCAATCTGCGGGTCTTTTTCCAGCTGATCCAGCGCCTGATTCACCTCAACGATCAATTGATTATTCAAGGCATTTAAGGCTTGTGGACGATTTAAAGTAATCAGCCCGACCCCGTTACGCTGTTCGAGTAAAATAGTTTGCCATTGCATGATAAAAATCCCTTTAAAATTATAAACTACGTGCAATTACCAGACGCTGAATATCGCTGGTGCCTTCATAAATCTGACAAATACGCGCATCGCGATAAATGCGTTCAATCGGAAAGTCTTTCAGATAACCGTAACCGCCAAAAATCTGCAGCGCTTTGGAACAGACACGTTCTGCCATTTCCGAAGCAAAGAGTTTGGCCATAGAGGCTTCGGTTAAACAGTTTTCACCTGCTTCCTTTTTACGTGCAGCAAAATGGACCAGTTGTCGCGCCGCTTCAATTTCGGTGGCCATGCTGGCCAGCCTGAACGAAATCGCCTGCTGTTCAAAAATCGGTTTGCCAAAGGCCACGCGATCATGTGCATAAACAGTCGCTTCTTCCAATGCAGCGCGGGCCAGACCCACTGCTTGTGCGGCAATACCAATCCGTCCACCTTCCAGATTGGCCAAGGCAATTTTTAAGCCTTCACCTTCTGCACCGAGTCTTAAACTTTCATGAACGCGGACATCGGTTAAAGCAATCTGACAGGTATCCGAAGCATGCAGACCGAGTTTTTCTTCGACCCGAATCACTTCATAACCGGGCGTGTCGCGCGGCACTAAAAATGCACTCATGCCTTTTTTTCCCGCAGTTGGATCGGTCACGGCAAAGACAATAATCATCCCGGCATTATGACCCGAGGTAATAAACTGTTTGGCGCCATTGATAATGTAGTGATCGCCATCTTTCACGGCCCGGGTTTTAATCGCTGCAGCATCCGATCCGGTATGCGGTTCGGTCAGGGCGAAGGCACCAATCATTTGCCCTTGAGCCAAAGGTTTTAGAAACTGCTGCTTTTGCTGTTCCGTTCCAAACTTGAGAATCGGCACACAACCCACCGAGTTGTGTACGCTCATGATGGCGGACGTTGCACCATCTGCCGCTGCCACTTCTTCGAGGGCCAGTACATAAGCCAGCGTGCCTGTACCTGAACCGCCCCACTCTTCTGGAATCAGCATGCCTAAAAAACCTAGCTCACCCATTTGAGACAAGGTCTGTTTAGGAAATATGCCTTTTTGATCCCACTCGCCGGCAAAAGGTTTAATCTGTTCCTGAGCGAAGCTTTTGGCCATATCCTGAATCAGTTGTTGCTCTTCCGTAAATTGCATGGATGCTTCCTTCAATCTCTTTATTTAATATTTTTATTCAATCTGCTGGCTTTGGCTAGTTATGCGGTCTTTACCTGCTGCTTGTTGATTTCCTGATTACGCAGTAAGAAACGCTGAATCTTGCCACTCGGGGTTTTTGGCAATTCTGTGACGAATTCAATCAGGCGCGGATAGGCATGCGCAGACAAACGCTTTTTCACAAACTGGCCTAGTTCTTCTTCCAGATGAGATGAAGCTGCAAAGTTATTCGCCAGAATCACAAAGGCTTTAATCACTTCGGTACGTTCAGGATCAGGCACGCCAATGACGGCGGCTTCGATCACCGCATCATGTTCTAGCAAGGCACTTTCCACATCAAATGGGCCAACCCGATAGCCTGAGGTGGTAATGACATCATCACTACGTCCAACAAAGCTCATACTGCCATCAGCATGAATTTCCGCGGTATCACCGGTTAAATAGTAATGTCCAACAAAGGGCGATTTACGGCTTTCTTCATAACCCGAGAACCACATCATTGGGGATTGACTGATATCCACTGCCAGGACGCCCGGAACGTCAGCCGTTAATTCATGACCTTGTTCATCGACGACTGCAATCCGGTAACCCGGGCTGGCAAAGCCTGCCGAACCTGAACGGACCGGATGTTGTAGCGCATGATGATTACACACCACCATCCCGACTTCAGTCTGGCCATAATGGTCATAAATTGGCACATCCAGCACCTCTTTAAACCAGCGGATCACTTCCGGGTTTAAAGGTTCTCCAGCACTGCTGACCACGCGCAACTTGCCCCGTAGCTGTGCCATCTGTTCAGCATCTGCTGCCATCATCATGCGGTAAGCGGTCGGCGCACCGGCCAGATTGGTAATACCATATTGCTTGACAATGTCGCAGACACTTTCGGCATTGAAACCACCCTCATAAAACAGGGTCGAGTGTCCGAGCAATAACGGGCCGGTAATCCCATAGTACAAGCCATAAGCCCAGCCCGGATCAGCAATATTCCAGAAAGCATCATTTTCGGTTAGACCGATGGCATTGTGCATATAGCCGGCAAAAGCAATCAGGGCTTTAAGTGGAACTTTTAAGGGCTTGGCCGGTCCAGTGGTTCCAGAGGTAAACATCAATAAAAATGGCTCATCGATACTGAGCATTTCCAGTTCACAACCTTCAGCCTGGCGATTTAACACAGTCCAAAAACTGAGGTCCTGTGGATAACGCTCTGCCTCGGTTTCAACATGTACAGTGACGATCGTGGGACAAGCGCTAAGATCGGATAGTTTCTCCCGATTCGCCAGATCAGTCACTACCAGCTTGCTTTGCGCCAGCTGAATGCGATGTTCAATGGCTTTGGGACCAAAGGCAGTAAATAAAGGTTGATACACTGCACCAATCCGCCAGGTCGCTAAAATGGTAATGATCAGCTCTGGAGTCCGCGGTAATAATCCGGAAACGCGGTCGCCTTTGCCAATGCCTTGAGATTTTAAAAAGTTGGCAAACTGGCTGGAATATTTCTTGAGTTCGCGAAAACTATACTGTTCTTTGCGGCCATCTTTACCGTACCAGTGTAAAGCAATTGCATCGGAGTCAGCATGGCGGTCGCAACATTCATAACAGGCGTTCAGCGCCTGCATCGAACCGGACAGATACTGCTTTGCCACTGCATCTAAATCAAAATTTTCAATTGTTTTTTGATAATCTAACATGTTAAACCTCAGCCTGAATTTATCGTTATTACTGACAAGGTATTGTTGATGAAGCGAATCCTTGCTCCATCTGGATATTTTAAGTTTTAAGCAGGTGGCGTGGTGTATTGATGCATGATGCTGGAAAAATCCAGATGCGCATCCCCTTCCTGACAAAGCTGTTGATAGAGTTTCTGCACCATGCTACCCAGAACCACCGGTTGGTCCACCTGTTGCGCTGCATCGACAGCCAGGCCCAAATCTTTAAGCATCAGCTGTGCTGCAAAACCATCGGTATAACCCCGTGATGACGGTGCATTGGCACAGATATCCGGCCAGGGATTATAGATTTCAGAACTCCAGCAACGTCCGGTGGAACTATTGATTACCCCGGCTAGTGCTTGCGGATCAATTCCCAGTTTGGCCCCAAGTGCCATGCCTTCTGCAACAGCAGTCATGGAAATCCCCAGAATCAGGTTATTACAGATTTTTGCAACCTGTCCTGTTCCCACCGCACCACAATGCACCAGATTTTTGCCCATACAGCCAAGGACCGGTTTTACGGCCTCAAAGGTGGCATCGTCTGCACCCACCATAAAGGTCAAGGTACCGTCTTTGGCGCCCAAAGTCCCGCCAGAGACTGGCGCATCGCAGACGCGAATCTGTCTGGCCTGCGCTGCTGCAGCAACTTCCTGAATGGTTTGCGGGTCAATGGTACTGCTGTCGACACACAAACTGCCCGCCTGAAGCACGTTCAGAATACCGTGCTCACCGAGATAAACTTCACGTACATGCTTGGCTGCAGGTAACATGCTGACCACAAAATCTGCCTGTTTTGCGGCCGTTTGTGGACTGTCACAAACGATACCACCCGCTTCGGCAAAATGCTGTAAAGCGACTTCACTCAAGTCATAACCAAAAACCTGATGTCCTGCCTTGAGCAGGTTCTGCGCCATCGAGCCACCCATGTTGCCCAAACCAATAAATGCAATCTTCATGCTGATGCTCCTTAGCGCAGGCTAATCGTGGTATTGACGCCTGTGGTTTCCTGATCATCTTCAAACCAGCGGCTGGTAATGGTTTTGGTCTGGGTATAGAACTGCACTGCCTGCTTGCCATAAGGACCTAAATCCCCCAGTTTTGAACCACGCGAACCGGTAAAGCTGAAGAACGGCACAGGTACAGGAATTGGAATGTTAATACCGACCTGACCGATATCAATCTGGTGCTGGAATGTGCGTGCAGTATTGCCATTTTGAGTAAAGAGTCCAACGCCGTTACCGAATGGATTGGCATTAATCAGCTCAATCGCTTGTTCTAAAGTATCAACATGTATGATCGCCAGTACCGGACCGAAGACTTCTTCCTGATAAATGCGCATATCGGTCGTGACCTGATTAAAAATCGTTGGTCCGACAAAATTGCCTTTTTCATAACCCTGAACATTCACATCACGACCATCCAGCAGCAGTTCAGCGCCTTGTTCAACGCCACTGTTAATTAAGTCGATGACACGCGCTTTGGCACGGGTCGAAATCACTGGCCCAACATCAGTATTCGGTTCATGGCCTGCATTAACTTTCAAAGTTTTGGTTTTATTAACCAGTTCATCGACCCAGTGCTTGGTGTCCCCGACCATCACGGCCACCGAAAGCGCCATACAACGCTGACCGGCTGCACCAAATGCTGCACCGACCAACGCATTTAAGGTCTGTTCTTTATTGGCATCCGGCATCACCACGACATGGTTTTTCGCGCCCATCATCGACTGTACACGTTTACCGTGCTGGCCGGCCAGATTGTAGACATGCGTACCCACAGCGGTTGAACCGACAAAGGAAATGGCTTTGATGTCACGATGGGTACACAGCAGATCCACCACTTCTTTACCGCCATGCACTACATTCAGCACACCAGCAGGTACGCCTGCCTCAATTGCCAGTTCCACCAGCATCATGGTCGATAGCGGATCCTGTTCCGAGGGCTTTAAGACAAAGGTATTACCGCAGACAATCGCCATCGGGAACATCCACAGTGGAATCATCGCCGGAAAGTTAAACGGCGTAATTCCCGCACAAACACCGAGTGGTTGCTGCAAGGTATAGGTATCGACCCCACGTGCCACACCTTCAACATATTCACCCATTTGTAGTGAACCAATAGAACAGGCATGCTCCACCACTTCTAAGCCACGCTGAATGTCACCTTCGGCATCAGCCAGGGTTTTGCCCTGTTCCGCCGTTAATACTTGGGCAATACTTTTTAAGTTAGTACGAATCAGATCCTGCAGCTTCAACATAATCCGCATACGTGCCTGAATCGGGGTTTGGCGCCAGCTGGCAAAGGCATTTTGTGCGGCAGCAATCGCGGCATTGACTTCTTCTGCAGTTGCAAATGGTACCTGACCCAAAACTTCTTGAGTGGCAGGGTTGATAATATCTTGCCAATGACTGGTTTTTGATTCGACAAATTCACCATTAATGAGGAGTTTTGCGGTGGTGAATCCGGTACTTTGCTGTGGATGATGAATGGCGTTCATGGTCGCTCCGTGCTGGTTTGTTATTGTCGTTGTGTCTGCCTTTACTGGCTGTTTTAAACGTATTATTTTTACGCTGTTTCAGTAGACTAACAAAGAACACTTTGACCACCAATAGAAATTGATGCACGATAGATGTGCAAATATGCACAGGGATTTAACAGGATGTTAAATAGAAGATGAAAGTAGATTGGGATCATTTACGTTTCTTTTTGGTTTTGGCACGTGCTAAAACACTCACCAATGCAGCACGCTTGATTGGGGTGGAACACAGTACCGTGGCACGGCGGATTCAGGCGCTGGAAAATACCCTCGGCACGCAACTGTTTAAACGCGAAGCGACAGGGTATGAGCTGACCTCGGAAGGTCTGGCATTGGTGCCGCGTGTGGAACTGATGGAACAATCCTTTATCCAGATTGACAAACGCAACGATCCCTTGCAAGGCCGGGTGCGGATTGGTGCACCAGAAGGTTTTGGTACGGCATTTTTAGCGCGCTTACTGGCCGAGTTCTCCCAGCACTACCCTTTGCTGACCATTGACCTGATTCCGGTGCCGAAAGCGATCAAACTTTCGCATCGTGAAGCCGATATTGTAATTGCGATTGACCGGCCCAAATCGGGCCCCTATATCATTACCCGTCTGTCGAATTACTGTCTAAAACTGTATGGCAGTCAGCATTATTTACAGAAAAATCCGCAAATTAAAAAACTGGAAGACCTCAAGCAGCACCGTTTTGTCGATTATATTGATGATCTGGTCTATAGCTCGGCCCTGTATTCGCTGGAACGTTTACCGCTGCAATTGACTGCCTGTTTTCGCAGTAACAGTATTCTGGCCCAGCAAATTGCGGTCAGTGCCGGTGCCGGGCTAGCTATTTTACCGAAATTTTTGGCCCATGATAAAAGCGAACTGCAACAGGTTCTGGGCGATCAGGTCAGTTTTACCCACACTTTCTGGATGCTGACGCTGGTCGATCTGCAACACGAACCGAAAATTAAACTGGTCTGGGATTTTCTGCGTAAACAGGCGGACCTTCAGCAAGACCTGTTAATGGGCAGATAATTGCGCTTAAAAAACTGTTCGCTTCATAGATGCAGCCTTAAGTTAATTCAACTCAAACACAAACGTATCGATACAGCAAATGAACGTATCACAACATTCCTGATGCCCGCGACTTGTTAAATTAACAAGCAGCCATTCGCAATATTTAATGAGATACAGGAAAATAACATGAAAATTCTGATCGTTCTGACTTCACATGACACGCTTGGCGATACCGGAAAGAAAACCGGATTTTGGCTGGAAGAGCTGGCTGCACCTTACTATAGCTTTGTTGATGCAGGTGCAGAGCTAATTCTGGCTTCTCCTGCGGGTGGCCAGCCGCCTTTAGACCCAAAAAGTAATGAACCGGATGCACAGACTGAAACCACCAAACGTTTTGAAGCAGATGAAGTGGCCATGCAGCAGCTTGCCAATACACATAAATTAAGTGAAGTCTTAAATCAGGATTTTGATGCCGTGTTCTATCCCGGTGGTCATGGTCCATTATGGGATCTAGCCGAAGACCAGAACTCTATTTCCTTGATTGAGCAGACTTTACAGGCCAATAAACCTGTGGCATTGGTTTGTCATGCGCCGGGCGTACTTCGTGATGTTCAAGATGCTGAAGGTCGCTCGATTGTCGAAGGTAAATCGGTCACCGGTTTCAGTAATAGCGAAGAAGACGGCGTGGGCCTGACCGATATTGTACCATTTTTAGTTGAAGACATGCTCAAAGAAAAAGGTGGCCAATATTCCAAAGCTGAGGATTGGCAGGTTTATGTCCAAGAAGATGGTCTGCTCATTACCGGACAAAATCCTGCCTCTTCGGCTGCGACAGCTGAAGCTTTATTGAAGTTATTAAAATAACGCGATAAATCAATTTAAGGTTTGGCTTCCCATTTCAATCTATAGCAAAAACTCCTGAATATATTTCAGGAGTTTATCTTTAACGATCAATTGGCTGAGGCAAGATGACTGGCCAGCAGTTCACGAAGTTTAAACTTCTGGATTTTTCCAGACGGCGTCATTGGAATATCTTCCCAAATCTCCAAACGCTCTGGAATATATTGCATCGCGAGATTATGGGTTTTTAAAAAGTTGACGATATCATTCAGTTCTAATGGCTGACTTGGATCTTTAAGCTTGATAATCGCGCAGGCTCTTTCACCGAGTCGTTCATCGGCATAAGCCACCAGCGCGACGGTGGCGATATTCGGATGCTTATACAGCAGAGATTCAATTTCTGCGACCGGAATATTTTCTCCACCGCGAATGATTACATCTTTTTTACGTCCCCATATCCGGATATAGCCTTGCTCATCCTGATAGGCAATATCTCCGGTATCAAACCAGTCATCTGCATCGGTATCATTTAAATGTGCACGTTTTAAATAACCGCCAAAACTTGAACAGGCACGAATCATTAAACGTCCCGGCTCATTCAGCGGTTTAGTCTCGCCTGCTTTATTGACGATTTTGATCTCTACACCGGGCAAAGCAATCCCGTCCGTATTAAAGGAACGTTCATCCTCATCTTCAGGTCGTGTGGTGGTAATTGCGCCGCACTCGGTCATGCCCCAAGCAGAAATCACTTTGACACCTAAGGTTTCCCGTGCTTTTTGTACCAATGAACCTGGAATCGGTGCACCTGCACACAAGAAGGTTTTCAGGCTGCTGACCTGATCCTGCTGCTCCGCAACGGTGGTGGACAGGTCATTCAGGAATGGTGTGGACGCCATGGTGAAACTGACCTGATGCTGGTGAATTAAGTCCACTGCCTGTGACACATCCCAGACATCTTGCAACACCACTTTGGCATTCAGTTCAATCGGCATCATCAGGCCATACATAAAGCCGGTTTGATGCGCCATCGGTGAGGCCATGAGTACCACATCATCTTCATTTAAATCTAGCCGTTTTGCATAGGGAGCAATATTGGAAAATAAAGTGTTGGCGGTATGCATCACCCCTTTCGGCTCACCGGTGGTGCCTGAGGTAAAAATCAGCTGGGTAATATCATCGGGACGAGCTTCAAGCTGATCTAGGTTTGTAACGGCGGAAGAATCTTGCTCAAGACCATGATTGACCAATATCTGGTCAAAATTATTCTCTTCAAGACCATTGACCACCACCACATGTTGCAAGGTCTCAATTTTAGTCTTTAAGTGATTTGCCAACTGTTCATGATCAAAATTACGGAAGCTTTTTGGTACGATAAATACTTTGGCTTCACCATGTTTCAGCATGAATTCCAGTTCCCGTTCCCGGAAAATCGGCATCAATGGATTCAGTACGGCGCCGATGCGGCTACAGGCCAGATACAGCAAGGTAAATTCCCACCAGTTCGGCAACTGACACGAGACCACATCATTTTTAGCCACACCCAATTGCTTTAAACCTAAAGCAATTTTATTGGTCATGTTCCAGAGATCCTGATAGCTAAACACTTGCTCCGTTTGATCTTCCACTTTAAAACTGACCAGTGCGGTTTTATCTGGATTCTTGTCGATGGTCTGACGCAGAGAATCAATAATGGTTTTATTTAACCAGTAGCCTTCTTTCAGCATTTTTTCTTTTCTGGAAGCTATAAGAACTGCATCGAATTCCATTCGGTTACTCCTGATTTTAATTATATCGGCCAGGGCTGAGCTCAATATGAGCTAAGCCGGTACCGCTTTGCGTCCTGCTTTTTTACGCGCAATAATGGTTTTCATGATCTGAGCTGTTCCGTCACCAATCTGGAAGCCGAGTACATCGCGCATGCGCTGTTCCATGACACCACGGTCATAGCCGGCATGACCAAAGGTCAATAAGCATTGATGAATCACGTCATAGGCCAGCTTCGGTCCCCACCATTTACACATTCCAGCCTCGGAGGTGTGTGGCAGATGATTGTCTTTGAGCCATAAGGTTTGCAGACAGAGTAAACGCGCGGCCTCTACCTGGGTTTCATACTCGGCCAATGGATGCGACACGCCTTGAAATGCTGTTAAGGGCTGACCAAAGGCTTCACGTTGCGCCGCATATTCCCAGGCTTCATCCAGACTGATACGTGCAACAGCCAGAACCTGTAAACCAATCAAGGCACGTGAAAAGTCAAAGCCTTGCATGACCTGCACAAAACCTTTGTTTTCATCACCTAAGCGATGATTGACCGGAACGCGAACATTATCAAAGAAGATTGAACCGCGACCAATGGCACGTTGCCCATGACAGTCAAAACGCGTGGTGCTAATGCCAGATAAATTCATGGGAACCAGGAGTGCTGTCACGCCATGCGCACCATCTTCATTGGCGCCAGTACGGCCAAACACCACCGAAGCATCGGCCTGATCGGCAGCCGAAATCGAAGTCTTTTCGCCATTAATGATATATTCATCGCCGTCACGTTCGATTTTTAAACGCAGGTTGGCAGCATCTGAACCGCCACGCGGCTCGGTCAAGGCAATCGAAAAAATTGCTTCACCGGCGGTCAGTTTCTTCAGCCACGGTTCAACCACTTCGGGTTGACCATGTTCCGCCAGAATCTGGCCATTTAGCGAAGCGAGCAGATTGATATAGGAAAAACTTAAATCCGCTTTGGCTACCGCTTCATGAATAATGCCTGCTGCCAGACGTCCCATGCCTTGGCCGCCATATTGTTCCGGAAGTTCCGGTGCAATAAAGCCCATCTCTCCCATTTTTTTGACCAGATCACGATCAAACACCCGACTTTGATCGCGTTCTAAAAAACCGGGGGCAATATATTTTTGCGCAAACTTTTCAGCAGTTTCTGCTAAAAACTCTAAGTCTTCCGTAATATAAGGATTTTTAGTCATGCTGTATCTTCCTTATTTATAAAATTTACGAAATTCAGGCTGGCGCTTTTCTTTGAGTGCATTGACGCCTTCACGCGATTCTTCCGTGTCGTAATACAGTTTTAGTGCATACATGCCCATGCCGGCAATCCCCGCCTGATGTGCGGTATCCATATTGAAGCTACGTTTGGCAATGGCGATGGCTGTCGGACTACGCTGACAGATTTCTTCGGCCCAAGCCTGTACTTCAGCATCAAGTTGATCGGCAGGTACACATTTATTGGCAAGACCCATTGCAACCGCTTCTTGGCCCGTATAGCGACGGCACATATACCAGATTTCACGGGCTTTTTTCTCACCGACTACACGTGCTAAATATGCTGTGCCATAACCCGGATCGACTGAACCCATTTTCGGGCCCACCTGACCAAAAATGGCATTCTCTGAACAAATGGTCAGATCGCAAATGGTGGCTAATACGTTTCCACCACCTATCGCATAACCTTGTACACGAGCGATCACCGGTTTAGGCACATCACGCATTGCCGTATGTAATTCTTCCATTGGCAAACCAATGGTGCCACGGCCATCATAGTTTCCATCATGCGCGGATTGATCCCCGCCGGTACAGAAAGCACGATCACCGCCGCCAGTCAGTACAATCGCACCGACTTCACGGTCATAGCCGGCCTTGTTTAAGGCTTTGATTAATTCATCACAGGTCGTACCACGAAAGGCATTCATTTTTTCTGGACGGTTAATCGTAATCCATGCCACACCGTTTTTTACTTCGTATAAGATATCTTCAAAAATCATTGTTATTACTTCCTGTATTTCTCTGTCTGACTTTATTTTCCATATTTTCTAGCAGTTTTTGCTTAACCACTCATGGTTAAACCACCCGAAACACTGAGTACTTGTCCAGTAATAAAACTGGCATCATCACTTAAAAAGAAGGCAATCGAAGAGGCTAAATCTTCAGGTTGACCTAAACGACCGAGTGGAATAGCACGAGTGAAAGCCTCACGTAATTTTTCTGGATTCGATGCACCTTCGGTGACACCTGCCAGTAAGGCTGTATCGGTTGGTCCCGGACAAATCACATTAATTTTAATGTTATGACGAGAATGTTCACGGGCCAGTGTTTTTGAGAATGAAAGCAGTCCGCCCTTACATGCAGCATAAACCGCTTCACCTGAAGAACCGACTCGGGCAGCATCAGAGGCAATGTTGACAATACTGCCAGAATTGCGCTCGACCATACCTTTCAGAACGGCAAAGTGCATATTCAGCATACCGACCAGATTGATCTGAATCAGTTTTTCCCATTCTTGCGGATTCGTTTTGATAAAAGGTTTGAAAATATCCCAACCGGCATTATTGACCAGTCCATCAATCGGCCCAAGCTCGGCTTCTACTTGCTGTACAGCCTGCTCCACAACAGTATTTTGAGTAATGTCACACTGCACAGCCAGGGCCTGGCCATTCTGCTGGTTAATTTCTGCGGCCAGTTTTTCTGCTGCTGCAATATTCATGTCAAAGATCGCAACTTTCGCACCTTCTTCCGCCAGACGGCGGCAGGTTGCTGAACCGATGCCACCTGCGCCACCGGTCACAATTACGACTTTATCCTTCAACCCTTTCATTTAACTCTCCCTGGTATATTTTTATCTGATTCTGATTAACTATTGTTCATATATCGCCTGTTATCACTAAAATAGAATTAGAATATTTTTATGTCAATATATTTACATAAAATAAGTTTATATATTTATTTTATAACTTATTATCAATAACTTATAATTTTAACAAATTAAAGACATTGACACATATCAGCTTTACTCTTAGATTTGCACTATCAATCACAGGCTCATTTTCAGAATAATGCAACCTGAATCGAAAAAACTTTTTATGTTGCTTCATTCAATCAAGCTGACTGAATAAAGAGAAAAAAATCATGATTTCTCAAGTTAATATGGTGCCAGTGTACTTGGGTTCTACATGCGCGCTGCAATCTGGAATTCGATTTATGCGAGTGAGCTCTAAGCTATACTCTTTTTTATTTAAACGTGTTGAGCTGGGTGGCTTATCAAATGAGTGATACTGTGTCAAAAAAATATGATCAATCCTTATACTCTTCCCACAATAGACTTTTTTTCAGGCTGTTTCAGGTGGGGAATACGCTGGATCGCAAATGCTCGAATGAACTGGGAATTTCTCCAGTGCATTGGGCTGTACTGGGAGCCTTGTCTCGGCCGCGGGTAAAATCAGGGATGTCATTTTCTGATTTGACCGAATACCTCGGTGTAAGCCGGCAAAATCTGGACGCAGTTTTAAAACGTCTGGAACGTGATGGTCTGGTTGAACGGATTATCAGTGAGCAAGACAGACGTGCTAAAAATGTCGCGCTGACCAGCGAAGGCTTTAAAACCTGGGATAGTTTGCAGAATGATTTTTTTGATTTTTATGGACAGGCTTTGAACAAGCTGACTTTTGATGATGCCATTACTCTGATTCACCTTCTTAATAAAGTCAATGACGGCCTGAAAAATATTCATTTGCCAAAAGAAATGAATGCAGAATAAAAAATGAGAAGCACGATGCTTCACTTTGATTCATATAAAAATGAGCCCGAGCAGGCTCATTTTTACAGACTTTATGAATAGTTATGCTTTTTGCGGATCATATTGACGGTCCTTGATAAAGATCCCGGATACAGCACCACATAAGAAATATGCACCGCCCATAATCAGGAAGCCCAAACCGATAGAGCCACCACTTGCAGCCGCCCCGATAATTGCAGGTGCAAACATGGCGCCAATACGCCCGGCATTATAAGCACCACCAACCGCAGTACCACGAATCGAGGTTGCAAAGCTTTCGGTCATGTAGGTGGCATTAATCGCATAAGGAATACCGTACAGGAAACCAAAGAAAATCAGCAGATAGGCAATATTGTCAGGGCTATTAAACAGTACAATCACCGGCAGGAAGATCGCTGTGCCAATAGCACCAAAGGCAAAGACAAAACGGCGTCCTAAACGGTCTGCTGCAAAGCCAGCCAGAACCTTGCCGAAAATCATGGCGACATAAGTCCCAATCATATAACCTGCCATCGATTTAAAATCCATATGTAATTCAGATTCTAGATAGGCCGGCATCCAGTTGTTGACGCCGTAATAACCAAACTGTAAAAAGCCAGCGGTTAAAATCCACAGGATAAACATTCTGCGGTTTCTAGGATCGGCAAAAATTTCCTTGGTGGTACTTTTTTTAACAGGTCGATTTGCCGTTACATCTGCAGGCGCATATAAACGTTGCAGTCTGGCCCGCTGCCAAGACTCTGGTTCTGGCACCAGTTTCTGAATAAAAAATGCCATGGCGGCTGGAATAATCGCGACAAAGAACAGCATCCGCCAGCCGTAGTCTGGAATAATCCAGCCAGCAAGCAAGGTCGCCACAATATAACCGACTGTCCAGCCTGCCTGTAAGGTTCCCAAGACTGTTGTCCGATATTCAGTAGGTACATATTCTGCCATCAATGTATTGGCTGCAATATATAAAGCGCCAATTCCGAATGCAGACAGAAAGCGTAATAGCGCGAACTGTTCAAAATTCTGGGTAAAACCCAGTGCCGCAGTCAATGTAGAAAAAATCAGGATGGAAATGACCACGGTGCGTACCCGGCCTAAATGGTCACAGGCCCAACCGCCCATAAATCCGCCAATGGCCATCCCGGCCAAAGTGAAACTTCCCAGTGCTCCTGCCTGTAAATTGCTTAAGCCAAACTCAGCTTTGAGACTGTTCAAGCTAAATGACAGCAATAACATGTCTGCGCCATCGACCAGTAAGGCCAGAAAAGCAAATATAAAGGCAATTTGCTGGGTTCTTTTGGTCGTGGGCTTGATTTTTCCTAATTCTGTTGCGAGATCCGTCATTGTAAATATCCTTGTTATTGCTTATTTCGTATTGATGTTTTAATTGCCATCTTGCACATAGACGGGTTGCTACAAATGCAATCCTGACAATTTTTAGCTCCTGTTTTTCTTGGTTTCTCTGAGAGATTTTCAGATCTCCTTTTATTTTTGCTGTTCCTGTCGAGCCCAATCAAGGTAATTAAGATAAGTTGAATTTTCAACAATATTTGATATTAAGTTTTGTTATACGAAATTAGTTATCGCTAATTTGATTATTAAATCATTTTAAGATATTTTGATATGAGGATTAGAAATTAGATGATATTGAATACAATAAAACAGGGAGTGTAAGGATGGGTGCTTTAACAGGCTTTCGCGTACTGGATTTAAGCCGTATTTTAGCCGGCCCGTGGTGCAGTCAAATTTTGGCCGATTTAGGCGCCGAAGTGATTAAAATTGAAAAACCTAATCACGGGGATGACACGCGAATCTGGGGCCCGCCCTGGCTAAAAAATGACAAGCAGGAAGATACGCATGAATCGGCATATTATCTTTCTGCCAACCGCGGTAAACATTCAGTTGCCGTGGATCTGTCTACGCCTGAAGGTCAAGAGATCATTAAAAAAATTGCCCAGCAAAGTGATGTGGTCATCGAGAATTATAAAGCGGGTTCTCTAAAAAAATATGGTCTGGATTATGAAAGTCTGAGTCAGTTAAATCCGCGTCTGGTGTACTGTTCAATTACCGGCTTTGGTCAGAACGGCCCACGTGCACACGAACCAGGTTATGATTTTATTATTCAGGGCATGGGTGGCATGATGAGCGTCACCGGTGAACGCGATGACTTGCCGGGAGGCGGCCCGCAAAAAGCCGGTCTGGCTTTTGCTGACCTGACCACCGGTTTATATTCTGCAATTGCCATTCAGGCGGCATTATTGTCGCGGGAAAAAACCGGTGAAGGCCAGCATATCGATATGGCACTGCTGGATACCCAGGTGGCTTCCCTCTCCGTTCTGGCAATGAATTATCTGACTTCAGACAAAGTGCCGGGCCGCTTTGGAAATGCGCATGCCAATATTGTGCCTTATCAGGTGTTTAAGGCACAGCAAGGTGAGTTTATTATCGCCTGTGGCAATGACCTGCAATTCAAGGCCTTGTGTCAGGCAGTGGGCTTGGCTGAGGTCGCCGAAGATCCTCGTTTCCTAAAAAATTCAGGACGGGTGATGCATCGTGAAGAGCTGACCACAGTGCTACAGGCACATTTCTATAAGCAACCCGCACAAACCTGGGTGGATCTGATTCATGCAGTCAAAGTTCCAGTTGGTATGATTAATAACCTGAAGCAGACTCTGAAAGAAGAACAGGTATTGGCACGTGAGATGGTCATCCAGATGCCACACACTTTACGTGAAGATTACACCTCGATTGGCTCACCGATTAAACTTTCCAAGACCCCGGTAGAGTATAAAAAAGCGCCACCCTGTTTAGGTGAAGATACCGATGTAGTCTTAAGCCAGTTTTTAAGCCCGGATGAAATAGATGAGCTGAAAAGCAAAAAAGTCATCCAGCAGCGATAAGCTAGCAAGCAATAAAAAAGGAATCTTTAGATTCCTTTTTTACTTTAAATCTAATGAATTAGATTATTCTTTAGCAGACTTTGGCACTCGACTGAACAGTACGAGGCAGTTCACGACGCAGAATTTTGCCTACTGTAGACTTTGGCAATCCAGCCACAAACTCAATGTATTTTGGCAGTTTATAACTGGTCAGTTGCTGTTTCAGGAAAGCCATGACCTCATCTTGAGTCAGGTTGGCATCCTGTTTCACAATAAATGCCTTGGGTACCTGCCCGGATTTTTCATCCTCAATCCCGATCACGGCACATTCCAGTATTTTGGGATGCTTGGACAGTACGCCTTCCAGCTCATTCGGATAGACATTAAAACCAGACACCAGAATCATGTCCTTTTTACGATCGAGAATGGTGATATAACCCTGCTCATCCATACAGCCGATATCGCCTGTCAGAAAGAAGCCGTCTTTCGTAAATGCCTGAGCCGTTGCTTCCGGTTGCTGCCAGTAACCTTTCATCACCTGAGGTCCGCGAATGGCAATTTCTCCAGCCTGATGAAACTCAACCGGCTTGGCCTCATCGTTTAAAATCAGGATTTCAGTCCCTGCCAGTGGCAAACCAATGGTTCCGCTAAAACGTCGGCTCAGCGGTGGATTAAAGGTCGCGGTGGGTGATGTTTCAGAAAGTCCATAACCTTCATAAATCTGGCAGCCTGTGACTTCATACCATAACTCAGCAGTGCTTTTTAAAATAGACGATCCACCACCTGTGGTAGTTTTAAGATGTGAATGATCCAGCTCACGAAATCGAGGATGATGTCCCAGCGCGTTAAACATGGTATTCACGCCCGGAAAAACAGTCGGTGGATGTTTCTGATATTGGTCTAGCAAAGCATCCAGATCTCTCGGATTTGGAATCAGGACATTGGCGAAACCGCGACTCAGACCATAACTGAACAGGCAGATAGTAAATCCATAAATGTGATACAGCGGCAAGGCACAGAATACATATTCATTTTCAGTGGCATAGCGGTCACCAAAATGGCTGATAAATACGGTACTGTTTTGGGCAATATTAAATAGAATATTACGGTGACTCAGTTCAGCACCTTTAGAAACACCTGTGGTTCCTCCCGTGTATTGCAGAATGACCGTATCTTCCTGATGCTGTACAGGCGGTTCAAACTCAATAATCTCTACCTGATTTATTGCCTGTTTAAAGTCAGAAAACTGTTTATCTGGATATTGTGCTGCCTGACTATAAATAGCACTTGGCTGCTCTTGAATAAAATCCAGCGGATGCGTCGAAATGACATATTTGAGTTCAGGACATTCATCTAGTGCTGTTAATTGCTCTAAAGTCTGTCCCAGGATAATCAAGGCTTCTGCACCTGAATCCTGTAGTTGATGATAGAGCTCGCGCTGGGTGTACATGGGATTGACATTGACCAGCACATAACCCGCACGAATAATGGCAAAAGTAGCAATTGGATATTGAATAATATTAGGCAGCATCACCGCAATACGGCTGCCAGCAGTCAGCCCAAGGCTCTGTAAATAGCTTGCCAGTTTCTGGCTATACACATCGATATCGTGATAGCTGAATTTACGATCCAGATAGATAAATGCGGTTTTATCCTGAAATTTTACCAAATTCTCAGCAATTGTCGTGCTCAGGGTTTTCTCAGGATCTGGCCGGGTAAACTCCGGATTGATATTCCACTTTTTATATTCTTCCATCCATGGCTGACTGCTCATGACTATACTCCTATCCTGGATTTACATTTATTTTGTATCATTTAAACCATAAGATTTTGATTTTAATTAAATATTTTAAACCACTTTCTGCTGTCTCGATTCAACATACTGGTAGTGATAACCGCTACGAATAAAATGCTGATTTTTATCCCTAAATGAATGAGCATAATCCGGCCAGACCAAAGTCAGCTTGCGACTGACCGGGTCCAGATACCAGCTTTTACAGCTTTCCGATAACCAGACACTACCTTGGGAAAGCTGCTGTAGCTCCTGCATATAGCTATTTTCAGCATTCTGATCCGCTTCAAAGACCTGAATCTGTTCCTGCTCAAAAAACTGCAAGGCATCTAGAATCAAATCAAACTGGGTTTCCAGAAAATAAAGCGCTGAATTATGCCCACTTCCGGTGTTGGGACCATTCAGGATAAACAAGTTTGGAAAGTTGTGTACGGTCGTTGACTGATAACCCTGCATACCGCTGGACCATTGCTGTTCCAGACTTAAACCCTGTTTACCGACTACCTTTGCGGCATAGGGTGGACGCGCCGCTTCAAATCCGGTGGCAAATACGATGATATCTGCAAAAAATCTATTTCCATCCTGACTTAATACCCCGTCTTTCGTAACTTCTGCCAATGCTGAGTCTTCAAGTGTGACATTTGGTTTTAGAAAAGTCGGATAATAATCATTAGAAAGCAATAAGCGCTTACAACCAGGTTCATAATCCGGCGTAAGTTTGCGCTGTAATTCAGGATCTGAAATCTGATGTTTTAAGAATTGCAGGCAGTTTTTCTTGACCCGCTCAATCTGGCTTTTCAGATTACGGCGCTGGGCAAAATTGTATTCATTACCCCAAAACAAGGAATGTCTTAAGGTTGACATACTGTCCGGATCTTTGCGGAAAAGCTGTTTTTCTGACTCAGAATAAGGTCGGTCTGGTCGCGGCAAAATATACGGTGCACTGCGTTGCAAAACTGTCAGATTTTTTGCTATTTTGGCAATTTCCGGTACAAGCTGGATAGCAGAAGCGCCTGAACCTACGACAACCACGCGCTGATTATCCAGATTAACTTCGTGATTCCAACGTGCAGAATGCATCACCTGACCTTGAAATTCTTCCAGTCCTGGAATTTGCGGAAGATGTTCATCTGCCAGATGCCCGGTTGCTGTAATTAAAAATTCCGCTTCATAAACACCTTTAGAGGTCTGAATATTCCAGCTACGTTTTTCGGTATTCCAGCTAGCTTTTTCCAGTTGAGTCTGAAAATCGATATGTGGCCGAATATTTTCCTGATCGCAGCATTGAATCAAATAACGCTGAATTTCTGCCCCTTGCGGAAAGACACGAGACCAGTTGGGATTTTTAATGAAAGAGAAAGAATATAAATGTGACGGTACATCACAGGCGACGCCGGGATAGGTATTATCACGCCAAGTTCCGCCCACTTCTGCGGCACGTTCAATGATTTTAAAATCGTGAATGCCCTGCTGTTTAAGACGGATCGCCATTCCTAGGCCACCAAAACCGCTGCCTACAATTAAAATCTTGCTGCGCTGTCCTTGAGCTTGCATTATTTTTCTCCTTTTTAAGGCATCATGGGCTGGATTTTTTGATTCGCTGGATACTGTTCTGGATGCTGGCTAAACTGGTTGATCAATTGCACCACTTCCGCTGGTGCTTCAATATGAATTGCATGTCCTGAAGAAATTTCGATATAGCGGCTGTTCTGAATCGAAGCAAAGAGTAATTTTGCTTGGGCTAAAGGCACCATACGGTCTTCACGGCAAGCCACAATCAAAGTCTCCGCAGAAATATCCGGCAGGATGGCAGTGATATCAATGCGATAATTCAGTTCACGCTGTTTGGCTGCATCTTGGGAAAGCTTTACAAAGCGTGCCAGATCGAGCACCTGTTTTTCAGAACGGGCTGACAGATAGTCATCGCTATACAGGCAATAATTCACAAAATGTGGCAATGCCGCAGATTGATCATTAAATAACTGTTGCCAGATCGTGGTCCGTAGTTGTTGCACCGAACTGGTTTTTGCCCAACCGGCCAACAGGATTAAACGTGCTACACGCTGTTTGAGACTCGCGGCTACTTGTGCAGCAATTACGGCACCGAGTGAATAACCCACCACAGTAATCGCTTCATCAGCTGCTACTGCATGCTGGATCAGTGCTTCAACTTGCTGACTAAAATCAGTCACTGCCAGATCGGTTTTATCTGGAGTATGTAAATCAATTGATAAAACCCGCTGATGAATACCGAGCATGGGGAAAATATAGCTGAAATGCTTGTCGGTATTTCCACCCGTACCATGAATCAGAATAATGGTGGGATATAAGGATTTCTGTCCAACTTCATGATAAGGCAGTTGTAGATCACCATAAGGACATTGTCGAGTAATCGTGTCTAAATCCATATAGACTCCTGATCTTGTTGTTTTATGGCCGATGCAATACTGAAAAGTACCCATCGATATTGAATATTGTGCAGGATAAAAAAGTAGAAATTTAAAAAGACCCACGATCGAGAGATTGATCGTGGGTAAAAGGATTAATCGAATTTAAACTCTTCTGGTGCAAGCAAGAACAGGCTCTCACCACCCGCCTGAATATTGGCAAAGTGGGTTGAAGTTCTTGGCAAAATACGTGCAAAGAAGAATTGTGCCGTTTTGATCTTGGCTGCATAGAACGGATCAGTATTGCCTTCTTCAATTTTCTGCTGCGCAGTAATTGCCATTTTCAGCCACAGATAAGCGGACACGACATAACCAGAGAAATATAGGTAGTCAACTGATGCTGCCCCAATTTCATTGGCAGACTGTTGAGCTTGCTCCTGAATGGTTCTGGTTAATTCCAGCCATTGTTCAGTCAACTGGCTGACTTGTGCAACTTGCTGGCTGAACTGGACATGTTGTTGGTGCTCTTTCACATAAGCTTGGATTTCATCGGTTAATGCGGTCAGCAGACCCAGTTTTGAACCTAGAACTTTACGCGCCAGTAAATCGATAGACTGAATTTCAGTGGTTCCTTCATAGAGGCTGGCAATACGTGCATCACGGGCAATCTGTTCCATGCCATGTTCAGCTATATAACCGTGACCACCGAAAATCTGCATACCATGTTTAGCCGCTTCTATGCCAGTTTCAGTCATTAATGCTTTGGCAATTGGGGTTAATAATGCCAGACGGTCTTCAGCTGCTTTCTTTTCTTCCGGGCTGTCAGTGGCTTCAGCAATATCGGCATAGGTCGCCAGATAATAGGCCAGCGCACGTGAACCTTCTGCAAATACCTTTTGAGTCAGCAGCATGTTACGTACAGCCGGATGCACAATAATTGGATCTGCTGGCTGGTTGGGCGCCTTGGCACCTTCCAAAGAACGCATGGCCAGACGGTCTTTGGCATAAGCCAATGCGCCCTGATAAGAAGATTCTGCTGCTGCCAGACCCTGAATCGCTGTACCAATACGCGCCGAGTTCATAAAGGTAAACATGCAGTTCAGGCCGCGGTTTTCAGGCCCGATCAGAAAACCTTTGGCATTGTCAAAATTCAGTACACAAGTCGCATTCCCGTGAATCCCCATTTTGTGTTCAAGCGCGCTGCAGACCACGCCATTACGCGAAGCCACATTGCCCGCTTCATCCAAATTGTATTTCGGCACGATAAACAGCGAAATACCTTTGGTACCGGCAGGCGCATCGGGTAAACGTGCCAGTACGATATGCACAATATTTTCAGCCAGGTCATGTTCACCGGCAGATATAAAGATTTTCTCACCGCTGATGCTATAACTGCCATCTTCATTTGGCACTGCTTTGGTACGGATTAATCCCAGATCTGAACCAGCATGCGATTCGGTTAAACACATGGTTCCAGTCCAGCGGCCGGCAATTAAAGGCACCAGAAATTTCTGTTTTTGCTCATCGCTTCCGTGGTGTTCCAGAGTGCGCATAGCACCGTGTGATAGGCCCGGATACATGCCCCAAGACCAGTTGGTCGCGGTAATAATTTCTGAAATCGCGATACGGTATAAAGTCGGGAAGCCTTGGCCGCCATATTTTTCATCACCAGTTAATGAGGTAAAGCCAAGTTCTACATATTTGTCATAAGCAGCTTTAAAACCATCCGGTGTAGTTACGACGCCATCTTGCAAACGGCAGCCCTGCTGGTCGCCTGTGGCATTAATTGGTAGAAGTTCGTTTTGGCAAAAGTCCGCAGCGACTTCCAGATATTGTTCCATAATATCCATAGAAACTTTGTCTGCGAACTTTGCATAGCCTTCGTATTTCTGTTCAACATTGAGCAGATCTTTTAGGACAAACTTCATGTCTTTTAATGGCGCAATATAATTTCTCATCGTAATTCCCTTGTATGAGTTCTAATTTGTGTATTTATGACAATTAATTTCATAATACGAAATTATGTTTTAGGTCAAATATAATATAAGTTCATGGATAAAATCTAGTCATGACATAAAAAATCACATTTAAAAAATTAAAACTTTGGTATAAAAAAGCCATTCGGTAATGAATGGCTTTTTATTAAATGATCAAAATAAATCGATCTAGCGCGGGAAAAACTGAGCCAAACGTTGCTGAACTATCTGTTCTGCTTCTTGCATGATATTGTCAATCAGCGTTTGACAGGTTGGAATGTCATGGATCAACCCCATCACTTGACCTGCAGTCAGTACACCAGCATCTATATCACCATTTTCCAAAGCCAGCTTGCCTTTTAAGCCACTGACATAAGGGCGAATCTGCTCAAATTCCAGATTTGGATTTTCACTCATTTTAACGACGAGATCAGATACGGTATTCTTCGCAACACGGGCCGTATTCCTGAACTGACGATAAAGCAGATGCGTTGCCCGTTCATCATTATCGACATAAAACTGCTTAATGTTTGGATGGATCGGCGCTTCCTGAGTAGCACAAAAGCGTGTCCCCATATTGATGCCTTCAGCACCTAAAGCAAGTGCTGCCACCAGACCGCGTCCATCAGCAAAACCGCCACTGGCCACAATCGGTACAGTAAGTTGATCAGCGGCTGCAGGAATCAGGATTAACCCAGGAATATCATCTTCACCCGGATGACCAGCACATTCAAAACCATCAATCGAGATCACATCCGCACCGATTCTTTGTGCTGAAAGTGCATGACGGACCGAGGTACATTTATGAATCACGATGATGCCGTGTTGTTTAAAGGCTTCAATATGTTCATGCGGCTTGTTGCCTGCCGTTTCTACTATCTTGATCCCACTTTCAATAATGGCCTGTCGATATTCAGCATACGGCGGTGGGTTTACAGCGGGTAATAAAGTCAGATTCACCGCAAAAGGCTGATTGGTCATTTCTTGGCAACGTGCAATTTCCTTGGTCAGCGCTTCAGGTGTGGGCTGAGTCAATGCAGTCAGTGTTCCCAAGCCACCCGCATTGGAGACTGCACTGGCCATTTCTGCGGTACCGACCCACATCATGCCGCCTTGAATAATCGGATAGCGAATGCCTAAAAGCTCGGTAATACGTGTTTGAATGTTCATGAATGCTCTCCTTAGCGTCCGGTAAATTGTGCGGGGCGTTTTTCGACAAAGGCATGCACACCTTCTTTGTAGTCTTGGCTACTCAAGGCCAAGTATTGCAGATTTTGTTCAAGCTCCAGTTGCTGATCCATGCTATTTTCAGCACTGCGTTGCAAAGCCTGTTTGGTTAAGGCCAGTGCATAGGTCGGCTGTTGTGCCAGTCGCTGTGCCAGTTCATCGATATAAGCATCAAATTCTGCATCAGGGATCATTTTCCAGATCATGCCCATTTCAGCTGCTTCTTTGGCATGCACAGGTTCACCGAGTAAGGTTAATGCCATAGCGCGTGCATAACCAATTAAACGCGGCAACATCCAGGTACCGCCGGCATCGGGAATTAAGCCAATTTTTGAAAAGGCTTGAATAAATTTGGCACTTTCCTTGGCAATGACCAGATCGCAAGCCAGTGCGATATTGGCCCCTGCACCGGCAGCCACACCATTTACCGCTGCAATCACCGGTTTGGGACTTTTACGAATCAGATTAATCAAAGGATTATAATATTTGGCTAGCGAACCTTCGGGAGGCAAAGGTACATTGCCGAGCTGTCCGGCACGTTCTTTTAAATCCTGTCCTGCTGAAAATGCCCGGCCATTACCCCGAATCACAATCACCCGAATACCTGAATCCGTATTCCAGCTTTTCAGTACTTGCTGGACTTCCTCATGCATTTGCCGGTTGAAACTATTCAGTGAATCTGGACGGTTAAAACTTAAAGTCGCGACGCCTTGCTGAATCTGGGTTTGAATCATTTCCCACATCATCAATTTCCTTATTTTTTTGTCTGTATCCCTACAATTAATAGCCTTTATTGACATCCACTTGATGACACAAATCCAGGCCTTGATTTAAGCGGCGGTCATTTTCCAGAATCTGCTCTACCACCACAGACATTGGGGCATGTGAGGCAACATGTGGTGTCACCACAATTTTTTCATGCTGCCAGAATGGATGGTCAGCAGGTAATGGTTCCTGCTCAAAGACATCAACAATTGCACCACGCAGATGACTAGAATCCAGTGCATTCAATAAATCCTGTTCAATTAAATGCTGACCACGCCCGACATGAATCAAAGCTGCCTGTTCAGGTAGTTGCTGAAATAATTCAGCAGAAAGAATCCCGGCATTTTCTTCGGTGAGTGGTAGCAGGTTAATTAGAATCTGACTTTGAGCCAGGAACTCGGAAAGTTGTTCTTGGCCCACATAACTTTTAACTTGATTAATATCTTTTGGGGAATTCGACCAACCAGAGACTTGATAGCCCATGTCAGCAAAGCGTTCTGCTACGTATCCGCCCATATGCCCCAGTCCCATAATCCCGACCTGGATATGATGGCTATAGCTTTGGCGATACTGCTTCCATAGCTGCTGCTTTTGCTGCTGGATCATGCGGTCAAAATAACGCTGAAAATACAGCACGCCCCAAAGCAGATAATCAAACATGCCTTTTTGATGATGCGGATCCAGTACCCGGCAAACGGCTTGATCCGGGCGTACAGCATTTAAGTTTAAATGTTCTACCCCAGCAGCAATCGAATGAATCAGGCCAAGCTTTGGTAGCTGCTGCACTTTTTCCAGATCTGGAAACCAGGCAGCAACTGTGGTTGCCTGTTCAGCTTCAGGGCTGTCCACTGTACAGAAACTTCCAGCAGGCGCATATTTTTGAAAAGACTTGACCAGAATGGCTTCAATATTTGGTACAGAACTGGAAATAACAATCATGATGCATACTCCGTATATTGATGCTCAATCAGGGACAAAGCGGCCTGCCAGGCACGCTGTAAAATCGGTTCAATAAGAGGACTGGCGAACTGCTTAGCTGTTTTAATTCGGACTTCTTCTGCTGGATAATGCAATTCAGCACCGCCACTTAAGGCCTTGACCTGTGCCTGACAGGCGCGTTCCAGGAAATAGATTTCATGAAAAGCTCGTGCAATGGTTTCCCCAGCCGTTAACAGGCCATGATTACGTAAAATCATGGCGCGATGGCTGCCTAAGTCCTGAATCAGACGCTCCTGCTCATCAGTTGAAAGCGCAACGCCTTCATATTCGTGATAGGCCACATGCTGATAAAACTTCATGGCGTGCTGGGAAATTGGGAGAAGTCCATGTTTCTGTGCAGAAACAGCAATTCCATCCGCGGTATGCGTATGAATGACACAGTTCAGATGAGGATGTGTTTCATGAATTGCAGAGTGAATCACGAATCCCGCCATATTGACTGGCTTGTCTTGTTCATAGCTTTCTACCACTTGCCCTTCATGATTAATCTTTACCAGCGTTGAGGCACGCATTTTTTCAAATGCGACACCATATTGATTAATCAGAAAGCAGTCTGGTTGATCTGGGACTCTTAAACTGATGTGGGTATCAATCAAGTCGGTCATCCGATAATGCGCAATAATGCGATAAAGCGCAGCCAGTTCACAGCGTGCCTGCCATTCAGCAGCTGTAACGAGATTTTTTATTGTCATCATTCCATCCTGGAAAAATATAGCATTTCGATCACTATCTGTTATATCATAATTTTAGAAAAACAGAATATTATTTCATAAAGCGAAATAAATCATTACAAGGAGTTGCTATGCCAACATCACAATTAAACGGACTTGAATATCTCACTGCCATCAAGAATGGGGAAATTTCCAGTTCAGCCATGAGTGAAATTATTCCCATGCGTCTAACGTTGGTGCGTGAGAACTATGTGGAATATGAAGTACGCCCCGATCAGCGCCATTACAATTTACAAGGTGGGATTCATGGCGGTTTTTGTGCAACGGTTTTAGACAGTGCGACCGGTGCTGCCGTGCATACGACGGTTGATGCCGGGGTAAGTTTTTCGACCATCGATCTGAATGTGAAAATGCTGAAAGCCATGAAAAGTGGTGAAACCTATACTGCCATTGGTGAAGTCATCCGGATCGGACGTAATGTACTCACTTCAGAAGGCCGGATTGTCGATAAAGAAGGTAAAGTTTATGCCTTTGGTTCAGCGACTTTATTGGTGACTGGACGCAAATAGTCTTTGAACTGATTTAAACATTCCCTGCATGTGCAGGGATTTTTATTTCTCTATCTATATAAATAGCGCAATAAAAAATGCCATGCATATCATCTATACATGGCATGAAGGTGATAACTCAAGCGGTTAAGCTGCTTCAGGGTTTTCAATCACCATTGCCAAGCCTTGACCCAGACCAATACACAGGCTGATCACGGCATATTTTTTACCGGTACGCTGTAACTGACGCGCAACGGTTAAAGCCAAACGCGCACCCGAACAGCCCAGTGGATGGCCAATCGCAATACCACCACCGTTTGGATTCACACGCGGATCATCAAAAGCCACATCCAGACCTTTCAGGCAAGATAATACCTGGCTAGCAAATGCTTCATTGATCTCGATAATGTCCATATCATCTAGCGTCAAACCCGCACGTTTTACGGCTTTTTTGATCGCTTCAATTGGACCCGCACCCATGATGCGTGGCTCAATGCCAGCGGCTGCAGAAGACAGGATACGTGCTAAAGGTTTTAAACCATACTGTTCCTGAACTTTTTCACTGCCGATAATCAGTGCTGCAGCGCCGTCATTGATACCTGATGCATTACCTGCAGTCACAACACCACCTTCGAAAAGCGGTTTTAACTTGGATAATGCTTCAAATGTCGAAGATGGACGTGGATGTTCATCTTCAGTCACTAATTTAGGCGGTAATTTACGCCCTTGTGAAACTTCAATCGGGGTAATTTCACCCTCAAAGAAACCTGCTTCTTTTGCAGCTTGATATTTCGCTTGTGATGCAGCAGCAAAAGTATCTGCCTGTTCACGCGTAATGCCAAACTCTTCAGCGACGTTATCACCTGTTTCTGGCATGCTGTGCGCGCCAAACTGATCGGTGAATTTACGGTTCGGGAAACGTGTACCAATGGTGGTGTCATAAATTTTGGCATCACGTGAATACGCACTTTCAGCTTTACCCATTACAAACGGTGCACGCGTCATGCTTTCTACACCACCTGCAATATACAGTTCGCCTTCACCTGCGGTAATGGCACGTGCTGAATCGATCACAGCACCCAGGCCTGAAGCACAAAGACGGTTTACAGTTTGACCTGGAACGGTCACTGGCATACCTGCAAGCAATGCTGCAAAACGAGCCACATTACGGCTGTCTTCACCGGCTTGGTTGGTGCTACCAAAGATCACATCTTCTACATCTGCTGCCGGAATACCGGTTTTTTCTAGCAGATTTTTAATGACTGTTGCTGCCAGATCATCTGGACGGACAGTTGCCAGGCTTCCTGCATGGCGACCGATTGGAGAACGTAAACCATCATAAATATAGGCATTTAACATGAGTGTTATTCCTTTAACTTTTTAATTAATGTGTAGTATGAACAAGAGGTAAACCGAGCTGAACGCGGCGGCGCAACCAAGGACTTGGACGGTAACGCTGGTCACGAGTAATCGCAGTCATGCGGTCTAAAATTTTCAGAATTTTTTCAGCGCCTAATACATCGCCCCATTCAATTGGGCCGTATGGATAACCAAGACCTAACTTCACGGCAACGTTGATATCTTCTACGGTTGCAACACCTTGCTGGGCAATATCACAGCCTAGATTCACGATCATGGCCAAAGCACGTTGGGCTACAAAACCAACGCTTTCCTGAATTGTGCTCGCAGTCACACCATCCAAATTGAAAATCGATTGTGCTGCGTTTACCAGTTCAGGTTTGGTCACAAACGTTGGCATCAAGGTGCGGTGTTTATTCAGGCCGTAAAGTAGATCGATACAGACTACTTGCTGGGGAGCTACCTGATAACGAACTGCGGCAGAAGTCGCATCTTCGCCATAAGTGGCAATCAGAATTAAAGCATCTGCTGATGGTGTTTCAGTTTGCTCGATCTGGATGTTGAACTGCTGCAGATATTGCTCAAGCGCCTGACGGTCTTCGCTATATTCTGTGCCTAGCCAAACCGATGGATATTGATCCAGCTTTTCAACCAAGGTTGGAGCCACATCACCTACTTTGCTACCTGAAGTGTAATCATAAAAACCTTTACCAGTTTTGCGGCCTAATTGTTTGGCAATAAAACGCTGGCGGGTAATCACGCTTGGGCGGTAACGTGTTTCTTCATAATATTGGTGATAAATAGATTCGCTCACCGGATGAGATACATCCATCCCGGTCAAATCGCCTAACTCGAATGGTCCCATTTTGAAACCGATCCCGTCACGATAGATGCGGTCAATGTCATAAAATGGAGTGACATTTTCATTCAGGATCGCATAGGCTTCACTACCAAAAGCACGGCCAGCATGGTTGATAATAAACCCTGGGGTGTCTTTAGCCTTTACCGGGCGATGTCCCATCTTGGTCGATAGCTGAGTGAGTGCATCCACAATATCGGCACGAGTATTAAAGCCTTCAATGACCTCAACCACTTTCATCAGTGGAACTGGGTTAAAGAAGTGATAACCAGCAACGCGTTCCGGCTGGCTGCAATTGGCAGCAATCGCACTAATGGATAGTGAAGATGTATTGGATGCCAGAATTGCTTCCGGTTTTACGATACCTTCCAGTTGCTGCATCAGTTTTTGCTTGATTTCCAGATTTTCAATAATCGCTTCAACGATTAAATCGCAATCTTTCAGGTCTTCGATCTGATGAGCAATCGATAAATGAGCAATATCTTCAGCAGCTTTTTCATGGCTGAATTTACCTTTATCAGCCAGGGTATTTAATGTTTTAGCCAGCTTTTCCTGTGCCTGTTCAGCAGCACCCGCTTTGGCATCAAACAACACGACATCATGGCCAGATTGAATTGCGATCTGGGCAATGCCCGCACCCATCGTACCTACACCAATAATACCGATTTTCTGAATTTGAATGCTCATGCTTATCGTCCCTGATAATTTGGTTTACGTTTTTCAATAAAGGCTTGCATACCTTCTTTTTGATCTTCTGAAGAGAACAGCATCTGGAAGGATTTACGTTCCAGCATTAAGCCGGCATTGAGTGGCACATCTTCAGCCAGTAAAGCCACTTCCTTAATTTGTTCCAGCGCGATTGGCGGCATTTTTGCCAGACCTTCAGCCATCTTGATTGCTGTTGCCAGGGTTTCGCTATCTTCCGTTACTTGAGACACCAGGCCAATCTGATATGCCTCTGGTGCAGGTACCAGGCAACCCGTCATGATGATGCGCATCGCATGGAATTTACCCACGGCACGGAATAAACGCTGTGTACCTCCAGCACCCGGCATTACCCCTACTTTGACTTCAGGCTGACCGAACTGGGCACTTTTTCCGGCAATGATAATGTCAGCGTGCATCGCCAGTTCACAGCCACCGCCCAATGCATAACCGTTTACTGCTGCAATCACCGGCTTTGAACACTGTGCAATGGCTTGCCAGTAACGTTCGGTACGACGTTGCATCATCTGGATCGTTTCAGCATTGGCTAATTCTTTAAGATCAGCACCTGCAGCGAAGTCAGTTTCACCACCAGTGAGAATAATGGCACGGATATTTTCATCGTCATTCAATTGCAGAAAAGCCGCAGCCAGTTTCTGACGCACTTCTGTATTCAGGGCATTTTTAGCTTCTGGACGATGGATCTTGACCATCGCCACATGTGCCGAGATTTGCTCTACTTGAACTACCTGTTCCATTAAAATCTCCATTTATTTTGTATAGCGAAATTTTATTTTATATAAAACTACGGTTTCTAAGGGCATAAATCAAGGATTTTTAACTCCAAAATTCAAAAAAGTTATTTTTTACTAAAAATAGAGTAAAAACTCTTGTCCATCTGGTTATTTTATGATTAATTGATTTCGCAATACGGAATTAATTATTTAAGGCTAAATTTGGCTATTCATTTAAGTAATTATTAGCCTTATAGCGAAACTAAAAATTAATTTACGTAATAAAGATACTTCGTCGTTCAATGATTTTTTACCCGTATAGGACTGAAAAATCAGATTTAACCTGATTGTTGAAGTGACTAAACCGAACAGAAACGGACACTTTATATCAGGAAAAACACTTTTCCGAGAGGAAGAAAAATGGATTTAGCGGTAGCAGAGGAAATGCTACTTTTAATTTATAGAGGATATAAGAATGACAAGCGATACCATCGTAGCTGAGGAAACTAAAACGGGAGTCTCCTCCGACGGCACTGTCAAACAGGCACCTAAACGCCTGTGGATGACAGCCTTTGTCTTTGCTTTTTTGATTTTACTATGTGACGGTGCAGACATTGGTATTCTGGCTTTCAGTTTGACCAGTCTGAAAGCGGAATGGGGACTGACTTCTGTACAGGCAGGTGCTCTGGGAAGTTATTCTCTTTTGGGTATGGGGATTGGTGGCTTTGTCGGTGGATGGGCTTGTGACAAGTTCGGTCGCGTACGTGTCATCGTATTAGCAACCATCGCCTTTTCAATTTTATCTGCCTATTCAGGTTTTGCTCAGTCTTATACTGAATTCTCAATTCTACGTACCCTTTCGTGCTTGGGTTTAGGTTGTTTATATATTGCCTGTAATACCCTGATGTCAGAATACGTACCGACTAAATACCGTACCACCGTACTGGCAACATTAATGACCGGTTTCACTTTAGGTTCTCTGGTCATCACCATGCTTTCAGGCTGGATCATTCCTGAATTCGGTTGGCGTATGCTGTACTGGATCACGATTGCTCCATTGGCTTTAGGTATCCTCATGCATTTCATGGTACCAGAGCCTGAGTCATGGAAGCGTGTCCGTGAAATGAAAAGAACTGGTCAGATTGTGGATAACGATGCCAAAAAGGGCAATCCATACATCACCATTCTTAAAGACAAGACCCATGGCAAGATGTTCATCCTGTGGTCTTTCAGCTCCGGGTTCCTGTTATTTGGTTACTTCGGTGTAAGTAACTGGTTGCCAAGTTATCTTGAAGCTGAACTAGGCATCAAGTTTAAAGAAATGGCGTTATACATGGTAGGTACCTTTATCACCATGATGTTCGCCAAAATCATTGCAGGCTATGTGGCTGACAAAATTGGTCGCCGTATCGTATTTGCTTTCGGCACCATGGGAACAGCGCTATTTATTCCTGTCGTAGTGTATATGCATACCGCCGATAACATTGGCGTTCTCATGCTGATCTTCGGCTTCCTGTATGGTATTCCATATGCGATTAACGCAACCTATCTCACTGAAAGCTTCCCGACTGGCGTTCGTGGTACTGCCGTAGGCGGTGCGTTCAACATTGGCCGTATCGGTGCGATCTTCGCGCCAATTACCATTGGCTATCTGGCGATGCAAGGTTCGATTGGTACAGGCTTGATGGTGATGGGTGCAGCATACTTCCTGTGCGGCTTGATTCCAGCCCTGTTTATTAAAGACCGTTTATACGATCCGCAAAAAGCAGAATAAGTTTTAAATCAGGAGAGCTGTGTATTTACGGCTCTCCTGAATCCAAATTTCATGACTTTAATATCGAATCCATATGCTTTGATCTGATCAGGATGTGTCGGGTTGAACTGATCGCGTATTCACTATTTAAAAGTCAAAATTTCTGCATTTAGCAATAAGAGCAACGACAAGGAAAGATTTTCCTTTTTAGATATCAGAAAATTTCTTTAGGGATTAAGAAATGAAAAAATTAGTTTTAGCGACACTATGTGGCATTGCTTCAGCACAGACATTTTCAGCAGAAGCATCTGAAGACCGGATGCAGTTTTTAGAATCACAGTTAAAGCAAATCCAGGCCGAACTGGAACAGCAAAAAGCAGCGCAACTTGCCTTAAAGAACCAGCAGGAAGAAGCCAAAGCACAAGACTCTAAAACCTTGAGTTCGATGGTGGATAATGTCGATGTTTATGGATTGATTCGCTTTGATGGCGCAGTCGATTTCAAAAGTACCACCGAAGCTCGTGGCCGTACCATTAACCAGATCAATAAAGTCCCTTTTACTGAACCTGACTCTACCCGTTCAGATTTTACTGCAGCTGCCAGCCGAATTGGTTTCTTGGCGAAAGACCTTGGTGGAAATCCAAATGTTTCTGCACGTTTAGAAGCTGATTTCTGGACCAATAATGGTAAAGGTGACGGTGGATTACGTATTCGTCATGCACATTTAAAATACTATAACTGGACATTTGGTCAGGCCTGGTCACTAATGTCTACCCCTGAAATTAGTACTGAAGCTGTCGATTACAGCCTGTTTCTGGGTGGATCAGTCCTACGTACCCCTCAAGTCAGCTATGCTTTCAAACTTGATCCGGAAAATACCTGGAATGTCGGTCTGGAGTATATGGCCGGTGGCGATCGTTCTTCTGCCTTGCCTGCTTTGACGACGAAATATGTCCATCAATCAGGTCCGCTGCATGTATTAGCTCAAGGCTTTGTCAATCAAAAGCAGGCGCAAACAGATACAGGCGATATTGAAAAAGTCGGTTGGGGTGTAGGTCTTGGTGGACGTTATCATCTTGATGATCAAAACTCGATTCAGGGCAACTATTTCCATATGGTCGGTGACCAGCGCATTGCAGCTTTCTTGACTCAAGGATCAACAAGTGATGGCGCTGAATGGGGGGGTGATTATTCAGTCGATCCAGTTAATAACGAACTTTTACTCAATGAGTTTAATAGTTTAAATATTGGATTCACACATAAATTCACCCCAAAACTACGTAGCAGCATTAATGCCAGCATTGTTGATTTTGATGATTCCAGCGACTATGCACGCGCGCATCCTGAAACCAACAAACGTTTAACTGACTATGTGGCCAATGTGATTTACTCTCCAGTTCCAAAGGTTAATCTGGGCGCAGAATATCACCACGGCAAACGTGAGACTTTTGATAATCGAGAAGCGGATGTTTCGCGTGTGAACCTATCAGCGACTTATAGTTTCTAAAGCCTCAGGAGACAAGGATGTCAACCCAAGGGCAAATTTCACGAAAATTTATGTTTATGATGGCTATGACCTGCGCACTCTGCGCGGGTTGTAATTACTTTAACCAGCCCTTAATTTATTCGATTGCCCAGGACTTAAATATAAGTGTGGCGCAGTCTGGCTGGACAGTGGTCCTGACTCAGATTGGCTATGCAGCCGGTCTGTTTTTGTTTGTGCCTCTGGGTGATTTATTTGAAAAGCGTTTATATATCTGTAGCCTGATGTGCTGTACCGGTCTGGCGCTAATCGGACTTTCTGCCAGTACCAATCTGCATATGCTGTATGGTTTTACTCTGCTCGCCTCTTTCTGTTCGATTACCACCCAGATTCTAATTCCTTTTGCGGCCAACCTATCTCAAAGAGAAAAAAGTGCTGAAGTGGTCGGTCTGCTGATGAGTGGTGTTCTGGTCGGTATCCTGTTTGCCCGAACTGTATCAGGAATGATTTCTACCTTATGGTCCTGGCATGCCGTGTACTTATTAAGTGGTTGCGCCATTTTACTTTTAAGTATTGCGATGTGGTATCAATTACCCAAAGCGAAAAGCCAGTTACAGATGAGCATTTTACAGATCTATTATTCCTTATTTACCTTTGCCAAGACCGAACCGATGTTGATGCGACGGAGTCTTATCGGCGGTCTGGGTTTTGGAATGCTGAGCATCATTTTTACCACCATGACTTTTATTCTGGCAGAAGCACCCTACCATTTTAATGACTTCCAGATTGGTCTGATGGGCGTCGTGGGGGTAATCGGGATCTGGTCTTCACAATGGACGGGGAAAATGATTGGCCGCCATCGGGAGAAGTGGCTGGCACAGCTCGCGACAGCTGGACTGATTTTGGCCTGGATTCCTCTGGCTTTTGCACAGCGCAGTTTATGGTTATATATTCTGGGCCTGATGATTGCCTATTTTGGCATTTCATCTTTACATGTACTCAACCAGAATCTGGTCTATCGGCTTTCAGTCCAAGCCCGCTCGCGTATTAATGCCATCTACATGACCTGTTATTTTTCTGGTGCCGGGCTTGGTGCATTTCTGTCTTTAAGTTTATGGAAAATCTATGGCTGGCCGGCCTGTGTAGCACTCGGTTTTCTATTTGCCTTGCTGATGTTTGTAATTAATTATTATGACCTGAATCAAAAACACAATTTGGTGAATATCCAGCCCAGACCTTAATCACTGTACTTTCACCTTGAATTTTTAATTTCTTTGCGGATGATCAGATTCCATGGATAAATAAAGAGGCTTTAATTCAGTTAAAGGCGCAGGTTTCGCATAAAAAAAGCCTTGTAGTAAATCACAGCCTTGTTGATAAAGTAATTGGGCTTGATTCAAGGTTTCCACACCTTCAGCCACAACATCTAAATCAAGCTGATGGGCCAGATGAATGATGGATTGAACAATTGCAGCATTCTGATCATCCAGTGTCAGTTCCTCGATAAAACTCCGATCTAGCTTGATCTGGTTGATCGGCAGGCGCCGTAGATAACTCAGGCTTGAATAGCCGGTCCCAAAGTCATCAATCGCGACTTGAACACCTAAAGCACGTACCGTTTTCAAAATTTCAATGGTGCGATCTGCGCCATTAATAATCACCCCTTCGGTAATCTCAATTTTGAGCAGCTCCGGAGGCAATTGACTGCTTGCAAGGACATGTTTAAGTATTTGCAGGAAACCTGCCCTGCGGAATTGGAGCGGAGAAATATTGACCGATACGGTGATCTGACGATTGTGCTGCTTGTTCCATGCAGCAATATCTACGCAGGCTTTTTCCAGAACCCACTGGCCTACACCGATAATTTGCCCTGTTCGTTCTGCAAGCGGAATGAAAACCGCAGGAGAAATATAACCCTGCTGCGGGTGCTGCCAGCGAATCAGAGCTTCTACGCCAGTCACCTGACCATTTGCAGGATTAATAATCGGTTGATAGAAAAGATTAAACTGTTTCTGGTTGATCGCTTGCATCAGTTCCATACGCAGATTTGCATAATCTATTTCTGGTGCAGGTTTCATATTGGTTTTTTCATACCATTGCCAGATATTTCGGCCTTGTCTTTTGGCTTCCTGCATCGCCAGAACAGACTGATAAATCAGCTCAGAAGAATGCTGAATCGAACTGTCATCTGCAACAATACCAATACTGGCACTTAAATGAATCTTGTATTCATCCACGATAAAAAGCTGGGACTAAACACATAGCAAAAATTTGTATTTATATCTTCAAATTGCGTAAAGATCGGCCTTATTCCAGATATTCAAAATCTATATGTAATACTCAGCATTTAAACATGCGTAAATCGCAGCCTAAGCTACGATTTACAAGTTACAGGCATACTGTAATTTATACAAGGTGAAGCTCTGCGCTGTCTACTGCTGCCGATGATCCAGCAATTTACATCCGGTCTGCTGTTGCAGTTCCTCAAAGCTTAACCCCTCCACCATCTCAATGACCCGGGCCTGCTGGTCTTTGAGCTCAATCACACACAAATCGGTATAAATACGGTTTACACAGTGCTTGCCGGTAATCGGATAAGTCAGCTCTTCAACAATTTTGGCTGCACCGTTTTTGGTGACATGTTCCATACAGACATAAACACAACGGGCACCGACGGCCAGATCCATGGCGCCGCCTACGGCAGGTACAGCAGCGGCATTACCGGTATGCCAGTTGGCCAGATCACCATTAATCGCCACTTGAAAGGCCCCCATGACGCAAATATCCAGATGCCCACCGCGCATGATATCGAAGGAATCTGCAGAGTTCATAAAACTGCCGCCTTCCAGCATGCTCACCAGTTCCTTGCCGGCATTAATCAGGTCATCATCTGCCTGTTCAGGATCATTCAAGGCCGCAAAACCCAAAACACCATTTTCAGAGTGCAGGATCACGTTCTGTTCCGGTTTTAAATGACCTGCCACACGGGTCGGTAAACCGATGCCCAGATTGACAAAAGAACCGCTTGGAATATCTTGCGCGACTTTTGCCACAATCTGTTCACGAGTACGTTTTTGAATAGTCATTATTTGATATCTCCGACCTGAACCACATGCTGTACAAAAATGCCCGGCGTTACGATAATCTCTGGATCAAGATCTCCCAGCTCCACAATCTGATGTACCTGAGCGATAGTGGTTGTCGCCGCTTTGGCCATGATCGGACCAAAATTACGCGCTGCCTTGCGGTAGGTCAAATTGCCCCAGCGGTCTGCCTGATTGGCATAGATCAAGGCATAATCGGCATGAATCGGATATTCCAGCACATAATCCTTGCCATTAATGTGGCGCGTTTCTTTGCCTTCTGCAATTTTGGTGCCGAAGCCAGTCGGCGTGAAAACTGCCCCTAAGCCGGCACCTGCTGCCTGAATACGGCAGGCCAGATTGCCCTGCGGAACCAGTTCCAGTTCAATTTTTCCAGCCTTGTACAGGTCTTCAAATACAGTAGAGTTATTGGCGCGTGGAAAGGAACAGATCATTTTTTTGACCAGTCCCGATAACAGTAAATTGGTAAGTCCACGATCTCCAGAGGCTGCATTATTATTGATAATGGTTAAATCTTTCGGGCCCAGATCAATCAGTGCTTCGATCAGTTCCACCGGTTGGCCTGCCAGACCGAAACCACTGGTCATAATGTGTGCACCATCAGGAATCTGTTTGAGAACTGTTTCGATATCCTGCGTGATTTTATTCATCATATTGCTTCCTAGCATCTTTTCTATATATTTTGATTGGTAGATCAATCGGCTTTTTGCGGATCAAATAAGCGGTCTTTAATAAAGAAAGCCGGAATCAAGCCACAAAGAAAATAGGCAATTCCCATGATCAGTAAACCCGTACCAATTGAGCCTCCTTGAGCAAAATAACCAATGGTAAGAGGTGCAAACACAGCACCCAGTCTGCCTACGTTATAGGCACCACCCACGGCTGTTCCACGCACTTTGGTGGAGAAGCTTTCTGTCATGTAAGTCGCATTAATACCGTATGGAATACCATAGAGAAAACCAAAAAATAACATCAGCCAGAGAATGTTATCCGGCGTATTACCAAAGACAATCACAGGGATAAAAATTGCAGTACCCATAGTGCCGAAAGCAAATACCGCACGACGGCCAATCCGGTCAGCGATAAAACCGGCAATAACCTTGGTACACATCATGATCAGGAAAGTTCCGATCATATACATGGTCATTTCTTTAAACTTGATTCCCAGATCAGTCTCTAAGTAGGCCGGTAACCAGTTGCTGACTCCATAATAGCCAAACTGTAAAAATGCGGTACTGAAGGACCAGAGGATAAACATGCGACGGCTGAGTGCATCTTCAAAAATCATTTTGAAAGTGTTCTTGGGCTTTTCCTGCACAATGCCACTGGCTTTTGCATCCAGTCGGGCCTGACGTGCTTCTAACCAGGCTTTCGGTTCAGGCACCAAAAAGTACATCGCGAAAGCCAGTACAATTGGAATAATGGCAATATAATAGAGGTATCGCCAGCCAAACTCAGGTAATAACCATCCAGCCAGAACAGTTGCGACCACCGAGCCTAAAGTCCAGCCAGTCATGAGCGTTGCCAATACTGTAGAGCGATATTTGGTGGGTACATACTCTGCCATGAGTGTGTTACAGGCAATATATAGAGCACCTAGTCCAATCGCAGACGTAAATCGCAGCCATTTGAACTGATCATAACTTTCCACGAATCCCAACCAGAAGGTTAATGAAGAAAATAATGCAATGGCAATGACGATAACACGAACCCGGCCAAAACGGTCACATGCCCAGCCACCAAAAAATCCACCAATCGCCATACCTGCCAATGTCCAGCTGCCCAGCGCCCCGGCTTGCATACTGCTTAATGAAAATTCCTGTTTCAGACTGGTCAGACTGTAGGCCAACAACGCAATATCGGCTCCATCGACCAGTAATGCCAAAAATGAGAACACAAAGGCCAGAATCCAGACTTTTTTCTTGGGTTGGTTATCATTTTCCAAATGAGGGTGTTGCGCACTGATCGTATTCATGGCGTCCTTAAAATATTTTGAGCATTCCGGTGCTTTTATAACTTTTATCTTTCACGTAATTATTTATATGAAAGATATAGTGAAACAGGGTGATAATCCTATCATCTGCCTATCGGGTATTTAATTTATGTGCATGTTTCCACTTGATTTTAATTGAATATCTTATAGAAAACCTGGTATTTGCAAACAAACGGCAGCAAATAGTCGGCGCTCTAGCCAGCATGTGCTGGCTAGATGTTATAGCTAGACTTAGTTACAAAATGCAGCGATGCCGGTTTGTGCACGTCCTAAAATCAGGGCATGTACATCATGAGTACCTTCATAGGTATTCACCACTTCCAGATTGACCAGATGACGGGCTACGCCAAATTCATCAGAAATCCCATTACCGCCCATCATGTCACGGGCCAAACGGGCAATATCCAGTGCCTTACCGCAGTTATTACGCTTAATTAAAGATGTACCTTCAACTGAAGCAATGCCATCATCTTTCATGCGGCCAAAACGTAATGCGACCTGTAATCCAAGAGCAATTTCAGTTTGCATGTCCGCCAGTTTCTTCTGGATTAGCTGATTTGCTGCCAACGGACGACCAAACTGTTTACGGTCCATGGTGTATTGATGCGCGGTATGCCAGCAGAATTCTGCTGCCCCCATGGCACCCCAGGCAATGCCATAACGCGCACTGTTCAGACAGGTAAATGGCCCTTTTAGACCACGCACTTCCGGGAAGGCATTTTCTTCAGGGACAAAGACGTTATCCATCACGATTTCACCAGTGATTGATGCGCGTAAACCGACCTTGCCATGAATCGCAGGTGCAGACAGCCCTTCCCAACCTTTTTCCAGAATGAAACCGCGAATGTCACCGACATTACCCTCAGCAGAGACTTCTTTAGCCCAGACCACAAATACATCCGCGATCGGACTATTGGTAATCCACATTTTTGCGCCAGTTAAACGGTAACCACCATCGACTTTTTTGGCACGGCTAATCATGCTGCCTGGATCAGAACCATGATCTGGCTCAGTCAGACCGAAACAGCCAATATATTCACCGGTGGCTAATTTTGGTAAATACTTTTGTTTTTGCTCTTCAGAACCGAATTCATTAATCGGCACCATTACCAGTGAACTCTGTACGCTGGCCATCGAACGGTAACCTGAATCGACACGCTCGACTTCACGCGCAATCAGACCATAGCTGACATAATTTAAACCGGCACCGCCGTACTGTTCAGGAATGGTTGGGCCCAGTAAACCAAGCTCGCCCATCTCACGAAAAATGGCCGGATCGGTTTTTTCATGACGGAACTGTTCTAATACGCGTGGCATCAGCTTGTCCTGACAATATGCTGCTGCCGCATCACGGATCATACGTTCCTCTGAGCTGAGCTGCTGTTCAATCAGGAACGGGTCTTGCCAATCAAATCTAGTTTTAGTCGTCATTTTTATATTTCCCTATTTTAAAAATTATATGTTTAGGCTGTGGCCTGTTTAATCATTTCACGTGCAATAATAATTTGCTGGATTTGTGTCGTGCCTTCATATAAACGGAACAAACGCACATCACGGTAAAAACGTTCAATTGAATATTCACTGATATAGCCTGCTCCACCATGAATCTGTAAACAGCGGTCAGCAACACGACCACACATTTCAGTGGCAAACATTTTGGCGCAAGAGGCTTCCGTCGTCACATTCTGACCGGCATCACGCAGTCGGGCTGCATCCAGCACCATACATTTGGCTGCATAAATTTCAGCTTTAGAATCTGCCAACATGCCCTGAATCAGCTGAAAATTTGCAATAGCCTGACCAAACTGCTTGCGTTCTACCGCATAATTTAAGGCATCTTCCAGCATACGCTCTGCCATACCCACGCTATAGCCGGCAATATGTAAACGGCCTTTGTCCAGAACGCGCATGGCTGTCTTGAAACCAACGCCTTCAACACCACCAATCAGCTGGTCTTTATGCACCCGGCAATTATCGAAAATAACATCGCAGGTATAAGAACCATGTTGACCCATTTTTTTATCAATTTTGCCTAGGCTCAAGCCCGGTGTGCCCGCTTCTACCAGAAATGCTGAAATGCCACTGGCGCCTTTGATTTCTGGATTGGTGCGTGCCATGACTGTAAATGTCGTTGCACGTGGCGCATTGGTAATAAAACGTTTGGTGCCATTTAAAACATAATAATCGCCATCTTTTACCGCATTGGTTTTTAAAGATGCAGCATCTGAACCGGAATCTGGCTCAGTCAAACAGAAAGAACCAATGATTTCGCCGGTTGCATAACGCGGTAAATATTTCTGTTTTTGCTCTTCTGTACCATCAATGACGATGCCACTTGAACCAATACCGTTGTTGGTCCCGATTAGAGAACGGAATGCAGCCGATGTCCGGCCTAATTCCATCGCAACCAGAATTTCCTCTTCCATGGTAATGCCTAAACCGCCGTATTCTTCTGGAATCGTCAGACCAAACAAACCCAGTTCTTTCATCTGCTCCACAATATGTTCAGGAATGGCATTGTTCTCTTCTACTTCATGTTCGAGAGGAACCAGTTCATTTTTTACAAAATCTCGAATCGTAGACAGAAGTTGATCGAGCATTTCCGGATCGCGAATCATATGAATCTCCATGTATATGGTCTGGGTAAATTCCTTTACCGTTTTATTTTTAGTTTCGTATTACGAAATAAATAACCATAAAAATAAAAATTCAGCAAGCAAATTCGTCAAAAAATTTATTTTTTATAAAAAAACGAAATTTATCTGGCTTTAAAATGGATTTTATATAGAATAATATTTCACAATACGAAATTATTGCTTTTTAAATTTCGCTTTACTAACGCTGCTTTCTATAAGGAGCTGACCAGAGATGAGAGCTTAAAAAGTGGTAAAATTTATTGTTTATTTAAAGGCTTTATTTTAAAAATAGCTTCACTATTTTTTGCAGTTATTTACTCTGTATAGCAGCATTTAGACATGAGATAGAATAATATTTAGTCGTTACTCATATAATTCATCTACAATTTAAATGTTTTATTTTGTATCGTGAAACTAAGTTGCTATGATATTCATTAATTTACTTCTCTATTTCTGTAGACCATGACTAAAAATAAAACAGGTGAAATACCTAATTTTGATGAAATTCGCTTAGATCCGATCTCGCATATTCATCGCGAAAACAATCCCCAATTTATTGCGTCTATTGCGCGTGGCCTTGAGATTCTAAGATGCTTTTCTGCGACCAATCAGTTGTTGGGCAATCAAGAAATTGCACAAATGACCAATTTACCAAAGCCAACCGTGGCGCGTATTACCAGTACGCTGGTATCTTTAGGCTATCTGAAACAACTTCCAAATACGACTAAATATTTACTCGATGTCGGTGTACTGGCTCTGGGCTATTCTGCCTTAAGCAATATTTCTGCGCGAACCCAAGCCTATCCATTTATGGAAGAAATGTCACGTTATGCCCAGGCGCCAGTGGCAATGGCAACACGTGACCGTCTCAATATGATCTATCTGGAAGTGGTACATACAGATACGACTTTAACCATGCGCCGTTCAGTGGGTTCAACTTTACCAATTCATTCGAGTGCCATGGGGCGTGCATGTCTGGCGGCGATGGACGTGAAAGAACGTGAATATTTATTTGATGCCATTAAAAAAAGAAATGAAGATCAATGGACAACAATTAAACGAAATCTAGAACGCGCCATTCGCGATTATCAGGATTATGGTTATTGTTTATCTCTCGGAGACTGGGCCAAAGATGTGAACTCTGTGGCCGTTCCTTTGATTCATCCCAAACATGGTATTTTAACTTTTAACTGTGGTGCACCAAGTTATTTGCTAAATCAGGAAAAACTGGAAAATGAAATTGGCCCGCGTCTGATTCACATGGTGAATAGTATTGCCATGAACCTGAATAATATGTAAGTAAAACCTCTCATTCGGGCGGCTTAGGTCGCTCTTTTTATTTGTTGCAGCCAATAATAATTAAACCGTTTTCTAATATTGAACCGGATCTTTTCAATTCTATTCATTCTACAGCAATCCAAGACTCTCAAAATCTATCCCTATAAAAAACAAAAATTAGACTTCATAAGCCATCTGGATAATGCTATAAATATCGTATAGCGAAACTGGATTTTATATTATGGAAGATATAACAAGAGAATCGATGGAGTTTGACGTCGTCATCGTCGGCGCAGGCCCTGCAGGTCTATCTGCTGCGATCAAGATCCGTCAACTTGCAATTGAAAACAACTTAAATGATTTGTCCGTTTGTGTCGTAGAAAAAGGCTCCGAAGTCGGTGCACATATCCTGTCAGGTGCGGTACTTGAACCACGTGCCATCAATGAATTATTCCCGGACTGGAAAGATCAAGGCGCACCGCTCAATGTGCCGGTGACCGAAGATAAAACTTTCTTCCTGCTTTCAGATGAAAAATCACAAGAAGCCCCACACTGGATGGTGCCAAAAACCATGCATAACGATGGCAACTATGTCATCTCGCTGGGCAATGTGGTGCGCTGGTTAGGCCAGAAAGCGGAAGAACTGGAAGTCTCGATCTTTCCGGGCTTTGCCGCATCGGACATTCTGTATCATGCTGACGGTACCGTGAAAGGCATCCAGACCGGTGACATGGGCATTGGTAAAGATGGCGAACCAACGCATAACTTTACCCCGGGTTATGAACTGCATGCCAAATACACCATTTTTGCTGAAGGTTGTCGTGGCCACCTCGGTAAACGTCTGATCGAACAGTTCAACCTGGCCAAAGATGCAGATCCACAGCATTACGGTATCGGGATCAAAGAACTGTGGGAAATTGATCCGGCCAAGCACAAAGCGGGTCTGGTGATGCATGGTGCCGGCTGGCCACTCAATGAAACCGGCTCGAGTGGCGGCTGGTGGTTATACCATGCTGAAAATAATCAGGTGACTTTGGGCATGATCGTGGATCTGTCCTACACCAATCCGCATATTTATCCATTTATGGAAATGCAGCGCTGGAAAACCCATCCTCTGATTAAACAATATCTGGAAGGCGGCAAGCGTATTTCTTATGGCGCACGTGCCGTGACCAAAGGTGGCTTTAACTCACTGCCTAAATTTACCTTCCCGGGTGGCTCTTTAATTGGTGATGATGCAGGTTTCCTGAACTTTGCCAAAATCAAAGGTTCACATACGGCAATGAAGTCCGGCATGCTCTGCGGCGAAGCGGTATTTGAAGCGATTGCGGCTGGTGTGGAAAAAGGCGGTGATCTGGCGGTTGCGCGTGTAGTTGAAGGCGAAGATTTCTTTGTCAAAGAACTGACCGCCTATAAAGACAAGTTTGATGCAAGCTGGCTGAAAGAAGAGTTATATAACTCACGTAACTTTGGCCCGGCAATGCATAAATTCGGTCAATGGATCGGTGGTGCATTTAACTTCATTGATCAGAACGTGTTTAAAGTACCGTTTACCCTACATGATCTGGTACAAGACCATGCGGCACTGAAAACTCAGGCGGCTGAAACGTTTAAACCGAACTATCCTAAACCGGATGGCAAGCTGACCTTTGACCGTCTGTCTTCAGTATTTGTATCCAATACCGTACATGAAGAAAACCAGCCTGCGCATTTAAAGCTGACTGATGCTTCGATTCCGGTGGAAGTGAACTTACCGAAATGGGATGAGCCGGCACAGCGTTACTGCCCGGCAGGTGTATACGAAATCATGGAAAATAATGACGGTTCCAAGCGTTTCCAGATCAATGCAGCCAACTGTGTGCACTGCAAGACCTGTGATATTAAAGATCCGTCTCAGAACATCACCTGGGTAACACCGGAAGGTGGCGGTGGTCCAAACTATCCAAATATGTAATTTGGATAGTTCTTGTGAATTAAAAAAATATATCTATTTCTCTGATTCACTTACCCAATCTTGAAGTAGTTCGTACTAACTCTTCACTTTAATTTTTTAGGTAATCCCAGTTCTCTCGAGAGCTGGGATTAATAAATTTTAAAGTAAATCAAAATAAGCCTGTATCACTCTATCTATTGAAATGAGATAGGAAAATAATCTGGTTTATGTCGTGCTGAAAAAATGGCTGACCCGAAGCCGGATCAGCCATTTTAAAATCAGACCTGAACGACTAAAATTTGAGTCATTCAGGGAATTGATTTATTTTGCCACAAACTTGGCACGCGCAGCATGCAGTTTTTTATAGCTATCAATCAGGCGTAAATGACGATCCAGACCTTCAAGCTTCATACTGGTTTCGCTCAAACCATGGAAACGTACTGTGCCTTCAACTGAAGCCATAACCGCGTCCATACGTGCATCACCAAACATACGGCGGAAGTTATGTGCATAATCTTCCAGTTCCATCTCGTCATCAAGCAATACTTCAAGTACGACATTCATGCACTGGTAGAACAGGCCACGTTCAACGGTATTGGTATTGAACTGCAAGAACTGCTCAACCAGATCTTTGGCTTCTTCAAATTGTTGCAGCGCAAGATAAATTAACAATTTTAATTCTAAAATCGTTAATTGGCCCCATTCGGTATTTTCATCGAATTCAACCCCGATCAAGGTTTTGATCTCGGTATAGTCATCCAGCTCACATTCTTCCAGACGCTCTACCAGCGCCTCAAGCTGTTCTTCATCCAGACGATGCAGGTTCAAGATATCTTCGCGGAATGCCAGAGCCTTGTTGGTATTGTCCCAGATCAGATCTTCAACCAGATAGATTTCAGAATAGCCTGGCACCAGAATCCGACAAGCTGTTGCGCCGAGATGCTGATAAACCGCCATATAGACTTCATGACCGAGCTCTTCCAGAATGCCGAATAAAGCTGCAGCTTCATCTGCATTGGAGTTTTGGCCATTATTGGTAAAATCCCATTCCACGAATTCATGATCTGCTTTGGCACTAAAGAAACGCCAAGACACCACACCACTCGAATCGATAAAGTGTTCGACATAGTTGTTTGGTTCAGTCACGGCATTTGAACTAAAGGTTGGTTTTGGCAGGTCATTCAGACCTTCAAAGCTACGACCTTGCAACAATTCAGTCAGGCTGCGTTCAAGTGCCACTTCAAAGTTTGGATGCGCACCAAAAGAGGCAAACACACCGCCAGTGCGCGGGTTCATCAAGGTCACACACATTACCGGGAATTGGCCGCCTAATGAAGCATCTTTGACCAGCACCGGGAAGCCCTGTTCCTCTAAACCTTTAATGCCTTCCACGATTTTTGGATATTTTGCCAGCACCTGTTCAGGCACATCCGGTAAAGCCAGTTCACCTTCAATAATTTCACGCTTGACTGCACGTTCAAAGATTTCTGACAGGCATTGCACCTGAGCTTCAGGCAAGGTATTCCCTGCACTCATGCCGTTACTTAAGTAAAGGTTTTCAATCAGATTTGATGGGAAATAAACAGTTTCACCATCAGAGTGCCGTACAAATGGCAGTGAACAAATGCCGCGTTCGGTGTTGCCCGAGTTGGTGTCATAAAGATGAGTACCTAAAAGTTCATCTTCAGGATCATAAATTTCAAGCGTGTATTCGTCTAAGACTTCCTGTGGAAGTTCGCCATTTGGACCCGGCTTAAACCATTTTTCATCCGGATAATGTACAAATTCTGCATTGGCAATGTCTTCACCCCAGAACTGGTCATTATAGAAAAAGTTACAGTTCAAGCGCTCGATGAACTCGCCCAGTGCAGATGCCAGCGCACTTTCCTTGGTTGAACCTTTACCATTGGTAAAGCACATTGGCGACTGTGCATCACGAATATGCAATGACCATACGTTTGGTACGATATTGCGCCATGATGCGATTTCAATCTTCATGCCCAGACCGGCCAGAATGGCAGACATATTGGCAATGGTTTCTTCCAAAGGCAGATCTTTGCCCGGAATAAAAGTGCTGTTTTCAGAGGCCAGACTTGGCATTAACAAGGCTTGCGCATCGGCATCAATGCTTTCGACTTCTTCAATCACAAACTCAGGGCCAGTCTGGATCACTTTCTTGACCGTACAACGGTCAATCGAACGTAAAATGCCCTGGCGGTCTTTTTCTGAAATATCAGCTGGCAGTTCAACCTGAATTTTAAAAATCTGTTTATAACGGTTTTCAGGATCGACAATATTGTTTTGTGACAGGCGAATATTTTCGGTCGGAATATCACGTGCTGCACAATATACTTTGACAAAGTAAGCTGCACAAAGTGCCGATGAGGCCAGAAAATAATCGAATGGACCGGGAGCGGAACCATCGCCTTTGTAACGAATCGGTTGATCGGCAATCACCGTGAAGTCATCAAATTTGGCTTCTTGGCGCAGATTGTCGAGATAATTGACCTTGATTTCCATGTGGACACCTAAATGTTCTTATGTGCCGCCATGGACAAATAAGATGCTGAATCTGAATGTACAAGCCGAATCACGCAGGAGAACTTGACTTAAAAATAAATCAGGGTAATAACGTAGTCATGAGACTACGGCGAACCCTTTAAGAATGGGCGCTATTATAGAGTCATTTGATGAAATTGATAACGTTTGTGAGTTTTTCCGCGATATTTTCTATAAAGCTAAGAAATAGGAACAACATGAATCAACACATTTAAAATTTGTGACGATCCATGTGTTGCTTTTAATATCGAATGAGCGCTTCTGATGTAGCTTTAAAATATGTATAGACAGATTAACAATAATTTCATCTTCTAAGCTTTAAGGCCTTAAAAATCATAGCTTAAACCGAATAAAGCCAGATTTCGCTGCTTGTCACCGTAGCGGTCATAGCCCCCCAGCAGATATTCGCCTGACACACTTAATTGAGGCAAGATTGCATAACTCAGTCCAGCAGACGCATAACGGAAGGCATGCTGTTTTTGGGTATCGCCCAGTTCTCCACCTTCATATTTGCCTTCATCATTAAAATAGCTACCTGCAGCAGTCAGACTGGCATTCACACGATCATTCAATTGATGGTTCAGATTCAGCGTATAAAAGGTATCGCCCTGATTGGCATAGGCCACATCATAAAGATAGGTCGATACGCTCGCGCCAATACTGGTTTTTTCATCCAGCATACGGCTGACATTTAAACCCAACTCATTACCGGTGGTGTTTTCGCCCCCTGGATAATAGTAGGTGGCATTCCAGAAATCCCAATCATAATGTTCCGAGCTGTGCGTATAACCGACCAGAAAATCATGCTCGAATTTATCGGTGCTATGCCCTTTGCGTCCTTGCACCTCAGCATAGGAATAACCCAATGTAGAACCCCAATAGCCCACATAAAAGTTGCCATAGGCCAAATTCAACCCTGCTTGTAGTGCAATATTATCGTCTTCCGGTGCATTGCTTAAACCGCGTGATACATATTTAGACACCACGCTCAGGTTGCCACTTGCTTGTATTTGATTATTTTGAACGTCATTTGCAAAACTACAAATACTGGAAAATGTGACACAGCCGAAGAGCAAGGTTTGATTTAAGATTCTCATAAAATATAAAATTCTTTTTGGGTAAATAAAAGGGCTGAAAACATGATGCAGCCCTACTTAAAGATCGATTAATATCAAAATATACAGCTTATTTTAACGCATAATTAATATAAGTTTATGCCTATTTCCACCTGTAAAATAGAAATTTCAAGCTTGGCTTGAGACTCGAGCTGCCCGATAAAACGGCGCAGTCGATGCAGCTAAAGCCGGATTTCCCCGAATATGATCTGCCAGTTTCTCGGCCATCATGATGGTAGTGGCATTCAAATTTCCGGTAATAATTAAGGGCATGATGGAAGCGTCAATGACTCTGAGACCCTGCATTTCATGTACCCGGCCATAACCGTCCACAACTGCCATATCATCCTCGCCCATTTTACAGCTAGAAGATGGGTGATATGCGGTTTCAGCATGATTACGCACAAACTCGTCAATCTGGGCATCTGTCTGTACAGCTTGACCCGGACTGATTTCTTCACCCCGATAAGGATCAAGTGCTGGCTGGTGCATAATTTCCCGGGTAATCCGGATGGCATCCCGGAATTCGCGCCAATCCTGCTCGGTACTCATATAGTTAAATAAAATACTTGGATGCTCAAACGGATCTTTGGATTTGAGTTGTATACGCCCGCGGGAGGGTGAACGCATCGAACCGACATGCGCCTGAAAACCATGCTCATGAATGGCATTGGTTCCATTATAGTTAATTGCAATCGGCAGGAAATGATACTGGATATTGGGCCACTCGAACTCGTCGGAAGAACGGATAAAGCCACCTGCTTCAAACTGATTACTGGCACCAATACCTGTGCCTAGAAATAACCATTCAGCACCAATCATCGGCTGGTTATACCACTTTAAGGCGGGATAGAGACTGACCGGTTTTTTACACTGGTATTGCAGGTACATTTCCAGATGATCCTGCAAGTTTTCGCCCACACCCGGCAAGTCCTGAACGACCGGAATGTCCAGACTTTTTAATAATGCGGCAGGACCCACACCTGAACGCTGCAAAATTTGCGGGGAAGCAATCGTACCGGCACACAGCAGAACTTCTTTATCGGCAAAGACCTGAATGGGTTGTAAGGCATTTTGACCTTCAAAATATTCCACGCCAATCGCCTGCTTCTGGCTAAACAGAATTCTATTGGTCATGGCATGGGTAATAATGGTGAGATTATCGCGCCCTTTGGCCATATCCAGATAACCGCGCGCGGTACTGGAACGACGACCTTTTGGCGTCACGGTACGATCCATCGGGCCAAAGCCTTCCTGCTGATAGCCATTTAAATCATCTGTTCGTGGATAACCGGCCTGTACACCAGCTTCGATCATGGCATGAAACAGCTCATTATTATCATTTTTTGGTGTTGCGACTGAAACTGGCCCGGCATCGCCATGATAGTCATTGCCGCCAATATCGCGTGTTTCCGCCTTTTTATAATAGGGCAGACATTCTGCATAGCTCCAGTGTTCCAGACCTTTCAAACTGGCCCACTGTTCCAGATCCATGGCATTGCCCCGGATATAACACATGCCATTAATCAGCGATGAACCACCCAGACCTTTACCACGTCCGCATTCCATACGGCGATTATTCATATGTGGTTCAGGATCGGTCAGATAGGCCCAGTTATAACGCCGTCCCTGTAAAGGATAGGCCAAGGCGGCCGGCATCTGGGTTCTAAAATCCAGACGATAATCCGGCCCGCCCGCCTCTAATAGCAAGACTTTGGTGTCCGGATCTTCAGTCAATCGAGCAGCCAACACATTTCCGGCTGAGCCTGCCCCGATAATAATATAATCGTAATTCATCAAGCGGAGACCTCCTTATGCGCTAAACACGGACTGGAATGGGCTCAATTCCACCTGAACCGATTTGGTCTGGGTATATTGCTGCAAGGTCATAATTCCGTTTTCACGCCCTACGCCCGAGTGTTTATAACCACCGACCGGCATTTCCGCTGGAGATTCGCCCCAGGTATTAATCCAGCAAATTCCGGCTTCAATCTGGTGAATGATACGATGCGCGCGGGCAAGATCAGGAGTCACCACACCTGCAGCCAGCCCATATTCGGTCGCATTGGCACGGCGAATGACTTCTTCTTCAGTGTCATAGCTTAAAATACTCATGACTGGCCCAAAAATTTCATGCTGAACCATAGTCATGTCGTCCCGGCAGTCACTAAATACTGTCGGCAAAACATAGGCACCCTGGGCTAAATCGGCTTGTGTGGCACGACCACCGCCACACAGTAAACGTGCACCTTCGGTTTTGCCCTGCTCAATGAATTTCAATACTTTTTCCATATGCGCAAAGCTGGAAACTGGCCCAAAATTGGTTTCCGGATCAAGCGGATCGCCTATACGGATATGAGGAATACGCTGCAAGATTTTTTCTTCAAAAGCCGCTTTTAAGGTATAGGGAATGAATACCCGGGTGCCGTTGGTACAGACCTGACCTGAGCTGTAAAAATTGGCCATCATGGCAATGTCAGCGGCAAGATCAAGATCGGCATCTTCACAGATAATCAGGGGAGATTTCCCACCGAGTTCCATGGTGACTTCTTTCAGGCTGGAATCTGCGGCTTGCGCCATGACTTTTTTACCCGTGGCAACACCACCGGTAAACGAGACTTTAGCAATATCCCGATGTGCAGTTAAATAAGCGCCAATCTCGCCACTGCCAGTCACGACATTAAATACCCCGTGCGGCACACCGGCTTCGGTATAGATTTCAGCCAGTTTCAGTGCGGTCAAAGGCGTGGTTTCACTGGCCTTAAAAATCATGGCATTGCCTGCCGCCAGTGCTGGTGCAGATTTCCATAATGCAATCTGGATTGGATAATTCCAGGCCCCGATGCCGGCCACAACACCCAAAGGCTCACGACGGGTATAAATAAATGAAGTCTCTCGCAGTGGAATCTGCTGTCCTTCGAGGGCTGGCAAGATGCCGGCATAATATTCGAGGACATCTGCACCAGTCGCAATATCTACCGTAGAGGTTTCACTCCAGGCTTTACCGCTGTCGAGACTTTCAATACGCGCCAGTTCATCACTACGTTCGCGTAAAATAGCGACTGCTTTATTTAAAATCCGGGAGCGCTCGATCGCCGTCATTGCAGCCCAGACCTTCTGCCCTTTTTGTGCAGATTCGACGGCACGATCAATGTCTTCTTTGCTGCAGATCTGGATTTCCGCCAGGATCTCACCAGTTGCAGGGTTGATGCTTTCAAAGCTGCGATGCGATGTTGCATCGACATATTGGCCGTGAATATAAGGACGCTGTAAATGATAGGTAGTCACTGTAATTCCCTCGCCTATTTGTGTGATTTCAATTGCTGCTGGATAAACTGGCTACACAGTTCGATCGGCATTTCTGGATCAATCTCGCCACTGATCAGTGCGCCGCGTAACCAGAATCCGTCGATCAGTGCAGCTAGCCCTTGTGCCGCTTTTTCTGCTTCTGATTTGGACAGCACTTTCATAAATTCGTGCTTGAGATTGGAATGTAAGCGGTAATGGTTAACCTGTTGCAACCGATGCAAGTCCGGTTGATGCAAGCTGCTCGCCCAAAATGCCAGCCAGACTTTCATAGCGGCCTTATTGGTTTGAGGTGCAGCAAAATTACCCCGTACAATGGCAAGCAAACGTTGCTCAGGTGTGGCATCCACCTGGGTCTGCATCTCTGCCACGGTTTTACCTAACTGCTGCAATAAATAACGCATTGTTGCTTCAATGAGGCCATTTTTCCCGCCAAAATAATGGCTTATGATGCCGGTCGAAACACCGGCACGTTGTGCAATCTGGCTGATTGAGGTTTCTGCAAAACCTAGTTCATTTACAGCAGCTAGGGTCGCGTCAATAAGCTGTTGACGGCGGATCGGTTGCATACCAACTTTTGGCATAAGACTAACCTGAATAACGAATCTATAAATCGGACTCATGCTGCAATAGCAGAATGAGGTAACATTAAAAAACGTTTTTTTAATTGAACGATCAATTAATAAAAATTATAGTGCCTAGCAACCTCAGATGTACAGCGCAGTTTGTTTTGGATTTGCAAATGTTTGTAATTGATTCGGCTTTGACTCTTTAAGTGTCGAACCCTGTGTCAAATCGAACTGCGCTGTAAATCACATGACAATAAAACTACGGTCACAGATTTATGCAAAAGAAAACTGAACAAGTGCAGGATAGTCTGAATAAAGTGGTGTTTTATGTTTCAGCAACACTTATTCTGCTTTTTTCTCTCGTCACGATTTTATTCAATCAACAGGCCAATCTGGTCATCACCAATATTCTGAACTGGGTCAGTCGTACATTTAGCTGGTATTACCTGCTGGCTGCCACTTTGTATCTGGTGTTTATTATTTTTATTGCCTGTTCACGTTATGGGGAAATTAAATTAGGGCCTAAACATTCCAAGCCTGAATTTAGTTTATTAAGCTGGTCAGCCATGTTGTTTTCTGCCGGAATCGGGATTGACCTGATGTTCTTCTCGGTGGCGGAACCTCTCTCGCATTATATGAATCCACCCGTCGGTGAAGGCCAGACTTTCGAGGCGGCTCGCCAGTCCATGGTCTGGACCCTGTTCCACTATGGTTTAACTGGCTGGAGCATGTATGCACTGATAGGTGTGGCCCTGGGCTATTTCAGTTATCGTTATAACCTGCCACTGACCATCCGTTCAGCACTCTATCCGATTTTTGGTAAAAAGATTCATGGTCCGATTGGGCATACGGTCGATACTGCGGCAGTACTCGGCACGATTTTCGGTATTGCGACCACCTGCGGTATTGGTGTGGTCCAGCTCAATTACGGCCTGCATGTGCTGTTTGATTTACCGGAAAACCTGTGGGTACAGACCGGATTAATCGCAGTCGCGGTGATTATTACCATTATTTCTGTTGCATCCGGTGTCAATAAAGGCATCCGCGTCCTTTCAGAAATTAATATTTATGTCTCGATTGGCCTGTTACTGTTTATTTTAATGATGGGCAATACCGAATTCTTGCTGGCCGCCCTGATTCAGAACTTTGGTGACTATATCAGTCAGTTTCCAAAGCTGTCCTTAACCAGTTTTCCATTTGAGCAACCTAAAGAATGGATGAATAGCTGGACTTTGTTCTTCTGGGCCTGGTGGATTGCCTGGTCTCCTTTTGTCGGGCTGTTTCTGGCGCGTATTTCACGTGGACGAACCATCCGTGAGTTTGTCGCCGGCACCTTGATTATTCCCCTATTATTTACCCTGACCTGGTTATCTATTTTTGGTAATAGTGCACTCCATAGCGTCATGTTTGATGGCAATACTCAACTGGCGACCACAGTCCTGGAAAATCCGGCACATGGTTTCTATGACTTGCTGGCGCAATATCCTGGCTTTAGCTTTATCGCAGGGATCGCGACCATTACCGGTTTGTTGTTCTATGTCACTTCTGCGGATTCTGGCGCTTTGGTACTGGGGAATTTCACCACTAAATTTACCAATATCGAGCATGATTCACCGCGCTGGCTGAGTATTTTCTGGGCCATTGCGATTGGCTTGCTGACTTTGGCGATGCTGATGGCCAACGGTGTTACAGCCTTGCAAAACACCACCATTATTATGGGACTGCCTTTTAGCTTTGTGATTTTCTTTGTCATGGCGGGCCTGTATAAATCCCTGCGTCTGGAAGATTTCCGTCAGGCCAGTACCAGTATGAATGCGGCACCTGTGGTCGGAAACGTGGACATCTTTAACTGGAAAAAACGGCTGAGTCGGGTGATGTTACATCCAAGCCTGTCCCAGACCCGAAGCATGCTAAATGAGGTGTGCAAACCGGCTATCGAGGCTGTTGCAGCCGAACTCATCACTAAAGGTGTGCATGTTGATGTACAGGAAAAACCGGTAGAGGATGAACCGGAACTCTATCATCTGGATTTGATTATTCAGCTCGATGAAGAAGAAAATTTTGTTTATGAAATCTGGCCGGTGCGTTATGACACCCCAAACTTCAGTTCGCGCGGGAAACGTGCCAAACGTTATTACTATCGTCTGGAAAGCTATCTGTTTGAAGGTTCGCAAGGCAATGATCTGGTCGGTTATAGCAAGGAACAGGTCATTAACGACATTCTGGATAAATATGAACGTCATATGATGTATCTGCATATTAACCGTATCAGTCCGGGTACACGCCCGCTGTTTCCAGACCGTGAAAATTAATACTGTCCAAGGTCTTAGAAGGAATTGATGATGTCAGAAAGCTTACATGCCTTTGCCCTGTTCTTCTCTTTACTCAATCCATTTTTGATGAGTATTTATATGCTCGGAATTATCCGTAATTCCGAGGCCAAAGTATTTAACATGGCATTGATTCAGGGCAGCCTGATCAGTTTTATCGTCTTTATCATTTTTGCCAAGACCGGTGAAGCCTTCTTTCAGGAAGTGCTGCATGTACGCTTTGAATCTTTCCAGATTTTTGGCGGTATCATTTTTCTGGTGATTGGTTATCGCTATGTCTTTGAAGGCGCCGATACCATTGGCGTGATGCGTGGGGCGCCTCATCATCTGGCAGGCACCATTGCCATGCCATTTATGATTGGCCCGGGCACCATTTCAGCGGCGGTGATTACCGGAATTCAGCTCAGTTTATGGCAAACCATGCTGGTGATTTTTCTTACCCTGTTTTTGACCTGCAGCCTGCTGATTCTAATGAAATATCTGCATGATCATTTACAGCATAAATACTCCAACTACATAGATTTATATGTGGATATTGTTGGCCGTGTTGCTGCGCTGCTGATCGGTACCATTGCGATAGACATGATCGTCACGGGCGTCAATGGAATTATCCAAAGTTAATGGTTGAATTAATCATATATAAAAAAGAGCGGGCTAATCTCCGCTCTTTTTTTTACGCTTGTAACAGTTTCAAGTTTAAAACTTGAAAGACACACCAGCATAGGTCGAGAATCCTTCTCCTGGTGAAGAACGCGCCTCATCCTTTCCTTGATCATTTAGACCGGGAATCACCACAGCAGCATATTTTTCATCGGTGATATTTTTGAAGTTGATCCAGGTTTTCCAGGACTGCTGTTCAGGTGCATAACCCAGATCAATGCCCCAGATCTGGTAATCATCACTAAAGCGGCTATTGGCATAATCATGTGCCATTTTGGATGCATATTCGGTATTCAAACCAATATAGAAACCATTATGCATGGCATAACTGAGCTGTGCCTGATACAAATGTTTTGGAATTCCCGGCAACTGATTTTCGCCAAAAAGTGGATCATTTTTGTATTGGAAATCACTTAGTGTATAAGCTTGTTGCAAGCGTAACTCACCGTGTTTAAATTCATGCAATGGTGTATCAAAACTGAGTTCGACACCTTGATGAATGGTTGGCGTGGCATTTGCTTCTACACTAATTCTTTCCTCTGAAGTAGTAGAATCAGAATCATTCCCGTAATTTTTAATCATTTCAGAAGACAATAGCTCCTTTTTAATCTTGGAATAATAGTAGCTCAGTGCCCAGTCTCCAAAACATGATTGTCCACGCCCACCCAGTTCAAAGCTATGGGCGGTTTGCGTATCCAAATAGATTGGCGCACGTACTCGATTTGATGCAGCTCCACTGTCTTTAGAATAGTAATAAGGTGAAGACCAAGCCATTGCCCAAGGATGTGCCGGTTCAATACTACGGCTTAAATTGGCAAACCATTGCACAGAGTCATTTGGCTGATAGGTCAATCCAAGTCGTGGTGCAAAATTCCATTCATAACGACTGACTTTAGGATCTACATAAGGACCTGAATTTGGATCAGGAATAATATTTGCATAAGTCACTTCACTTTCACGATGGGCATAGACTGCTGCAAGACCCAGATCTAGGGAGAGCTGGTCATTGAGCGCCGTCTGCTGATCAAATTGCAATACATTGTCTGAACCACGATAGGTATAACGGCGCGTGACCGTATCTGCCGGATATGTTTGATTACCAATTTCTGTATTAAATCTTAAAGTTTCCGTTACACCACTGTTTGGACGATGGGTGGTACTGCGTAAGGCAATACGCCCCTGATGTTCCAGACCCAACAATTGATAGGGCTTTTCATACTGAATACGTGCAGTAATATCTTCATAATCGACATTGGTACGATAGCGACTTTCACGTAAGTCTAACGGATAATGATGATATGCCAGACTAGCAGTCAATTTTGCATCATCCTGCAAATTCCAGGTGGTGGTGTTGGCGAGCCAGGTACTGCCCGGCTGGATACGTTTGGCATCAATTCCTACAAAATTAGGATCAGCTACTTCAGGATTGTTTTTTAATTGTTCCTGGGTAATACGCCCCGGTGTCAGATGTTTGCTTTCGCGGTAACGGGCATAAAAACGGGTTTCAATGTCCGGGCTAATCTGGTAGCCGAGATTAAAAGCCAGGCCTTTGCCATCACCTTTGGCATGATCCTGAATTCCGTCAAACTGGTTACCCGTTAGTGCCAGATAATAATCCAGCTGATCCAGTTTACGGCCGGTACTGAACTGATATTTTTGATAACCATGACTGCCTGCCTCATACTTCAGTTCAGAACCATTCTGCTCGGCACCAGTCTTGCTTTTATAGTTAATCGCTCCGCCTAGCGCCAGCGCCCCCTGTTTAAAACCGTTTGCACCGCGATAGACGCCAACATGATCAATCCACCAAGGCTCTAGTAATTCATAAGCGGTGCCGCCCGGCCCGGTAAATGGAATGTCATCAATCAGCACAAAGGTACCAGAGGCATGCGCACCTGATGTCCGGTTAATACCCGAGCCACGGATAGACACTTTGGCGCCTTCATTGCCCGGGGATTGAGCATAGATACCGGGTTGCAGACGAAATACATCGGCATTATTTGCAATATGTTGATGTTCAAGCTGCTGGGCTGAAATAAAATTGGTTCCACCTGAGGTTTGCGCAAGCTCGGTCTGGTATTGCTGCTGCGGATCTGTCTGTTCAGCACTGACCACGATGGTGTTGAGTTGTTGCACAGGATGCTGGCTGCGAGATGTTTCAGCATAGACAGCACTGGAAAGAACTGAAAGGATCATCAAGCTTAGCGGTTTTTTGTTCAGCGGAATTGTTCTCGTGCTCATATCGGGTTTATACAATCCTGTATACATGATCCTAATCCTAGAGGGATTCTGGTTTTAAAAATTATGCTGTAGCATAAATGAACAATGCCGAATCAAGGCATTATTTTCTGCCAAAAAACTGACTGATCAGCGTATATTTTTTGATGTAATTTTGGTATTTTTTGATTATACAACTTGCAAGATAGCCACCACATCCTCACAAGTTCCAAGAACTTAATAATTAAGTATTTGATATTAAATAATATGCTATTTAATTCTGCACACATGTATTTCCAGTTGGCATAATGTAATACTGCGTTAAATTCATAGTGGACTAAACCAGTTACTTCATATTCAAAGCTCACTGAAATTGAGTAGCATATCGATTTGAATTAGCTCATAGCATCGTCTTGGATCGAGCCCACAGTCGTTTATATATTTTGAGAAAATTACTGAGCACTGGGTCTTGGATCTGGGCTAAAGGATAAATTTTGGATCAGACTCAACCTGACTCATATTCAAAAATTATTCACTCATTGAGCAGAAAAAGGGTGAAAACCGCGTGAACATAAAGTGATGCAAACAGCAACTGTTTCATTAAAACCTGCACATAGAATAAGCAGATATTTGGACTGAATAATATGCCAAACATTCCCGAACTTGCTGCTGACAATTCAAAAAATATAATTGAATAGCCTATTAAAGAGCTTTATTTTGTAAAATATAGGGAAAAGACCAAGAGTAATAAGATAAACAGAATCGCGGTGCAGCATTTCCAGAATGTCAGGGGATGACGCTCAATCACAGGACGTGAAACAGATTTTTTTAATTCAAGATCAGGCTGTTTCAAGTCATAGATAAATGCTGAAAGTGCCTCATAACGTTGCTCTGGACGAATTGACAGTGCTTTTTTAAAAATCGTATCCAAACCCTTGGGCAAATCCGGACGATATTCAGACAGTGAATGATAGCGTACCTTTTTTAATTTTTTTTCGGTCTTGCAGCGCGCCAGCTCTGTCCCATAAGGCAATTGCCGGGTCAATAAATAATAGCTCATCACTGCCAGTGAAAACTGATCTGATTTTACCGAGGGTGAGCGCCCTATAAAATACTCTGGTGCCATAAATGCCAACGTTCCCAAAGGCACATCTGCATGTTTAGGATTCAGTTCGACCAGCCCTCTAACTGCCGTCGATCCATAATCAATCAGTTTTACTTTCAAAGCATCAATCGGTTCAAGCAGCATGACATTTTCTGGCCGTACATCCTGATGCAGCATTTCAAGTCGATGCATGGCATTCAGTGCTTTGGCCACCTGTTCAATAATCGGAATCAGTTGTTTTAAACTTAAAGCAGTTTTTTGACGATGTAGCCATCGGTTTAAGCTTTCCCCTTGCAAGTATTCATAACTTTGAAATAAAAACTTTTTACTGCCTGTATGCGGATAGTAGTGCATCAGGTTTTCATGTTTTAAACGCTTGGATACCCAGTCTTCCAGCTGGAATTGTTCCACTGCTTTCAGGTCATCCTGCAAATCGACAGACAAGGTTTTAATGACCAGCTGAGCTTGTGTGGCTGCATCCTGCGCCAAATAAAGGCTACTGCGATGATTTTGGTGCAGGATTTTATGAATGCGATAACCTTCAAACAAATCACCATGACTGAGTTGCTGTGGAAATAAAATATTTTCCTGAATCTGAAAGCTTTTCTCTTGAGCTAATGCATCAATTCGGATGATTTGAATGGTGAGATTGTCATCGCTGCCGCGCTTTAAGGCCAGTTCGACGATAGATTGGGCAATAGTATCCAGATTTTGTTTTTGCTGCAGCATATCCGAGATCTGCTGTATATCGATAAATTCATAGACACCATCGGTCATCAAGAGAAACAAATCATCTTCACATAATTCAAGTTGTTGATAATCGACTTCAATCCGATGATCTACACCTAAAGCACGACTTAAATAATGCTCGGTTGAAGATAAACGAACCCGATGATCAATGGTCAGCTGTTCAATGCTTTGGGCTTGAATGCGATAAACACGGCCATCACCTGCATGAAAAATATGTGCCCTGTTTTGTTTCAAAATCAGTGCACTCAAGGTGCAGACATAACCATGATCTTTATCAAAACGTCCCTGACTCTGTTGGGTTTGCGCATACAGCCAAGAGTTGGTCGCACGAATCACCCGAGCAGCTGAAGTTTGGGTACTCCATGCATCCGAAGTTGAATAATAATCGGATAAAAAACTACTGACCGCCGTTTCTGCCGCAATATGGCTGACATTGCTGCTGCTAATCCCGTCTGCAATGGCACAGGCAATACCTTTGCTGCTCAGCGCATGGCCTTCAGGAATATAAATGCCATAAAAATCCTGATTTTGTGCTTTGATTCCGGCGGAAGAATATTGTCCGATACTGATTTTTAATTTTTTATTCATTGTAGACACTCGAAAAGGGATCGAATCGATCCCTTCAATTTCAAGACATAAATATCATGCTCAAATTAAAATTCTTTTTTATCACCTGTACGGACATGCGTGGTATACAGCGCCAGACCAGTTAAAGCTAAACCACCAACCAAGTTACCCAGCACTACCGGTAATTCATTCCACAAGAAATAGTCTGTAATCGAGAAATCACCGCCCATCATCATGGCAAATGGGAACAGGAACATATTCACGACAGAATGCTCAAATCCCATGGCAAAGAACAGCATGATCGGCATCCACATGGCAATGAATTTTCCACTTACAGTTGTTGACATCATGGCGCCAATCACACCAAGTGACACCATCCAGTTACACAGCATGCCGCGTATAAAGATGGTCATCCAGCCAGCAAAGCCATATTCGGCATAACCCAAAGTCCGGTCTTCACCAATATGAGCAATTTTTACGCCGACTTCGTTTGGTTCAGCTGCGAAACCCATGGTATAGACCGCCGCCATCAAGATTGCGACGGTTAAACATCCAATAAAATTGCCTAAAAACACCAGCCCCCAGTTTTTTAAAATACGCGCCCATGTCACCCCTGGACGTTTGTCTAGCCAGGCCAAAGGAGTCAATACAAATACCCCGGTCAGCAGGTCATAGCCCAATAGATATAACATGCAAAACCCGACTGGAAATAACAGTGCACCGATCAGTGGCACCCCTGTCTGTACAGCAATCGTTACCGCAAATACTGCTGCCAGCGCCAGAATCGCACCGGCCATAAATGCACGAATTACAACATCACGTGTGGCCATATGCAGTTTTGCTTCACCAGCATCGACTACTTTTTTTGCAAACTCTGCAGGAGCAAGATAAGCCATAGTTTTATCCCCTTTATATAAAAATTTCTTGCCTGTTATTAAATAAAAAGACGCCTAAGGTCTATTTCAACCCTAGGCGTCTTTGCCTTGCATTATTTAAGCAGATCAATCGTGTCATGGCGCCGTTGCCATATTTACTAAATAGATCAGCAAATAACGTGCCATATTTTTAAATGTAATTGGCTTTGTTGCACCAACCTACAATTGAAGGCTTATCCAGCAATATAATTTCTGAATGAGCAAGCCTAAAATTTAATCCTCCCCAACCCTCCTTTGCTAAAGAAGGGCTGGAGAGCTTTATCCGATTAGCCTACTTTCCTTAATGCAAAATCCCGACCAAAAAGCAGCTTGCTGCGGATATTACTAATTGGTGTCTGATCTGCAATCAGTTCGGCATACCATGCCCCATCTTCAGTATCGCCAAACAACACCGCACCGATGACTTTGTCCTGTTGAATGATGATCCGTTTATAAATCTGACGCTTCTCATCATTCAGCACGATATCTTCGAAATCATTAGTCGGTTCAAAATTACCTGCCGAGAATACGTCACATCCGCTGACCTTAAGCTGGGTCGGAACAGTCGGTGCCTTAAAGGTCAGTCGGCCATGTTCAGCCAGATGAGTCGCACAGATAAAGGCCTGTCCCCATAATGGCTCAACCAATCCAAAGGTCTGACCACGATGCTCAATACATTCACCCACTGCATAAATACTCGGATCATAGGTCTGCATGGTGTCATTCACCAGCACGCCGCGGTTACAGCGCAGGCCAGACTGTTCGGCCAGACTTTTATTTGGTCGAATCCCGACGGCGAATACCACCAAATCAGCATCCAGCATTGTCCCGTCTTTTAAGCGCAGTTGAGTCACGTGACCATCACTACCTAGTAGTTCTTCGGTATTGGCTTCGGTGATAATCCTAATACCTTTTTCTTCAATTGATTTCTTCAGCATTTGACTGGCTTTCATGTCCAGCTGACGATCCATAATACGGTCTATCAGATGTAGCACCGTTACATTCATCCCTCGCTGTTTCAAGCCATATGCGGCTTCCAGTCCTAACAGACCACCGCCAATGACGACGGCATTTTGCTTGGTTTTGCAGTAATCCAGCATGCGGTTAACATCCTGAATATCCCGGAAGCTCATCACGCCTTCAAGTTCAGCACCTGGAATTGGCGGTATAAAGGGTTTGGAACCAGTGGCGAGGATCAGACGATCATAAGCAACCATTTCGCCTTTTCCGGTATACACCTGTTTGCGTGAGCGGTCGATAGAGAGTGCTGCATCTCCGCCAATAAAACGGATACCTTTTTCAGTATACCAGTCGACTGAATGCAACATAATTTCGGCAAAACTTTTCTCACCAGATAATACCGGTGACAACATGATGCGGTTGTAATTGCCCCATGGCTCTTCCCCAATCACGGTAATGTCATAACGATCTGGCGCCATATCCAGCAAGTCTTCCAGACAGCGCATACCCGCCAGCCCATTCCCGACCAATACCAGTTTTAAACGCTCTGTGTTTTGACCATTACTGGAAATATAGGTCTTTTGTGCAGTTGGGCTGATAAAGACTGTGCCATTTTCAATTCGGGTTGGAAATACCAGTAATTTCTGATCTTGCTCTTCCAGACAACGGCCGGTCACCAGACTGAAATGCTGCTTGTAAATTGGGGATGCGACTACACGCTCACCTTGCAGATCGCCCAGAATGCCACGTGCCATGACATTGGCCAGACTAAACGGATCCTGATTGCTGAGCGCATACACCCGCTGTTCCTGACCCACGCGAAAAATTGCAATCTGTTGATCTTCAATCAAAGCTGCAACACCAGTATTCGGGGTGATCTCATCCAGATGACAGACTTCGTACCAGTTCAGTTCGTTCATATCTTTTAAAATTGTCATTTTCATTCTCCCTGACTGTGGTGTTTAGGCTTCAACCACTGGAATACGGTTGAGATCACGTTCAGCGTCAGTCTTTGGCCGGATCTGACCACGTACAGGTGCAAACTGAATATGCGGGTCATTCTGCTCGGCTGCTTTGGCGTTGATAAAGGTTTTAAAGCGTTTGCGTACTTCTGGATCTTCAATCGCGGTGCGCCATTCATCCTGATAAGTGCCAATCACATGCTGCATACGGCTTTCCAGTTCAGCCGCAATGCCAAGCGAATCGTGCACAATGACATCTTTCAGATAATCCAGCCCACCTTCCATATTGTCACGCCATACACTGGTGCGCTGTAGACGATCCGCCGTCTGGATATAGAACATAAAGAAGCGGTCGATATATTTGATGAGTGTGGAAGTATCCAGATCTGAAGCCAGCAGTTCTGCATGGCGCGGCTTCATACCGCCATTGCCGCAGACATATAAATTCCAGCCTTTTTCCGTGGCAATCACCCCCACATCCTTGCTTTGTGCTTCGGCACATTCACGGGTACAGCCGGATACGGCCATTTTGGTTTTATGCGGTGAACGCAGGCCCTTGTAACGGTTTTCCAGAAAAATCGCCAAGCCGACAGAATCATCGACGCCAAAACGGCACCAGGTACTGCCCACACAAGATTTCACGGTACGTAAGGATTTGCCGTAGGCATGTCCGGACTCGAAACCGGCATTGATCAGTTTTCCCCAGATTTCCGGTAATTGATGTACCTGCGCACCAAACATGTCAATCCGTTGTCCACCCGTGATTTTCGTATATAAGCCATAATCTTTGGCAATCTGACCGATGCTAATCAGGCCATCCGGGGTGATCTCGCCGCCTGCCACACGTGGCACAATCGAATAGGAACCATCTTTCTGGATATTGCCCAGATAATAGTCATTGCTGTCCTGCAAACCGGCATGACTTGGTTTCAGAACAAAATCATTCCAGCAGGATGCCAGAATATTGGCCACAGTCGGTTTGCAGATATCACAGCCCATCCCATGACCATGTTGCTGAATCAGGTCAGAGAAAGTCTTGATTTCATGCACGCGTACCAGGTGATACAGTTCCTGACGCGAATAGGCAAAATGTTCGCACAGGTGATTGTTCACCGTGACACCCTGACGCTGTAATTCGGATTTGAGAACCTGCGTCACCAGTGGCGCACAGCCACCGCACGCCGTTGCAGCCTGCGTGCATTTTTTCAGTGCACCCAATGAAGTTGCACCGCCATCAATGGCTGAACAGATATCAGCTTTGGAAACGTTATTACAGGAACAGATGGTCGCACTGTCAGGCAATAAATCGATGCCACTGCCACCCGATTTGGAAGTTGACTGATCAAAGCCCGGCATGATCAGGCTTTCCGGTTGCTCCGGCACAGCCAGACCATTCAGCATCATTTGTAGGAGATCGCTATACTCTTTGGCACAGCCCACCAGCACCGCGCCCAGCAGCTTGGTCCTGTCTGCTGACACCACGATTTTTTTATAAACCTGCGCGGCTTCATCAGCATAGAAATAGCTCAAGGCACCAGGTGACATGGCATGTGCGTCACCAATAGAAGCAACATCCACACCCATCAGTTTGAGCTTGGTGCTCATGTCGGCGCCAGCGAATGCATGACTCTCTTGGCCCAGTACATGTTTCGCTGCGATACGCGCCATGTCATAGCCTGGTGCAACCAGACCATAAATTTTATTGTCCCAAAGTGCACATTCACCAATGGCATAAATGTCCGGATGTGAGGTCTGGCAATAATCATTAATGATGATACCGCCTCGTTCACCAATCAGCAGGCCGCTCTGGCGCGCCAGTTCATCACGTGGGCGAATGCCGGCAGAGAATAAAATGATGTCGGTTTCAAGGACTGAGCCATCGCCAAACTTTATTACATGCTGAGTGCTGTCACCATCTTCAATACTTGATGTGGCTTTCTGGGTATGAACCTTGACGCCTAAATCTTCGATTTTAGAACGCAATACCCGGCCACCCAGATCATCAATCTGCACCGCCATCAGACGCGGTGCAAATTCCACCACATGGGTGTCTAGATTCAGATCTCGTAATGCCTTCGCTGCTTCCAGTCCGAGCAAGCCGCCACCAATCACCACACCGGTTTTTGCATTCAGGCTGGCGGCACGAATCGCGTCCAGATCTTCAATAGTACGATAGACAAAACAGTTTTGACGCTCATTGCCCGGGATTGGCGGTATAAAGGCATAAGAGCCGGTGGCAAGAATCAACTTGTCAAAACTCAGCACATCACCGTGATTAGTCGTTACCGTTTTATTCAGCTGATCCATTTCAACTGCTTTGGTATTCAGTCGTAAATCAATGCCATAGGCATCGGCGAAATCACTACGGCATAGACTCAGATCCTTGACCGACTTGCCGCTGAAATATTCGGTCAAATGTACCCGGTCATAAGCCAAATGTGGCTCTTCTGCCAAAATGGTCAGCTCAATGTCATCACCGGCCTGTTCCAGTACAGATTCGATGAATTTATGCCCCACCATGCCATGCCCAATCATGAGAATTTTCATATCTGCGCTCCGACTATTGTTTTTTTAAAGACGATAAAAAGCCACATATCAGATCTAGTGGTTGATATGTCGACTGTTTGAATGGGTGGTAAATACCGTGCCCAGCTGTTTGAAATGCTGGATCAAAGGTTGAAATGCCCGTACGGTTTGTATTGCTGAACAACTGACCATGTCATTTATCCTGTGCTGAACGAAATATCAGTTGCACCCTTTTAAAGTGCAACTACGATCAGAACGGGCATCGTTGGCCGTTATTCGTATTGAAAGTCATCTTTGACAATTTGATAAGTGCAGGAAGCATGCCAACTTTTTTAGTAACACAATGACTGATATCAGCCAGAAAATTGCAGGAAATGCTTTATTTTGATGATGGATGCCAAACTCCTGCACCAAATTGAACTCAAAATAACTCTTTGATGCACCAATATCATGGCATGTTTTTTGCATTATTCGTACTTGAATATTCCTTAGGCCTTACTTGAAAATATTCCATGTCTAAATTACGAATTGCTCTTATTGATGATGATCTGGAGCGCGCCCAATTCATCCAGGAATCGCTGCTGTTACATGATTTTCAGGTGGTGGCCTGTTTAATCCTGAATGATCTGAATATGGTGCATGTCAAAGGCATCCATGCAGATGTGATTCTGCTAAATATGGATCATCCACATCGGGATATTATTGAAAGCTGTGTCAGCCAATATGAACTTCCTACCGTACTGTTTACCCAAAACTCCAATAAAGACACCATCAAAAGTGCGATTGATGCCGGGATCACGGCTTATATTGTCGATGGTATTGATCCCAGCAAATTAGAAAGCATTCTGGAAATATCAATTGAACAGTTCCGCAAGCATAAAAAGCTGCTGAACGATTTAAAAGAAACCCAAGACAAGCTGATTGACCGTAAAGATATCGATAAAGCCAAAGCATTGCTGATCCAGCTGCATGCATTATCTGAAGAACAGGCCTTTGCCTTATTACGTAAAAATGCCATGAGTCACCGGATTACCATTGGTGAAATGGCCAGACGCCTGCTCGATGCACAGAAGCTGTTATTGGGCCAATAAGGAAAAGCATATGTCCACATTAGAAAAAACTGAACTCAATATTGGCTATATTCCTTTGCTTGATTGTGTGGCCATTCTCTGGGCCGAAAAACAGGGTTATTTTGCCGAACAGGGATTAACCATCAACTTAATCCGGGAGGCCTCCTGGTCCAGTTTAAGAGACCGTCTGGCCTATGGCTTTCTGGACGCTGCGCATTGTTTGTCCGCCATGCTACCTGCTGCTGCTCTGGGTACAGACCAGTTACAGGTGGCTTTGCAAACCCCGTTGGTACTGAGCATGAATCAGGCTTTTATCAGCCTGCGTCAAGATCTGTGTCATGAATTGGGAATTGATGCAGAAGATGATGAAAAAAGCAGTTCTCAAAAACTGGTGCAGGCCTTGCAACAACAGCAGAAAATGAATCTGGCCTATGTCTATAAGCACTCAATTCATCATTATTGTATAAAAGAATGGTTAGCCCTGACAGATGTCAATATTGCCCACAAGATTCAGCTCATGACCTCACCACCAGCTTCGATGGTAAAAGGAATCTCGGAACAGGTCTTTGATGGCTTTTGTGTGGGAGAACCCTGGAATATTCAGGCCAAGCTTGAAGGCTATAGTTTAATTGTCGCTGCAAGCCAGAATGTCATTCCTAAAGTTGCCGACAAGGTTCTGGCCATGACTCAGGAATGGGCAGAATTACATCCATGCACGGTGAAGGCTTTGGTCAATGCTGTCCAGAAAGCCCAAACGGATTTAAAACAGCGTGCTGATCTGTCCCAAGTTTGGGACATGCTGGTTGATTATCAGATTATCCAGTTTGAATGCTCTGCACAGCGTCATGTCTGTAACTATCATAAAATTCAAAACATCATCCGCAATCTTGTTGGTGCAAGTGCGAAACCGCAGCTTGCCGATTTTATCTGGTTAATCGAGCAGATTGAAAAATGGGATGGTGTCGAAATCTCTGAGATAGAGAAAAAGCAGATTGCAGCACAATGCATGTATGCTGAAATGCTATTTGCTTAAGATTTCATGCAACATATTGCGTAGCCATTGATGACTGGTTTTATGATGACAGGACATATGCCAATACTGCTTTACAGAATAGGTCGGGAAAGCAATCGGTGCCCCAAAAATCTTGAGATTGCCACGTGATAACAGGACTTCACTCAAATAATAAGGCACGGTCGCAATCGCATCGGTTTCCTGTACCACCAGTCCCACGCCTAAATAGCTGGGCAGACGCATTAGAATGTCGCGCTTGAGTTCCAGATTCAGCAATTCATTTTCAATATGGTAATGCCCCATCCCGGCATCAATATCGATATGGGTTTCACGTAAATACTCTTCGGTCGTGATGCTGTCACCCGTTAGTCGCGGATGGTCTTTCGCTGCGATCACCACATAATACTGTTCAAACAGTTTCTGCTGATAAAAGCCATTCTCCAGATTTGGCAAGAAGCCCAAAGCCAGATCAATCTCGCCATTGGCCATCTGATAACTGGTTTCCGAGGTAATCGGACGCACATTCAGGCGGATATGTGATGCATGCTGCTTGAGATACTGTGAAATTTTTGGCAATAACACCAGATGCGATACATCGGTCATCGCCAGTGTAAAACGTTGCTGTGAAGTGACCTGATCAAAATTGATGGTGAAATTATTAATCGCTTCAACTTTACTGAGTGCTTCACTGACCAAGGGAAACAACTGCTTAGATAAATCTGTCGGCAGCATTTCATTGCCAATACGTAAAAATAAAGGATCACCATAATGCTGGCGAATTTTATTCAGCAGATTGCTCACCGCTGGCTGGCTCATGTCTAAATGATCAGCTGCCTGAGATACGTTTTTAAATTTATAGACATAATAAAAAATACTGAGCAATTTACAGTCAAGTTCAAACACAGAAACACATTTCCTTTAACTTTCTAATAATTTTGACGAAGATATCATCGACATCATTTTATCAATTGCCAATGTTCAAATATAACACTTTGCAACGATTTCTAGGATCAGTCAATTTCCATGTGGTGTTAAAAATTACTTTTCTCTGATGTGGAGCCTCGTTACAAGTAGTTCTGTTGTAAATATGCACTTCTGTTTTTCCTTGGTCAACTTAAACACGCAAGCTTCATGCTATATACTCAAGCCCACAGAATTAACGATGCAAATTAAGAGAAATATCTTATGTTCCAAGGCAAAAAGTTGGTGTGTTTTGATTTGGATGGCACCTTGATTGATTCCGTGGGAGTCTGGAATCAGGTCGATGCTGCGCTGATTCAGGAGTTGGCAAATATTGAAGTCGACTTAAGTCAGATCCAGCAACAGCGCGATCTTCAGCTCAAAAAATTTAAACATCGGCCGGATCCCTATCTGGAATATTGTGCTTATTTAAAAGCGCTTTATGGATTTGCGCCGAATAAAGAAGAAGTAAAAAACCGCCGTTATGCAATTTCACGGCATTTTCTCGATCATGTGGTCGAGCTAAAACCACATGCTGAACGGTTCATTCAAGCCCTGAAACAACAAGGGATTCAGATCGCCCTGACCACAACCACCAGTTTGTTCAATGTGCAGCGTTATCAGGACAATAATCAAAACATTAACAAAAAAATCAGCTTTAATGATGACTTTGCCCTGCTCTTGACCCGTGAAAATGTGCAGAACATCAAGCCGCATCCTGAAGTCTATTTCAATGCCCTTCAGCATTTTCAGGTGCAAGCCGCAGATTGCCTGATTATTGAGGATTCATTAATTGGCGTTGAAGCGGCCAACAATGCAGGAATCGATGTGATTGCAGTTTATGATCAATACTCTGTTCATGAAATAGATTTGATCAAGGTCCAAGCAAATTATTTTGCAGAAGATTTTACTGAGTTATTAAGTTTAGCCCAATAAAAAAAATGCCATGAATCATTGTATTTCATGACATTTTTTTCTGCAGATCTCTGACCTGAGAAGAAAACGTTATTTGGCTTTCTCATAGACTGAGCCTGAACCGACCAGATTTCCTGTTTTTTCATCGATTGCAAAATCAACCATACCTGCACCTGCATTTAACTGAAGTAAGCCATTTTTGCTCACTGCTGCCGGCATCGGATTTTTCTCTTCGGTTTTACCAGTTTCTTTGTCTTTTATGGTGTTGGTAATGAAGTAATTTTCACCATTTTTCGAAATGACCAATACATTTTCAAGTTTTGGATTTTCCAGCGTATTTTTCCAGTTTCCTTGATAATCTGGAGCTGGTGCTTCTGTGAGGTTACAAGCAGTTAAAAGCAGTAATAATGAGATGCCTGAAAAAAATTGAAGATATTTCAAAACTGAGACCTTGATTGTGACAACGCGGCCATTATAGGGACAACCCTCTAGAGCTTAAGCAGGTTGTTGTAGGCAAAGCGTTTCAGCAGTACCGTATCTGTTTTTCTTTGGTGATTTTTTTGAAATATCTCTCCATACTTCATTCATAAAAATGGATGATTCAATTTCTACTAAAACGACAAAAAAGGCCTCAATAGACCATGTAAATCTATTGAGGCGTAGCAAACGGGTGAATACCACACATTAAAAATTAGGGCATGATTTTAGATTTAAAGTGGCTCAATACAGATTTAGCAGAGTGGGTTTTTTCAATAATCTGTGCAGTCCAGTGATTCGGCAATGAACATTTGGCCAGACGCACCCAAACAGTAGAAAACTGTTTTATAAAGCTCGCTTCATTATAATGAATGCCATATTCAGCACACAGCGTTTTTACTTTCGGCGCCACCTGCGCATAGCGATTGGCTGGCATGTCCGGAAATAGATGATGTTCAATCTGATGGCTCAAATTACCACTCAAAATATGCAGCCAGTCCGTCCCGGTAAAATTACTCGAACCACGAACCTGGCGTAAATACCACTCAGCACGGGTTTCATTGTCGGTATTGTCCATCTCAAAAGTTTCAGCATCTTCCGTAAAATGACCATTAAAAATCACTGCAGACGCCCACAGACTACGAATTACATTGGCTACGGCATTTCCGGCAAACACAGGAATGGCATTCGGGCCAGCAATCACTGGAAAAAATACATAATCTTTTAACACCTGACGGCGCATTTTTTGACGCAGTGGAGCCGCTTCTTTCCAAACTTCTTTCCAGGTTTTGGTTTTATAGGCAATCACATCTTCCAGATGCAAGCGTTGCAGGCCGACATACCATTCAAAAAACACCATTAACTGCATGCCCAGTGGAATATTCAACAGGAAACGTGGTTCCCATTTTTGGGATTCACTGACCCGAATCAGGCCATAACCGACATCATGATCCATCCCGACAATATTGGTATAAGTATGATGAATATAGTTGTGCGTGTATTTCCAGTCATCGCCGGTTGAAATCGTATCCCAGTCATAGGTCGCTCCGTTCAGACTCGGATCATTCATCCAGTCGAACTGGCCATGCATGACATTGTGGCCGAGTTCCATATTTTCCACGATTTTGGAAAGACCGAGCAGACCTGTCCCTGCCAGCCATACCGGTGGCAACCAGCCAGCAAACATCAACATGCCTCGGGATGCAATTTCGCTATAACGGACAAAATTACGGATTTTATAAATATAATTGGCGTCTTTTTCACCCAGATCGTCCATGACCTCGCGGCGGATCGCATCGACTTTAGCACCAAACTCCTCAATCTGTTCCGGACTGAGAAATTGCGACTTACTGTGTCGTTTAAAATCAATTTGCATATTCATGGGAGCACCTTTTTATTCGTTTAATACTGGCTTATAAATTAATAACGACTGGACTCATCGCCTGGGAAATACAAAGTTTAATCTGGGTGTTATTGCCATGATCAACCTCACCGGTCAGGACATTACGCACCGAGCCACTGACTTTGGTACAGGAACAGGTATTACAGATTCCCATCCGGCAACCATGAGCAGGACGCAGGCCTGAATTTTCAGCGCTTTCCAGCAAGTTGGACTGAGCCTGAAACACTTGCTGCGATCTTAAAAACTGTACTGGCTGCGCCTTAATTTTTTCATCGACCACAATCTGGAAATATTCCGAATGAAAATTGGATTTCAAATCCAGTTTTTCTACAATTCTAAGTGCAGCCTTCATCATCCCAGCAGAGCCACAGGCATATATTTTTCGTTCTGCAACATCTGGCACCAGTTTTTGCAATAATCTTTGATTCAGATGCTGTTGCTGTTCCCGTGTATTAAAATGATGATATTTCAAGTTTGGATGCATTAAAGCCAGGGTTTTCAATTCAGCATGAAAGGCATCATCGCGAGTAAAATAAATCAGGTCGATCTGTTCCAGGGACTGGATCACTGCTTTTTGCAGCAAGGAATATATTGCAGTAATACCACTGCCGGATGCCAGAAATAAGGTTGGCTGGCTAGAGTTTTGCAGTATAAAGTCACCTTGCGGCTGCGAAATTTCAATGACAGCCCCGATTTGCATCTGGCTCAAGGCGCGTGACACTTTGCCTTGCTGTTTCACCGCAATAATCAAATCACCATTTTTTAATACCGTCACCACAGAATAATATCGCTGATGACGTACACCATCGAGTCTTATTGTTACTGCAATATGCTGGCCAGCCTGAAATGACCTGGCTTTAAAATTATGATTCGGGCGCAAGTGAATCTTGAAAAAGTCAGGACTGATGGCCTGAATGCCCATAATGGCCGCTTTAACTTTTTTAAACGCCCAGGTTGGATGGATTTTTTCACCAATAAAATCAATGAAATCTTCACGAACCCAATGCGGCTGATAGGTCGGCATACTTGTCATTTTTATCCCCTTATCCGCAGACAGTAATATTAATGTACAACTGTCTATTTATTATGTTGTCAGCATAAAGCGTTTTATAATTCAGACCATATCAATACAGGTCAAATTATGTGCTTATCAAACATAATAGAGCTTTTTGTCGGACAATATGAAGCAAAAGCATCTGCTGAAACTATAGTTTTTAGAAAAAGGGATTTTTATATCTGTTAATTCTGCTAACTCTATATAAAAAACTGACTCCTGTATAGAAGTCAGTTTCAATCATTCACTTTGATTATCAGATTCAATGTAAAACTCTAGCCTGCTGCTTGTTCCATGAGAATAGCGCCATAGAGTTCCCGCAAATCTTTTTTCAGCATCTTTCCAGTTCCACTTAGTGGAATTGAGTCTACAAAAACCACTCTGTCTGGAACCTGCCATTTAGCGACTTTATCAGCATAATAATCGAGTAGCTCTGTCTCACTCAGCTGACTGTCCGATTTTTTAATCGCAATCAATACCGGACGTTCATCCCACTTTGGATGCTGGGCGGCAATCACCGCCGCCATCGCAATTTCCGGATGGCCCATGGCAATATTTTCCAGATCCACCGATGAAATCCATTCGCCGCCAGACTTGATTAAATCTTTGGAACGGTCACTGAGTTTTACAAAACCATCTTGATTCAGCGTGCCAATATCCCCTGTATCTAACCAACCATCCTCAGTCAATGGAGATTCTTGCTTACCGAAATACTTATTAATAACCCAGTGCCCTTTCACCTGTAAACTTCCGATAGTTTCACCATCTCGTTCAATTTCATGCGTACATTTTTCTACATCAGTTAAACGTACACTAACCCCAAATGGCGGTCGGCCTTGAGACAGACGAATCTGCTGTTTTTCTTCATCTGATAGCTGCAAATGTTTGGCTTTGAGCTGATTGGCAGTAGCCACTGGACCTGTTTCCGTCATGCCCCAAGCATGAATTGTTTCACAGTTAAACTGCTCTTTGAAAGTTCGTAACATTGCCGGTGGACAGGCCGATCCTCCGATTACATTACGTTTCAGACTTTCCAGCTTGGAACCTGACTGGTTTGCTGCGGCAATCAAACCCTGCCAGATGGTTGGCACGCCAAGCGCCACTGAAACTTTATAAGTATCAATCAGATTCACCAGACTAACACCATCAAGACCTGGCCCCGGCAGTACCAGCGTACATCCCACCATGGCCGCCGCGTATGGCGTGCCCCATGCATTCACATGGAACATCGGCACCACTGGCAACATAATATCGGCAGCCGAGACATTTAGTGAGTCCGGTAAAATGATGGCATAGCTATGTAATACAGTAGAGCGATGACTATATAGCACGCCTTTAGGGTTGCCCGTGGTTCCTGATGTATAGCACAGTGAACTGGCTGAGTTTTCATCAATGATTGGCCATTCAAATTCTGTGTGTTGACTGGCAATCAGATCATCATAAAATTGTACTTCTGGAATGGCTTCAGTGACGCTCGGATCGGCAGCATCCAGACAGATAAAATGCTCGACAGAGGTCAGCAGTGATTTCACTGCTTTAATTAAAGGAACAAATGTCTTATCGAATAGCACCACACGGTCTGCGGCATCATTCATAATAAAAATCAGCTGTTCAGGAAACAAGCGCGGATTAATGGTATGACAGACCAGACCACTACCAGAAATGGCATACCAAGATTCTAAATGGCGGTGATTATTCCATGCAATGGTTGCGACCCGATCTCCCTGCGCCAAGCCAAGTTGTTGCAGCACATTGGCAAAACGTTTCGAGTTTTGGTGAATTTCGCCCCAGTTGGTCACCTTAATGCTGGTGTCGGTATTTTTGGAAATTACCTCGGTATCGGCATGATAGCGTCCTGCATGTTCAATCATGCTGCTGATCAGTAAAGGCTGAAACATCATATTTCCGAGCATTGTCCACTCCTTTGTGCTTGTTATTGGTCCGTGTATTCGTATCGTTGTTATCTAGACATGATGGAGCGGTCTAAGACCGTGACATAGTTTTTATCATCATGTGGACTGAATTTAGCAAGTAAATCTGAATTTGTAAGTATCGAATTGTGACAAATTAAGAGAAGTGACTCAGGCGTATAAAAATTAGAATACGATTGATGGAGAGGTAGAGAATTTCCCTAGAAAGGTTGAGGCCTGATATTCAGTTTAATGATCATGTATTGAGTTCATGTCGACCCGATTAATACAACCATCCCATTTGAATGGAAATATTTACTTGGATACTGATCTTAGAAGAACAGTACAGCAGATCGATAGAACGCCAGCTTGAAAATAGACTGACAACCACATTAACCTTAATTTGTTATATTGAGCATCTTGAAATATGCTATAAATCAAAATAATTAGAACAGTCTTAGTTCAAGCAAGTGTATGTATAAGTCTGAAAAACTGGCGCAGAATATCCGTCAGATGATTGAAAACGGCGTATGGAGGGTACATGAAAAATTACCTTCACTCCGCGAACAGACCCAATTGTCTGGCTATAGCCTGATGACGGTACTCAATGCTTATCAGGAACTTGAAGCGCAAGGTCTGGTTTATGCCAGAGATAAATCCGGCTATTACGTTGCAGAGCGTTCTACAGATCTGGTCAACAGCAAACAACCAATCCAGATTAGTTTAAGCCCAAAAGTTCAAATCAACTCTGTGGTATTTAATTATTTAAAATCGATCCAAGCAGCAGAAATTGTGCCTTTTGGTTCCGCATTTCCCAATGCAGAGCTGTTATATAACGCCAAATTTATGCAGATTCTGGCGCAGCAGGCCAAAAGAAAAAGCAGTTATAACAACCAGAATCATATGCCGCCTGGCAATCAGGATTTACGCCAACTGATTGCCAATCGTTACCAGTTGCAAGGCATTGCTTGCCATGCAGATGATATTGTCATTACATCTGGAGCATTAGAAGCACTGAATCTGTCTTTACAGGCATTGACCCAACCCGGTGATTTTATCCTGTTGCAACAAACCATATTTTATGGGGCCTGGCAGGCAGCCGAGCGTTTGGGGCTACAGGTGATTACTATCCCTGAGCATCCGCAATTCGGTTTTGATCTGGCATCATTTGAACAGGCTTTGAAACAGTATCCGATCAAGGTGTGCTGGCTAATGCTGAACGCGCATAATCCGATTGGCTTTACTGTTAGTTCGGAAATTAAACAGAGAATTGCTGAACTTTTGTATGAATATCAGGTCTATTTAATCGAAGATGATGTTTATCAGGAATTGAATTATGGTTCATCCAAACCGCTACCGGTTAAATATTTTGACCAGCATCAGATGGTGCTGCACTGTGCTTCATTTTCCAAAACACTAGGCATGGGCGCACGCGTCGGTTGGGTCTATGCCGGTCCATTTTCCGATGCCATTCAGCATTTGCAGCTCATGAGCACTTTAACGGTCAGTCCCTTACTCCAGAACACGCTGGTAGAATTTATTTCGCATCATCATTATGAAAAACATTTACGACAGCTAAGACATCATCTGGAAAAATATAAAAAGAAGTTTTATCAGGAACTCAAAAACCGCTTAGCGCCTACATGTAAAATTTACTATTATTCCAGTGGTTATTTTCTCTGGATCGAATTGCCAAATGGTCTAGATGGACAGGTGCTTTATGAGCAACTGATTCAGAAAGGTATTTCAATCGCCCCTGCATTATTGTTTAAACCGGATCATGCCAGTCAGCATTATATGCGCCTGAATTGTTCTTTTGAATGGACCGCCGAGATAGAAAATGCAGTGAATCTTTTAGCAGATACCATTCAGCAGAAATAGAAAAGCGTGAATGAGTTCATCCACGCTTTTTTTAGGTCAAGATACCCGAATTTACAAGCATCTTAGAAGTTGTAAATGGCAACCGCATTGATTCGGTTGTCTTCACCTGTACGACCGCTAACTGGTTGATCGTCTTCATCTAAAACAGGACCATAGGCTTTACGTTCACCATAGACATATTCTAGACCGAAGCTAAGTGGTTTACGTGGGCTATAGAATATATTGGCCCATGCCTGCCAAAGATCTTTATTCGCAGCACTCTTGTTACTTAAAGCATTAATGTAATCTTGATCATCATCAAACTTCATATAGCCATAGCCCAAAGTACCACGCAATTTGTCATTAAACTGCTGGGTTAAACCTACCGTAATCGAGTCAAATTCGCTTTGTATCAGATTACCATCTTTAACTAGTACGCCTGGGTTTGCAAATGATACAAAGCTATTATCACCTTTCACATGATAGTAGTCGGCTTTTATAGTAGTACCTGGTACAACTTCATATTTTGTACCAACACCTACCCCCCATGCCATTTCTTCATCAGTATCTATACGTTTTTCGTGCCCCATTGCACGAACACTTACGTTTAAATTATCTGCAAATTGATGGTTTAAACGTGCAGTTAAAGCTGGAAAACGCTGATTAATCGCTTTATCACTGACTAATTTATCTTTTGGATCTTCCGCAGCAACAACTAAATTAGTTTGTGGGCTAAACTTAGTTGTGTAACGCACTTGTGGTGTACGTTTTACTGCGCCACCTACATAAGCCAAAGCATCCACTGTTTCTGGCATATAATCCGGTACAGCAAAGTTTGACCAGGTTTGACCAATTAACCAGTTGGCATAGCTGATATAAGCATGGCGGATACGTAAATTATCAAAGCTTGCACCGCCCAGAAAGTCTACTTCAACTTTACCACTCAGGGCTTTGTCCCCAGCGCCGATAGGTGCTTTGAAGTCCATTCCTAAGCGGGTAGCAGAAAGTGTTGATCTTAAACGATCACTATTTTCATTATTTCCTTCTAATGCCACAGCATTAATATGGTTGTATGGCAAATCTCGACTGGTTCCCTCTACCTGATAAGAGGCATCGGCACGAATATTTCCATAAAGATTAAATTCGGCACCACTGGCAATTTTCATGACAGGTTTGCTAGCTGGAGCAGGTGTTGCTGCAACATGTGCAGTGACCACAGCCGTCTGTCTTTGCTGTTGCTCAACCAGTGCGCGTAGAGCCTGAACTTCTTGGCGCAGTTGTTCAATTTCCTGCTGACTGCTTTGCGTGGTTTGTGCTTGAACCGATAAGCTCATGCTCCCCATACTGATTGCAATCATGCTCATCAAAAGCGTGTGTTTTCGTGTTGGCTTATTGATTGTTGTGGTGAATAGTGTCGTGTTCATCCTAAACTCGCTTTTTATTGTTCGACTAGATTCTAGCAACAGATCACCACCCGTTACGATGGCGATCTATATCATTGACGATATTATATTGATTAATTGAAGTTTAACTTATTGGGTCGCGTTCTCAGCCACAGGATTTGGCTTCATGCTAGATCTTGCAAGGGCTTGCGCATCTACTGAGGTCTTTAAGTTGACCAGGAAAATCGCAAGTGCAGCAATCACACCAGGAATCGCAATAGCAAAGAAGTTCATTTGATGCGGTAAATTCATGGTTAATAAAGCACCAGTCAATACCGGACCAACAATCGCACCAATACGTCCAATACCTGATGCCCAGCCCATGCCTGTAGAACGTACAGTCGATGGATAATATTGTGCAACAAAGGTATAGAGTAGAATTTGCGAGCCAATTGTTGCAGCACCCGCCACAGCAATCAGGGTGTATAGGACGAATTGCGGACTGTTAAAGCCAAGCAGAATCAGGGCCAGCGCACCACATAAGAACATGATGGTCAGTACTTTCTTGATATGGAAGCGATCTGCCAGATATCCACCACCGATTGCACCGATCATGCCACCAATATTTAAGGCAAACAGGAAGATCATGCTGGCACCAAGCGAGTAACCGGCCTGAATCATCAGTTTTGGCAACCAGCTGCCCAATGCGTATACCATTAACAGGCACATAAAGAACGCTAGCCAGAACATGAACGTACTGAAACTGCGGCCCTGTTGGAAAAGTGCTTTTAATGGCGCTTCATCACCTTTCTGCACTTCATTCAGTACAAATTGAGTATCATGGGTAATGACCTGTTCCGGAGATATTTTTTGAATAATATCGTGCGCTTGGGAGGTCTGATTTTTGTTGGTCAGGTACATCAGTGATTCTGGCAAGTATTTCCAGATAACTGGCAAAAGCAACAGTGGAATACCGGCTAACAGGAACATGATTTTCCAGCCAAATTGTGGCACCAGCCATGCACCTAAGAGTGCCGACGTCATTCCACCAATCGCATAACCACTAAACATTAAAGCCACTAGGGTACTACGGATACGTTTAGGCGCATATTCGGTCATCAGTGCGACCACGTTTGGCATCACCCCGCCAATACCTAAGCCCGCCAAGAAACGTAAAATCCCAAATTCAACCGGAGAGGTCGCAAACGCCCCAATAAAAGTGAATCCGCTAAAAATAGCCACACAGATCATAATGGTTTTTTTACGACCTAACTTATCGGACAAGGTTCCAAAAGTCATGGCACCAAACATCATGCCAAAAAGTGCGGTACTGGCCAACAGACCTGCTTGTACTGCACTTAAGCCCCATTCTTGCATCAACAGAGGCAATGCGACGCCATAGATCACCAAGTCATAACCATCAAAAATAATGATCAGCAGACACCAGATTAGGACGCCCCAATGAAAGGGAGTGAATTTAGCTTCATCAATCAGCGTATTTATATTCACCTTATTTGTAGACATCTCCACCTCCATATTGTGAAGTTCATTCAATGAATGCCACAATGAAGAAGATGCAGCAGAATGTCCAAAACTCAATAGGCATGCCTTTATACCTATAAAGTCTGATTCAGGCTAAGCATTTAAATTAATTAAAAAATATATTATTGAATCGTGGAATATTTTTTAACATAGGCCGATAAACTTGCCAAGAGCTGCTGATTGCTGTTCCTCTTGAGAGGATTGATTGGACTTAAAACACCGAACGATCATACTTTAATGCTTCAAGATCATAGACTTGATAGACAGCATCAAATAGGTAGCGGATATATTCACTTTCATCCATATTACGCATGGCCATAAATACAGGACTCACAGCAAATGCATCTGCTAAAGGTATAAAGTTGAGATGGGCCAATTTAATATTTTGTGCACTTTCCGGTGCGATACAAACACCCTCTCCCGCCGCTACAAAACCGAGTGCCAGCTGCAATTCGCGTACAATCCGCAGATTTTTAGGCTCTAATCCATACTCAGAAAATATACCGCGCACCTGGGTGGCAAAATTGGCCTTTCCCGTATTCGGATATAAAAACAACTGCTGATCGACCAGTTCAGATAAATGCAGGCTCTCGCGTTGAGCAAGAACATGACTGGCATGTGCTGCCACCACCAAACGCTCTTCACGCAACAACACCCGCTTTATGGCCGGATCCGAGATTCTTAAGCGGCCAAAACCGACATCTATACGGCCTTCTTTGAGGGCCTGAATCTGTTCATAAGTATTCATTTCCATCATCTCAATTTTGAGATAAGGATGCTGCTGTTTAAACAAAAACAGAATACGCGACAGCAAGCCGAACAATAAAGAACCAACAAAACCGATGGTAATGGTGCGATCTGCAATGCCGATGCGCTTGGTCATCGACTTAATCTCTTCCGCATTAGACAAAAGTTTAACAGCGTGCTGATAGAAGAACTGACCTGCTTCTGTGGTCTTCAATGGACGGCTACCACGCTCAAATAACTGAATATCCAGCTCTGCTTCAAGGTTTTGGATCTGTCTGCTTAAAGGAGGCTGAGCAATAAATAGTTTTTCTGCCGCTTTAGTAAAACTTTGCTCTTCTACCACTGCAACAAAATAGCGTAAATGTCTAAGTTCCATGATCTAGAATACCTTTAAAGTATAAAAAAATGCTAAATCGATCTTAGACCAATCAACATTATTCTTTTAAGGTATATCAAATCGAAGCATTAAAGCAAGAATGTGAATCCGTATTATGTATAAGTCAGTTGAAACCTTGCTGGTAGAAATCCCGACCATTCGCCCTCACAAGATGGCTGTGGCGACGATGCAAACCCAGACCCTGGTCTTAGTTAAAATCACCACTGAAGATGGTTATATCGGTTGGGGTGAGGCAACGACGATCGGCGGCTTAGGTTATGGTGATGAAAGCCCGGAAAGCGTTAAAGTCAATATTGAAACTTATTTCGCCCCCCTTTTAAAGACATTATCCGGTTTAAATGTTGCACAAACATTACAAGCGATCAAAAAGAATATTAATGGTAACCGTTTTGCCAAATGCGCGATTCAGACTGCCCTGCTAGATATTCAGGCACAGCGCATGCAGCAGCCGCTCAGTGAAATATTAGGTGGCCGCTTACGTGACAGTATTCCAGTGCTTTGGGTCTTGGCTTCAGGCAATACAGAAAAAGATATTGCTGAAGCAGAAAAAATGATTGCAGCAAAACGCCATAACATTTTCAAACTGAAAATTGGTTCCCGTCCAGTTGAAGAAGATGTTGAGCATGTGCTGGCGATTAAAAAAGCCCTGGGCAAAGACATTTCGATTCGTGTCGATGTCAACCGTGCCTGGTCAGAATTAGATGCCATTAAAGGGATTCAGTTGCTGCAAGACGGCGGTGTTGATCTGATTGAGCAGCCATGTGCGATTGATAACCTCGATGCAATGCGCCGTCTCACCCGACGTTTTGATATTGCCATCATGGCAGACGAATCTTTAATGGGTCCACATTCAGCCTATGAAATTGCAAAACAAAACGGTTCATCTGTTTTTGCAGTGAAAGTTGCCCAGTCAGGTGGTCTGATCGAAGGTTGTGAAGTCGGAAATATTGCCAAACTTGCAGGAATCGATCTGTACGGCGGCACCATGCTGGAAGGTCCGGTCGGCACGATTGCTTCGGCACATGTATTTTCAACCTTTGAAACATTAGCTTTTGGTACTGAACTGTTTGGTCCTTTGCTACTGACTGAAGATATTTTGAAAACCCCACTCAACTATCAAAACTTTGAACTTGAGATTCCGAAAGGATCTGGTCTGGGGATTGAGTTGGATGAAAACAAGATTGACAACTTGCGTCGTCAATAATTCGAGGAGATACCCATGCTTTTCCATGTACGGATGGACGTGAACATTCCACAGGATATGCCAGTGGAACAGGCCAATGAAATCAAGGCCATTGAAAAAGCCTATTCCCACGACTTGCAACGTCAGGGTAAATGGCGCCATATCTGGCGAATCACTGGCCAGTATTCAAACATCAGTATTTTTGATGTTGAAAGCAATGAAGAATTGCACAGCCTGCTTCAGGGCCTGCCACTCTATCCCTATATGAAGATCGAAGTGATGGCATTGAATCGTCACCCTTCTTCAGTTCGAGATGACGACAGTTGATTAAATGAGCGGATTGGGAGTCACCGGATTCCCCTTCCGAATCGAAAATAGAGGGTAACCAAACAAGGATTGTGGCCAGCAAGATTTAGCCAGCCAGAGCAAGCTAAACAGCGCGCCACATAAAAGAATGTAGATATACTGAGGAGTAATAGTATGAATCGCCAAGAAATTGATGCATTAGTAAAACAAATGAATGTCGACACTGCGACAGGTCCTGTAGATGAGCGTGTACAGCAAATTACTGTACGTTTACTCGGTGATCTTTTCCAGGCGATCGAAGATCTTGATATTTCACAAACTGAATTGTGGAAAGGTCTTGAATACTTTACTGATGCAGGCCAAGCAAACGAGCTAGGTCTATTGGCTGCAGGTTTGGGTCTAGAGCATTACTTGGACCTACGTGCTGATGAAGCAGATGCAAAAGCAGGAATTAGCGGTGGTACACCACGTACCATTGAAGGCCCACTTTATGTCTCAGGTGCACCAGAGTCAGTTGGCTTTGCACGTATGGATGATGGTTCTGAATCAGACAAAATCCCAACGTTGATCATTGAAGGGACAGTGACGGATACTGAAGGCAATATCATCGAAGGCGCTAAAGTTGAAATTTGGCATGCCAACAGCCTAGGGAACTATTCATTCTTTGATAAGTCACAGTCTGATTTCAACTTACGTCGCTCTATCTTCAGTGACCAAGACGGCAAATACGTTGCACTCACAACAATGCCGGTCGGTTATGGCTGCCCTCCAGAAGGTACAACTCAGTTTGTACTGGACAAATTAGGCCGTCACGGTAACCGTCCATCGCATGTGCATTACTTCGTATCTGCACCGGGCTACCGCAAGCTGACCACTCAATTCAACATCGAAGGCGACCAGTACCTGTGGGATGACTTTGCATTCGCAACCCGTGAAGGCCTGGTGGCAACTGCGGTGGATGTGACTGATGAAGCTGAAATTGCAAAACGTGGCTTAAAAGGTCCTTTCAAACACATCCAGTTCGATATTGAACTTGTCAAAGAACAAGCTGCTGCACCAACGACTGAAGTTGATCGTCGCCGCGCTAGCGCTTAATACAACTATAGAAGCGGGGTATGTTTCAAAGATATATCCCGCTGACTTCCCCCTTGGAAAGTCGGAGAAAGGACATGCCTCGTATTCCCGTAATTAACACCAGCCATTTAGACCGCATTGACGAATTACTGGTTGATGATTATGAATCTGGTGAATTTAAACTACACCGTTCAGTATTTACAGACCAGGCCCTGTTTGACCTTGAGATGAAATACATCTTTGAAGGCAACTGGGTTTATCTAGCACATGAAAGCCAGATTCCAAACAATAACGACTTCTATACTACTTATATGGGTCGTCAGCCGATCATCATTGCACGTAACCGTCAAGGTGAACTGAATGCCATGATCAATGCCTGTTCGCATCGCGGTGCACAATTGTGCCGTAACAAGAAAGGCAATAAAGCAACTTATACTTGCCCATTCCATGGCTGGACGTTCAATAACTCAGGTAAGTTATTAAAAGTTAAAGATCCGGCTGAAGCGGGTTATTCAGACTGCTTTAACAAAGACGGCTCACATGACCTGAAAAAGGTTGCCCGTTTTGAAAACTATAAAGGCTTCCTGTTTGGTAGTTTGAATCCGGATGTTCCTTCTCTGGAAGAATACCTGGGTGAAGCAACCAAAATCATTGACATGATCGTGGGTCAGTCTGAGCAAGGTCTGGAAGTATTACGTGGTTCTTCAACTTATACCTATGAAGGCAACTGGAAGTTAACTGCTGAAAACGGTGCCGATGGTTATCACGTGTCTGCTGTACACTGGAACTATGCTGCCACGACTCAGCAACGTAAAGAAAAAGAAGCGGGTGACAATATCCGTGCCATGAGCGCAGGTTCATGGGGTAAACAAGGCGGTGGTTCTTACGGCTTTGAACATGGTCACATGCTACTTTGGACGCAATGGGCCAACCCGGAAGACCGCCCTAACTTTGCCAAGAAAGATGAATACACCGAGCAATATGGCGAAGCCATGGCGAAATGGATGATCGAACGTTCACGTAACCTGTGTATCTATCCAAACGTTTACTTCATGGATCAGTTCGGTTCACAAATTCGTGTACTGCGCCCGATTTCTGTCGATAAGACTGAAGTGACCATCTACTGTATCGCGCCTGTTGGTGAAGAGCCTGAAGCGCGTACACGTCGTATCCGTCAGTATGAGGATTTCTTTAACGCATCAGGTATGGCAACGCCAGACGATCTTGAAGAATTCCGTGCCTGTCAGGCCGGTTATGCCGGTATCGCGCTGGAATGGAACGATATGTGTCGCGGTTCTAAACACTGGATTCAAGGTCCTGATGATGCTGCCAATGAAATCGGTTTAAAACCAAAACTGTCTGGTATTAAAACTGAAGATGAAGGTCTATACCTGTCTCAGCACCAGTACTGGTTAGAATTGATCAAAAAAGGTATTGCGACTGAGAAAGAAATTGCAGCATCAACTGAAGGAGAAAACGCATGAGCGACATCACTTTAGAAAATATTGCTCAGTTCCTGTATCAAGAAGCCCGCTTTTTAGATGATGAACAATGGGATGACTGGTTAACTTGTTATGCCCCTACTGCGTCTTTCTGGATGCCAGCTTGGGATGATGATGACAAACTGACCACAGATCCGCAGTCTGAAATCTCGTTGATTTACTATCCAGATCGTCAAGGTTTAGAAGACCGCGTGTTCCGGATCAAGACTGAACGTTCATCTGCAACCATGCCGGACACACGTACCTGCCATAACCTCAGCAATATTGAAATTGTTGAACGTGATGGCGACAAAGTGACTGTACGTTTTAACTGGAATACTTTGAGCTTCCGTTACAAAACAAGTTACAGCTATTTCGGTATGTCTCGTTATGAAATCGATTTCTCAGGCGATAAACCACAAATTTTAAGCAAATACGTGGTACTGAAAAACGATTACATCAACCAGGTTATCGACATTTATCACCTCTAAGACTGTTTTTACAGCTAGGTTATGCCTTTCGGTCAGATGGAAAATTGGCTGAAAGGCTCAGTTACAAAGATTTATATAGGATATTCAGCCATGTCAAACCACAATGTTGCACTTCAATTTGAAGATGGCGTTACACGTTTTATTTCTGTTTCAGATGGTGAAACACTGTCGGATGCAGCTTACCGTCAAAAGATCAATATTCCTTTGGACTGCCGTGATGGTGCTTGTGGAACGTGTCGTGCGTTTTGTGAATCAGGTTCATTTGACATGCCTGAAGAAACTTATATTGAAGATGCTTTAACGCCTGAAGAAGCCGCTGAAGGCTTTATTCTGGCTTGCCAATGTAAACCAACTTCAGATGCAGTGTTCCAGATTCAGGCGTCTTCAGAAGTCTGCAAAACTGAAATTCACGCTTTCCAAGGTACTTTGGCGCGTGTCGAAAACCTGTCTGATTCGACCATTACTTTTGATATTCAGTTAGACGAAGGTCAGGCAGACATTCACTTCCTTGCCGGTCAATATGTCAATGTCGGTATTCCGGGAACGACTGAAACCCGTTCTTATTCATTCAGTTCAAAACCAGGTAACCGTTTAACCGGGTTTGTGGTACGTAACGTGCCAAACGGTAAAATGAGTGAATTTTTAAGCGTCAATGCCAAAGCTGGCGACAAAATGACTTTCACGGGTCCATTTGGTAGCTTCTACCTGCGTAATGTGACACGGCCGGTGCTGATGCTGGCGGGTGGTACAGGGATCGCGCCGTTTATGTCGATGCTGCAAGTCTTAGAAGAAAAAGGTTCAGAACATCCAGTGCGTCTGGTGTTTGGTGTGACCAATGATTTTGACCTGGTGGCGATTGAAAAACTAAATGAGCTGCAGGATAAATTCCCTTGGTTCGAATACCGTACTGTGATTGCGAATCCAGAATCTAATCATGAGCGTAAAGGCTATGTGACCGGTCATATCGAAAAAGAATGGCTAAATGCGGGTGATGTGGATATTTATCTGTGTGGTCCTGTGCCAATGGTTGAAGCAGTTCGCGGCTGGTTAGATGCTGAAGGCGTTAAACCTGCAAACTTCCTGTTTGAAAAATTCTCTGCAAACTAAGTTCAGACTGAACCGGAGAATAGAATGAACCGTTCAAAAAGATTTGAAAATAAAGTCGTGATCGTGACCGGTGCTGCCCAAGGCATCGGGCGCGGTGTGGCGCTGCAAGTGGCAAACGAAGGCGCACAAGTCGTCATGGCGGATCTTTCCCCTTTTGTAGAGGAAGTTCTGGCTGAAATTGAAGCCACTGGCGGTGATGCGATTACTGTCAAAGCCAATCTGGAAACCTTTGCCGGCGCAGAATCTGTTGTCGCCAAAGCGCTGCAAACTTATGGCCGTGTCGATGTCCTGATCAACAATGTTGGCGGCGCGATTTGGATGAAACCTTTTGAAGAATTTTCTGAAGAGGAAATTATCAAGGAGGTGAACCGCTCACTGTTCCCAACGCTGTGGTGCTGCCGTGCAGTTCTTCCAGAAATGATTAAAAATCAGAAAGGTACAATTGTAAACGTATCTTCTATTGCCACACGTGGTATTAACCGTGTTCCATATTCAGCATCTAAAGGTGGTGTGAACGGTTTGACCGCTTCCCTCGCCTTTGAACATGCCAAAGATGGAATTCGTGTCAATGCGATTGCAACTGGCGGTACCGAAGCACCACCGCGTAAAGTGCCACGCAATGCCAATCCGCTGACTGAATCAGAAAAAGACTGGATGCAGCAAGTGGTTGATCAGACCATTGACCGTACTTTTATGGGTCGCTACGGTACGATTCAGGAACAGGTGAATGCCATTGTATTCCTGGCTTCGGATGAATCATCGTATATGACTGGTACCGTCGTACCGGTCGGTGGTGGTGATCAGGGCTAAATCCTGATCATGACTTTTTTTTAACAGGATCATGGTTTGACGCAAGGAGGCACATCACCAATGAACACCCTGTTTCAGACATTAAAAAATGATTGGTCAATTTCAGCAACTGTTGCAGGATTTTTAGCAGTACTGATTTCCTATTCAGGCCCACTAATCATTTTTTTCCAGGCTGCTCAACAAGCCCAAGTTTCCCCAGACATGATGATTTCTTGGATTTGGGGCATTTCTATTGGTGCTGCACTTGCCGGTATTTTCTTATCGATTAAATACAAAATACCGGTGGTGACTGCCTGGTCTGCACCTGGAACGGCTTTATTAGTCACGCTTTTTCCTGATATTTCACTCAATGAAGCGGTCGCTGCCTACATCACCTCTGCCGTGGTGATTTTTTTAATTGGGATCACCGGTTATTTCGACAAACTGCTGTCCTGGATTCCTCAGGAAGTCGCTGCCGGAATGATGGCCGGGATTTTATTGCAGTTTGGTTTAGGTCTGTTTACGGCAACCGATACCATGCCCTACATTGTGTTTGGCATGCTGGCAGTATTTTTACTGGCCAAGCGTTTCAGCCCACGCTATGCCATGGTTTGGGTATTGGTGGCAGGTGTGGTTTTAAGTCTGTTACTGGGTAAAATTAACCCGGTGAACGCTGATTTTAGCTTGGCGATTCCACAATTTATTGCCCCGGAATGGACCTGGAACTCTACCTTGAATCTGGCACTACCGTTGATTTTAGTCAGTCTTTCTGGCCAGTTTTTACCAGGCATGAGCATTATCAAGCTCAGCGGTTATGACATGCCGGCCAAACCTATTATTAGTGTGACCAGTATTGCTTCGCTTGCGGTGGCCTGTGTAGGCGGTATTACCATTGTACTGGCCTCAATCACGGCTGCTTTATGTTTGGGTAAAGACGCACATGAGCTGAAAGAAAAACGTTATATCGCCGGTATCGCGAATGGGATTTTCTATATTTTAGGCGGTTTATTTGCCGGCAGCATCGTCATGCTCTTTAGCCTGATGCCTAAAGAATTAATTGCGGCTCTGGCCGGACTGGCATTGCTCGGTGCAATTGCCACCAATATTTCCGTTGCAATGGGCAAAGAATCACAACGTGATGCTGCCCTGATCACATTTTTGGCGACTGCATCTGGTATGCAGTTCCTTGGACTGAGCTCAGTCTTTTGGGGGATTTGTATTGGTTTGGTGGCGCACTTTGTATTGTCACAAAAAGACCGTAACGCTGTTTCGCTTGCAGCATCAGATTCAAAATGAGTTTAAAGACATCCATAAGTTTAGGATATGAAAGGACCAGATTATGATAGATAAAAGTTCATTATCATTGAAAGAAGCACTCTCCCAGATCAAAGATGGTTCAACCATCATGATTGGTGGTTTCGGTACAGCGGGTCAGCCTGCTGAACTGATTGATGGTCTGATCGAATTGGGTATCAAAGACTTAATTATCGTCAATAATAATGCCGGCAATGGCGACTACGGTTTGGCGAAACTGCTGAAAGCCGGGGCTGTACGTAAAATCATTTGCTCTTTCCCGCGTCAGTCGGATTCCTGGGTATTCGATGAACTTTACCGTGCAGGTAAGATCGAACTGGAACTGGTGCCGCAAGGTAATCTGGCTTGCCGTATTCAGGCCGCAGGTATGGGCTTAGGTCCAATCTACACGCCTACCGGTTTTGGTACCTTGCTGGCTGAAGGCAAACCGACTTTAAATTACGAAGGCAAAGACTTCGTTTTAGAAAATCCAATTAAAGCAGATTTTGCTTTGATCAAAGCCTCTAAAGGCGACCGTTGGGGCAATCTGGTATATCGCAAATCTGCCCGTAACTTTGGCCCGATCATGGCGATGGCCGCAGATATCACCATTGCTCAGGTGTCTGAAGTCGTGGAACTCGGTGCACTGGATCCAGAGCACATCATTACCCCTGGAATTTTTGTTCAACACGTTGTTCAAGTTAAACCTGCACAATAATTGGCATCGGAGATAAATAATGAGCTATACCAAACTGACCCGTGACCAGATCGCTGAACGTGTGGCACAAGACATTCCTGATGGTGCCTATGTCAACCTGGGCATCGGCTTGCCAACCAAAATTTCCAGCTACCTGCCTTCAGATAAAGATGTATTCCTGCATTCTGAAAATGGCCTGTTGGCTTTCGGTCCTCCTCCTGCTGAAGAAGACCGTGATCCAGAACTGATCAATGCCGGTAAAGAATTTGTGACCTTGCTCGAAGGTGGTTCTTTCTTCCATCATGGTGATTCATTCGCGATGATGCGTGGCGGTCACTTAGACATCGCGGTACTGGGCGCGTTCCAGGTGGCTGAAAATGGTGATTTGGCCAACTGGCATACTGGTGCACCGGATGCAATTCCTGCAGTCGGCGGTGCGATGGATCTGGCTGTTGGTGCGAAAAAAGTCTTTATTACCACAGATCACGTGACCAAAAAAGGCGAGCCCAAAATCGTGGCTGAACTGTCTTATCCTGCGACTGGCCTGAAATGTGTCGACCGTATTTATACCGATCTTTGTGTGATTGATGTCACACCTGAAGGTATGAAAGTGATTGAAAAAGTCGAAGGTCTGTCATTTGAAGAATTGCAGTCAATGACTGGTGCCAAACTGATTGATGCGACTCAAAACTAATTTATAAATCCTCCCTAAACCCCTCCTTTATTAAAGGAGGGACTTTCATCCTTTAAATTCAGGGAAAAACGCCTCCCTTTAGTAAAGGGAGGTTGGGAGGGATTCAAAGATTTGGAAAGTAAAAACATGAAAAACGCCTATATTATCGATGCCATCCGTACCCCATTCGGCCGTTATGCCGGTGGCCTCGCTCCTGTTCGTACTGATGATCTCGGTGCACTTCCAATCAAAGCCTTAATAGAACGTAATCCATCGGTGAACTGGGAACAGGTCGATGATGTGATCTATGGCTGTGCCAACCAGGCCGGTGAAGATAACCGTAACGTTGGCCGCATGTCAGCGCTGCTTGCAGGTGTGCCTTATCAAGTGCCTGCAACTACAGTCAACCGCCTATGTGGTTCATCGCTAGATACTATCTCCATGGCTGCACGTGCGATTAAAGCGGGTGAAGCCCATCTGATTATTGCCGGTGGTGTCGAGTCAATGTCTCGTGCACCCTTTGTCATGGGTAAATCAGAAACCGCCTATGGCCGTAGTCAGAAAATCGAAGATACCACCATGGGCTGGCGTTTCATTAACCCGAAACTCAAAGACATGTACGGCGTAGAAACCATGCCGCAAACGGCTGAAAATGTTGCTGAACAGTTCGGGATTAACCGTGAAGATCAGGATAAATTTGCCCTGAGCAGCCAGCAACGTACAGCAGCAGCACAAGCCAAGGGTTTCTTTGATAAAGAAATCATTCCGGTGGTGATTCCACAACGTAAAGGCGATCCGGTGGTCGTAGATAAAGATGAACATCCACGTGCGTCTACCACTGCAGAAGCTTTGGCGAAACTGAAACCTGTGGTCAAAGCAGACGGCACGGTCACAGCCGGTAATGCTTCAGGCATTAACGATGGTGCTGCCGCCCTACTGATTGCATCTGATGAAGCGATTGCGCAATATGGTTTAAAACCACGTGCCAAAATTATTGGCTCAACTGTTGTGGGTGTTGAGCCGCGCATCATGGGCTTTGGTCCGGCACCTGCCATCAAAAAGCTACTTGCTCAAACCGGCTTAACGCTAGAGCAGATGGATGTGATCGAGCTGAATGAAGCTTTTGCGGCCCAAGCACTGGCATGTACCCGTGATCTAGGCATTGAAGACGGCTCGGAAAAAGTCAATCCGAACGGTGGCGCAATTGCATTGGGTCATCCACTCGGCGCCTCTGGTGCACGTCTGGTGACCACTGCCTTGAACCAGCTGGAACAAACTGGCGGTCAATATGCACTATGTTCAATGTGTATTGGTGTCGGTCAAGGTATTGCTTTGATTATCGAACGCGTCTAAAAGCACGATCACTTAATAAAAATTTCCCCTCCCTTTTTTAAAGGGAGGTCGGGAGGGATTTTAATGCCAACATTTACATCTAACGATGCACAAATTAATTACCAGACTTTTGGGGATACCTCTAAGCCTGCAATTGTGTTCTCCAATTCATTGGGCACCAAATTCAGCATGTGGCAGCCACAAATTGAATTTTTCCAGAAAGATTATTTCGTGGTGTGTTATGACACCCGTGGTCACGGTGGCTCGAGCGCACCACAAGGGCCATATACCCTGGATCAACTGGGTCAAGATGTAGTGAATCTACTGGATCATTTAAATATCCAGAAAGCTGCTTTCTGTGGCATTTCCATGGGGGGTCTGACTGGTCAATGGCTGGCAATTAACCGCCCAGAACGCTTTAACCAAGTGATTGTGTGTAATACGGCAGCCAAAATTGGTCAGGAACAGGCCTGGCTGGAACGTGCTGCACTGGTGCGTGAGCAAGGCTTGGCACCGATTGCATCGACCGCAGCATCACGCTGGTTTACCGAACCCTTTATTCAAAGCAACGCAGCAATTGTTGCAGAACTTTCAAACGACCTTGGAGCTGGCAGCCCGGAAGGTTATGCGAGTTGCTGTGAAGCTTTGGCTAAAGCGGATTTACGTGAACAGTTAAAGACAATTTCAGTTCCTGTATTGATTGTGGCAGGTCAGCAAGATCCTGTAACGACTGTTGCTGATGGTCAGTCGATGCAAGCCAGCATTGCCAATAGCCAACTGTTTGAAATCAATGCATCGCATATTTCCAATGTCGAGCAACCTGAAGCGTTCAATCAGGCAGTTCAGGCATTTATTGCAGCTTAAACTGCTCAAAAAAGGAAAAAGCCACTGATCATCATCAGTGGCTTTTTTTTATCAAGATGGAGTCAGTATTAAGCCCAAATGACCAAAATCGCAGCGATCACCACCAAGCCCAGCCCCCAATGCTCGGCACGTGCCAGTTTCTCCTTAAAGAAATATGCAGAAATCAGCATACTAAATAAAATCTCGATTTGACCTAGTGTTTTGACAATGGGCACACTCATCATGCTCATGGCAGTAAACCAGCCCAGCGATGCCATAAAGCTGCACACGCTGACTTTAAAGGTTAATCTCAAGCGTTGCCACATGGCCACTAAAGTCTGGCGGCTAAATAGACTCAGATAGATCAGCATACTGATGCATTGAAAACTGATGACCATCAGCAGTACCCATGCAGCACGATGGACAGTTGGCAATGTGCTTAGCTCCAGACTCGCCTCCCTGACCAAGAGTGAGGTAATCGCAAAACTTAAGCCGCTGCCGATTCCAATCGCTAAGGTCTGGGCAGAAAATCCACTGATCTGCTGGCCTTTACTCAGCAAGAACACGGCATAAGCACCGAGTACCACACCGATCCAGGCCAGTACCGATAAATGATCGGCTAAAAACACGACACCAATGACGGCGGCAAGAATGGCTTCACTTTTAGCCAAACCGACCCCAATCGCATAATTTTTTTGTTGAAACAGCTTCACCATCAAGGCAGTCGCTAAAATCTGGCTTGAACCAGCAATCACAATATAGACCCAAAACCTGGGAGTAAAATGGATAATATTTTCAACGGGCTTGAAGTGATAAAGACTGGACAGATAGATTATTGCAAAGGGCAAGGCAAAGATAAACCGTGCCAGCGTGACCCCCCAAACATCGACCGTAGTGCTCAGCTGTTTTTGAAATGCATTGCGCCATGCCTGCATAAATGCAGCCATTAAGGTGAAAAAGATCCAGCTGATTGCCATAAAATGATTTGCATATATAACAAAAGTGAACCAATTCTAAGCCTAAGTAAAAGGCATGACTAATTAAAAATGGAGTGAAGGTGAATAGCGGAAAGTTTGGATTGTTTTTAGATGGTTTAAATTTCAGCTAAGTAGTCTTTTCGCATGGGAATAAAACGAATGCCATTTTCCTCAGTATATTCGCCCATTTCAACAAAACCGAAGCGTTTATAAATATCCAAAGCATATAAACTGGATTTTACAGTAATAGATTGATGACCTTGGCTACGAATCTGATTTTCTAAAAAGCGCCACATTTGGCGACCGTAACCTTGACCTTGATAAGCCTTATTCAAGAAAAAATGCATGAAATGTGCCGGCGCTATATAAGCCACCACACCGACTATTCTGCGGTCAATTTCAGCCACATAATAATAAATTATCTGGCCGTTCAAAAATGGTTTGAATTACTTCAGCTTTAAAACGTAAGCGTCCCTCTTCTGCCGTAGTGACAGCCTCTACAAATGGTGCAATGACTTCTACGATAGCAGATGTATCCTGAACAGTAGCTTTTCTAATGTTCATATTATTTTAAATTTCACCTTAACCTGGCTTTGTTGCAAAAACAGATCATCTGTCAATTTGTATTTCTCTAAGCAATCTTTTTCTATTTAAAAATAACGAGTTATTTAGCTCACAATATAATGCCAAGCATCCTCCATTTACAATTCAGCCATATAGAGTTTTTATTAAAATTTTTATGATGTTATTACAATAGGATGAAATTTAGGTAGGCATTCTAGACAGTTTGCTTCCCTACAGGGAGTTTAGATGAAACATTTTGAATGCGCCGTCTGCCAGCAACAGCTATTTTTTTACAAATCAGTCTGTGATCATTGTATGTCACCAATCGGCTATGTCGCTTCGGAAAAAGAATTGTGCGCATTTAAAAAGCAGAGTGCTGATCAATGGATTCCAGTCTCCAAAAGTTATCAGCATGCCAGTTATAAACCCTGTCATAACTATACGCACTATCAGGTATGTAACTGGATGATTCCCAGTAATGAAGATGAAGATTTTTGTGAGTCCTGTCAACTCACTCATGTGATTCCTGATCTGGAAAATTCAGAGAACCTGATTTACTGGTTTCGACTGGAAGAGGCCAAACGCCGCTTCCTTTATTTGGCGCAGCGTATGAACATGATGCCACGCCCCAAAAAATCTGAAGATGATCCATTTGGCCTGCGTTTTGATTTTTTACTGCCTGAAGATGATCAGCCGGTTTTGATTGGTCATGCCAATGGTGTGATTACTTTAAATGCGATTGAAGCGGATGTGGTGTATCGTGAAACAACACGCGTGAATATGGGAGAAAATTACCGGACTTTATTGGGCCATTTTCGCCATGAAAGCGGACATTACTATTTTGCACTGATGCAACACTTACATCCGGAACTGATTGAAGAGTTTCGTCATTATTTTGGCGATGAGCGGCAAAATTACAGTGAGGCGCTGCAAACTTATTATAATGACGGCGCCCCGATCAACTGGCAGGAAAACTATATTAGTGCTTATGCCACCGCACATCCCTGGGAAGACTGGGCAGAAACCTGGGCGCATTATCTGCATATGATGGAAACACTGGAAACTGCTTACTATGCTGGAATCCGCGTTATTGGCAATGGTGGCTATCTGGCCAGCATGGATTTTAAAGAATGTCCAATTGGCGGACAGGACGTTGAACATATTCTTGCAAACTGGGTTACCTTAACCTTTAATTTAAATGCCTTGAACCGTTGTATGGGTCTGGAAGATGCCTACCCATTCAAGCTGACCGAAGCGGTAAAAGACAAGCTTCGATTTATACATCGGCATGTACTGGAAAAAGTTTTTAAATCATCCAAATGATCTTTAAACGACAAAAAACTGAATGTAATAAAATGAATAAAGCCCGTATACGACGGGCTTTATTTGATGATCAATGCGATTAAACGTATTAAGCGGTTTTCATTGAACCGGTTTCTTCAAATTGGGCATGCCAAGACAAAGCTTCATTCAATAAATGCGGTGTCTGACCACCACGCGCACAGGCACGCTCAAAATAATGATTTAAACTTTCGCGGTAATCTGGATGAGCACAGATATCGATAATCTTGCGGGCACGTTCACGCGGTGCCAAACCACGCAGATCTGCTAAACCTTGCTCAGTCACCAGAATATCAACGTCATGATCGGTATGGTCGGTATGGCTGACTAGGGGAACGACTGAAGAAATCGCACCACCTTTGGCATAGGATTTGGTCACAAAGATGGCAATATGCGCATGACGGGTAAAATCTCCCGAGCCTCCAATACCGTTCATCATCTTGGTTCCAGTAACATGGGTTGAATTCACATTTCCGTAAATATCAAACTCAAGTGCTGTATTAATCGCAATAATCCCGAGACGGCGAATCAGTTCAGGATTATTGGAAAGTTCCTGTGGACGCAAGACAATTTTATCTTTGTATCGATCAAAATTGTTCATCACTCGTGCGGCACAGTCATCGGTCAGGGTCATGGAGCAACCTGAAGCAAAGGTCATCTTGCCTGAATCGATAAGCTGGAAAGTGCAATCCTGCAAGACTTCAGAATACATTTCCAGATTATTGAAATTGGAATGTTCGAAGCCGGCAAAGACCGCATTGGCCACGGAGCCCACACCGGATTGCAGCGGCCCCAGATTTTCAGGTAAACGCCCTGCTGCCACTTCCTGTTCAAAGAAATGAATCAGGTGACTGGCAATCGCCAGCGTTTCTTGATCCGGTTCATCCATGCCAAAGGACGTGTCTGGAATCTCATTGATGACAATCGCAGAAATTTTTTCAGGTGCAACATGAATCCCGATTGTTCCAATTTTGTCACTGGCTTGGGTCAGAGGAATTGGCCCGCGGTTTGGACGCGCTTGAGGTACATAGATATCGTGAACGCCTTCTAGCACGGGATTAATCGTCATATCAATTTCAATAATGACCCGATCTGCCATTTCGATGAAATTTGCAGAATTTCCGCAAGAGCCTGTCGGAATAATCTGACCGTCTTCAGTAATCGCAGTTGCGGCAATTACAGCCACATTAATCGCTGGCAGGTTTTTATGACGGATATTATCGGCCAGTTCAGAGAGATGCTGATCGACATACATCACTTCACCGGCATTAATCGCTTTACGTAAAGAAGGATCTGCCTGATAAGGATAACGGCGGGTTATGACATGTGCTTCATTGAGTTTTCCATCAATCCGGTTCCCCAGACTTGCACCTGTCGCCAAGGTAATATGAATTGGATACTTCTGTGCATATTCAGCCAAGGCCAAAGGCACAGTTTTCGCTTCACCTGCACCCCCAAAACCACTTAAACCAACTACATCGCCATCTTGAATCAGTTGTAGTGCTTTTTCGACAGATACGACTTTATCTTTTAATGGGAGCAAACGAATGCGCTCTAAACCGTTCATAAAAAATCTCAAAAATATAAAATAAAGAGGCATCTGCTCCTGGTGAACCAAGAGCATTAGCGTCTAAATCAATCAATAATTAATTTTGCTAATTCGAGCATTGAATTTTGGCTGGACTTAAACCAGTTCCACTGCAATCGCAGTTGCTTCACCGCCCCCGATACACAGTGCGGCAATGCCTTTCTTGCCACCAGTACGTTTTAAGGCATGAATCAAGGTCACAATAATACGGGAACCAGAAGACCCCAGTGGATGACCGAGCGCACATGCGCCACCGTTGATGTTGACTTTTGCAGTATCCAGTTCAAAGCCATCGATGGCTAACATCGTTACCATGGCAAAAGCCTCATTGATTTCCCAGAGGTCTACATCGGCGGCATCCCAACCGGTTTTTTTCAGCACTTTTTCAATCGCACCGACAGGTGCAATGGTGAATTCCGAAGGATGCTGCGAATGGCTGGCATAGGCCAGAATATTAGCCAGCGGTTTTAAGTTACGCTGTGTAGCAATTTCACTAGAGGTGACCACCAGTGCTGAAGCACCGTCTGAAATTGAACTGGCATTTGCTGCGGTAATGGTTCCGTCTTTTTTGAAGGCTGGACGCAAGCTTGGAATTTTGTCTGCTTTGGCATTTAAAGGTTGTTCATCCTGCTCAACCACTACATCGCCTTTACGGTTACTGACAGTGACTGCTACGATTTCATCTTTAAAGAAGCCTTGCTGAACAGCCGTCACCGCTTTGTTTAATGAGCCAATGGCATAATCGTCCTGCTGTTCGCGTGTATAGCCTTTTTTATCTGCCATTTCCTGTGCCAGAATTCCCATCGACAGACCTGTTTCTGCATCTTCCAGACCTTCCTGGAACATGTGATCCGTGACTTTGCCATGTCCCATACGGAAACCGGCACGTGCCTTGTCCATCAAATATGGCGCATTAGACATAGATTCCATGCCACCTGCGACCACAATTTCAGCCGAACCCGCTTTGATTGCATCTGCTGCCTGCATCACCGCTTTCATGCCTGAGCCACAGATTTTATTGATCGTGGTGGCGCCTGTTGAATCCGGTAAGCCGGCTTGACGCATGGCCTGACGTGCCGGGCCCTGTTTTAAACCCGCCGGCAGTACACAGCCCATAATGACTTCATCAATATCGTTTGCAGTTAAACCTGCACGAGCTACAGCTTCCTTGATCGCCACAGCACCCAAATCAGGCGCCGTACAGCTTGAAAGTGAGCCTTGAAAACCGCCCATTGCGGTACGTACAGCTTCTACAATTACAATCATTCTAATCTCATCCTTTTTCATCATTGTTATTTAACACCGCACAGCAGAAGCTCTGCAGTGTTTGTCCTTCGCAATACTTGCCGGTTTAAGCCTGTGCAGTGAAATAGTCTTCAGGTAATTGCATGACCAGTTCTGCACCTGCCTGAATACGTTGAATTCGGGCACTCAAATCCGGGAGAACTTTGGCGACATAATAATTCGCCAGTACCAATTTGTTCTGGAAATAGCTATCGTCTTTCGTTGCTGCAGCTTTGCTGATACGCGCATACATATACACAAAACTGAGCAGACCCACCGCATGCAGATAATCGACCGCAATCGAGTTAGCAAAGTCCGGATTCAGTTGAGACTGCTCGACGATAAAGCTGGTGATGTCTTCCAGTTGCTGACAGGTCTCTAATGTCGCCGTTTTAATCGTCAATGAATCATCCAGACCTTGGGCGAACTCGCGGATTTCAGCGATATACTCTGCAATATAAGCACCTTTACATTTGGTAGTTTTACGGCCAATCAGGTCAATTGCCTGCACACCATTGGTGCCTTCATAAATTTGTGAAATGCGCAGATCGCGAATACATTGTTCCATACCCCATTCACGGATATAACCATGACCACCGAAGCACATTTGCGCTTCCAGTGCAGAATCTAATGCTTTATCAGTTAGATATGCTTTGGCAATTGGGGTTAACAGAGCCACACGGTCGGTCGCTTTACGCACCGCTTCAGCATCGGTCGAATATTTGGTGATATCCAGCTGCTGACCGACATAGACAGCAAAGGCACGAGATGCTTCATTGTTGGCGCGCACATTCAGCAACATCCGGCGCACATCACCATGTACCAGAATCGAATCGGCTGGTTTTTCCGGTGATTTCGCACCGGTCGAGGCGCGTCCCTGTAAACGGTCTGTCGCATATTGTGCCGCATTCTGATAAGCAAATTCTGCCGCGCCAATGCCCTGAATTCCCATCGACAGACGTTCGTAGTTCATCATCACGAACATGCCGGCCAGTCCTTCATTTTCGTTACCGACCATATAAGCTTTGGCACCATCAAAGTTCATGACGCAGGTCGCTGAGCCTTTAATTCCCATCTTATGTTCGATTGAACCCGCAGATACTGCATTACGTTCACCGAGTGAACCATCTGCATTCACCAGAAATTTCGGCACAATAAACAGGGAAATGCCACGTGAACCGGCGGGTGCATTTGGTGTTTTTGCCAGCACCAGATGAATGATATTTTCACTCAGGTCATGTTCACCGCTGGTAATAAAGATTTTGGTACCGCTGATGTTATAGCTGCCATCTTCATTGGGTTCAGCCTTGGTTTTGATTATGCCAAGATCAGTACCTGAATGTGGCTCAGTCAGACACATGGTGCCCGACCATTCGCCTGTATAGAATTTTGGTAAATAGGTTTCTTTCTGTTCTTGTGAAGCACGATCATTGATCGCCATGCCTGCACCCACGGTTAACAGCGGGTAAAGCATAAATGATGGATTAGTACTCCAGATCATTTCATCGGCCAGCACGGTCAGCATTTTTGGCATATTCTGCCCGCCCCATTCTTCACTGGCACCTAAACCTACCCAGCCACCTTCAGCAAACTGCTTAAAGGCATCTTTAAAGCCTGTAGGTGTGGTCACTTCACCATGTTTAAACTGAGCACCACCTTCTTCATCCGCAGGACGATTCAGGTCAAGAATGACATTCTTGGAAAATTTGGCCATCTCTTCCAGAATTGCATTTGCAGTTGCCATATCTAAATGTGCAAGATTTTCATTACCTTGCCAAAATTGTTCAGCTTTAAACACATCATTTAAAATAAATTCCATGTCTTTTAGCGGCGCATTATAAATAGGCATTCTTACATTCCTTAACTGGTGATACTCAATTCTGTTGCTGAGCGTTTTATAATCATTGATTAATGAAAATCTTTTTTATGATTTTACTTCAATCAAGGCATATCAATCGAAAATCATCATCTCGAATTAATCCAGCAGTAAATCTCATTCAACTAAATAAGCGACATAAAATTTAAAAACCCAAGCTTTATGTCACCGTTATTTACTGAACCAAGCAGGCTTAAAATGATTCTTTATTCACCACTATAATCCTTTGCCAGGACGGTCTTAAACCGAATAATGATTTCACTTGATGTGCTGAAACAATAAAATAATTATGCTGAAAATGGAATTTTATTTAGCAAAGTTGATCTCTAGGGTTCAGTTTTCTTGACAATATTTCCAGACTGACACCATATATATTTTTCATTGTCAGCAGTTGCTGCATAAATATACAAAATTAGATAAATATCACGACCTTAGTTTTATAGCTATCTTGGGTAAAATTGAATATTCTTGAAAGGTTCTTTTTCGAAAAATATGGACCAAGAAGATGACGACTGTAAGACAGCAGAACTTCCTTCTTCGTAAAGAGAAGATCCTGAGCATGGCTGAAAGCCTGCTACTGGACAATAATCAGGACATTACCCTGAGTGAACTTGCCAGTGAACTGGACATCGCGAAAGGAACGATCTACAAGCATTTCAAAAGCAAGAACCAGTTATATTTAGAACTAATTATTCTGAATGAAAAAAGAATCTTGGAAATATCAAAAAAATATAATAACGATATTAAAAATTATGTTTCGCAATATATGCTCTATCACATGCTCAATTCCAATCGCACCATCCTGTTGCATGTGATTGAAGAGCGTTTAACCAATAATGAAAAAAACCTGAAAGATTTATTTCAGGAGCTTTATCGGATTCGCGAAGAACGGATTATCCGGATTAAAGACATGACCCATGATTATCTGGTGGCTTTAGAAAGTGCCATGTCGATTCGGGATTATTTGTCTTATATCTGGACCGTGACTTATGGAGCTTCACTATTATTAAATTCAACCAATTATCAAAAAGCGATTGGTTCGCGTGAACGTCTGATTAAACTGTATATTAATCAGGCGCTGATGACCCCGGATAAAATCTCGTCAGTCTAAGCCCTATAATAAAAAATGCCGGATTGAATCCGGCATTTTATTTCAATTGAATGACTTAACAAATATCAAGCAGCAATTGGCGGAAATCCGTCTTCGGTTAAAGCCGCGACAATCTCGGACTCAGTGACTGTCGATTCAACTTCGACCAGCTTAGTCGCCACATCTATATGAACGGTGGCATTTTCATCCAGATCTTTAATCGTAGCAGTCACACTGCGTGCACAGCCACCACAGGTCATATTTTCAATACGGAATTTCATATTTAGCTCCATAGGATCGCTTTAAAAATTAATGTGATTGGGCAGATTATATTTAACCTGAGCTGCAGATCAGCTCAGTGCTGCTCAGGGACGACACCCTGTTCAATCTGTTTTAAAATCTGGCAATCGGACTGTTCATTGCCGGCACACTGCTCCACCGATTGCTGTAATATCACCAGCATATGCTGCATATCGGCAATTTTCTGTTGTAAAAACTGGATATGTTTTTCGGCCAGCTGTTTCACCTCGCTACTCTGACGTGAGCTGTTCAGCCACAGGCCGAGTAATTCTTTCATCTGCTCTGAAGAAAAGCCGAGTTCGCGTGCATGTTGAATAAAACTTAAGGTTTTAATGTCCGCATCAGTATAAACCCGATAACCTGCATCGCTTCGTTTCGCAGCAGGCAACAACCCGATGTCTTCATAATAACGAATCATTTTTGCAGAGATGCCGGAACGTTTTGCCGCCTGACCAATATTCATCCTGCTTGCTCCTTGAACTGTACCGCTTTGTAGGCTTTTAATCTCAAAGCATTAGTGACAACAAACACGGAAGACAATGCCATCGCGCCTGCGGCAAACATCGGCGATAACAAGATGCCCCAGAATGGATAGAGCACCCCGGCGGCAATCGGGATTAAAGCAATATTATAGACAAAGGCCCAGAACAGGTTCTGCCGGATATTGCGCATGGTGGCCTGACTCAGACCAATTCCGGTGGCCACATGCTGTAAATTACCTGACATCAACACCACATCGGCTGCCTCAATCGCGACATCGGTGCCTGTACCAATCGCCATACCAACATCAGCCTGTGCCAGTGCCGGGGCATCATTGATTCCGTCTCCGACAAAAGTGAGTACGCCATATTGCTGCTGGAGTTGACGTACCGCATCCACTTTCTCATGCGGTAAAACTTCCGCAATTACCTGATCAATTTTCAGCTGTTTGGCAATGGCCTGCGCGGTATGCTGATTGTCACCGGTGATCATCGCCACTTTCAGACCCTGCTCATGCAAGGCCTGAATCGCACTATAAGTAGTTGCTTTAATCGGATCCGCGACGGCAATAATCGCCGCCAGCTTTTGATTGATCGCCACATATAAGGGACTACGGCCCTGATCACCGAGTTTTTGTGCAGTAGACCGAAACAGATCGACATTTAGACCTAAGTTCTGCATCAGACGTTCAGCTCCAATATGCAGCTGCTGACCAGCTACCTGTGCCTTGACCCCTGCGCCGGTGATCGAATCAAAATCTGTGACTTCACTCAGTTCCAGTTGTTGCTCATGAGCTGCCTGAACAATGGCATGGGCAATCGGATGTTCTGACTTGGCTTCAACCGAAGCCACCAGTTGCAATACAGTCTGCTGATTAAAATCTGCTGTGACTTCAAAGTCCGTCAGCAACGGTTTTCCTTCAGTCAAGGTTCCGGTTTTATCAAGTGCGACGACTTGGGTTTGCTGCAATAACTGTAAAGCTTCACCCTTACGAAACAGCACGCCCAGTTCAGCGGCACGCCCAGTTCCGACCATAATTGAGGTCGGCGTTGCCAGCCCCATCGCACACGGACAGGCAATAATCAGCACCGCCACGGCGTTGACCAATGCATAGGTCAGATTGGGTTCAGGCCCAAACAGGAACCAGACCATGAAGGTCAAGGCCGCCAGTGCCATGACGGCAGGTACAAACCATAAAGTCACTTTATCCACCACCGCCTGAATCGGTAGTTTCGAGCCTTGTGCCTGTTCCACCATCTCAATAATCTGCGCCAGTACAGAATCCTGTCCGACCGCAGTGGCCCTGATTTGCAAGGTTCCATTCTGGTTCACTGTACCACCCACCACCTGATCCCCGGCCTGTTTGGCCACGGGTAAAGGCTCACCACTCATCATTGCTTCATCGATATAACTTTGCCCGGCAACCACTTCACCATCGACGGCGACTTTTTCACCCGGGCGGATTTCAATCAGCATGCCCTGTTGTACATCGGCAATCGCCAGATCAACCCAGTTGCCATGCTGTTGTACCCGTGCGGTTTTCGGTTGCAAGCCGACCAGATACTGAATCGCTTCTGAGGTTTTACCTTTGGCTTTGGCTTCCAGATACCGCCCCAGTAAAATCAGCGCAACAATGACAGCTGCCGCTTCAAAATATACATGGACGGTGGACTGGGGTAACAGCTGCGGAAAAAAGGTCGCAATACAGGAAAATCCATAAGCTGCGATTGTTCCGACCGCGACCAGAGAATTCATATCCGGCGCCAAACGCAATAAAGCCGGAATACCATGCTGATAAAAACGCCGTCCCGGAATAATCAGCACCAAAGTGGTCAGCACAAACTGCAGATACCAGCTGTTCTGGGTTCCCAACGTCTGCGCAATAAAATGATGAAATGCCGGGATCAGATGTGAACCCATTTCTAGAATAAACACAGGGACTGCCAGAATAAGAGCAAGCCAAAGATCCTGTTTCAGTTGCGCGGTTTCAGTGGCTTTCTTTTCCTGAAAAGCCCCATGGCGATCTGCCGAGAGATGTGTATTGGTTTTTTCTGTGGCTTTAAAACCGGCTTTTTCTACAGCAGCAATCAAAGCTGGGATGTGCTGACGGGATGCCTGAATCGAAGCAGTTTCAGTCGCCAGATTGACTTGTGCTGTACTGACGCCGTCTACTTTTAATAAAGCTTTTTCAACACGCGCGACGCAGGAGGCGCAGGTCATGCCTTCAATCGCCAGTTCAATCCGGTCAGCCTGAAGATCAAAACCGGCTTTTTGCACCGCCTGAGTCAACTTGGACAATGGCACAGAATTGATTAGACTCACATGCGCCTTTTCAGTGGCCAGATTCACGTGTGCATCCAGTACACCTTCTACTTTTTTTAGGGCTTTTTCTACGCGAGCCACACAAGATGCACAGGTCATGCCTTCAATATTCAAAGCAAACTGTTGCGTCGGTACATCAAAGCCAGTTTTTTCAATTGCTTGAACCAGCGCAGTGGCAGCAATCGGCTGCTGGCTTTTAATAAAAGCTTTTTCAGTCGACAGGTTGACAGATGCCTCAACCACGCCCTCAATTTTTTTCAAGGCTTTTTCGACCCGAGCCACGCAGGATGCACAGGTCATACCGCCAATCTGCACCTGCTGTTCATATAACCGGATGCTGTCTTGTTCTGCCACGCCCATCTCCATGCATCAACTTGCTGCCGATGCTATAGCTTAAACATTCCCAGCATGGCAAGGTCAAGTCTTTCATTTAAATATTTTAGGAAAGATAAAGCGGTATTGCGATTGGATGCTCATCCAAGAACCAAATAAAAGCCCGAAGATGACTTCGGGCTTTTATAGCAGTGTTTAAAATATTGAATGCATCAATTTTATTCGGTAGAAATATCTTCAAACAGAACCGAAGACAGGTAACGTTCTCCGCCATCTGGCAAAATCACCACAATATTTTTACCGGCATTTTCCGGGCGTGCAGCCAGTTGTGCCGCTGCCGCCATGGCCGCACCACTTGAAATGCCGACCAAGATACCTTCCTGAGCTGCAGTTTTGCGTGCCCACTCGATTGCCTCTGCGCTATTAATGGCAATCACTTCATCGACCAGATCTAAATCCAGGTTGCCCGGAATAAAGTTGGCACCAATACCTTGAATTTTGTGTGGTCCCGGTGTCAGCGTTTCGCCGCGTTTGGCCTGACCAATAATTGCAGATTCAGCAGGTTCCACCGCCACCGAATATAGAGGCTTATTTTTAACTTTCTCAAAGTAACGCGAAATACCGGTAATGGTTCCGCCTGTTCCGACACCTGCGACCAGAATATCGACATTGCCCGCCGTTGCTTCCCAGATTTCTGGGCCGGTGGTTTCTTCATGAATTTTAGGATTGGCCGGATTTTCAAACTGTTGTGGCAGGAAATACTGCTCCGGGTTCTCATTCAACAGACTCTCGGCTGCTTCAATCGCCCCTTTCATGCCTTTGGCCGGATCGGTCAAGACCAGATTGGCTCCTAAAGCTTTGACTACTTTACGGCGTTCAATACTCATGCTTGAAGGCATGGTGAGCGTCAGTTCATAACCTTTAGCGGCTGCCACAAAGGCCAATGCAATGCCGGTATTGCCACTGGTGGGTTCAACGATGTGCATACCGGGTTTGAGTTTTCCAGATTTTTCTGCATCGTTAATTAATGCTGCACCAATACGACATTTGACTGAAAAGGCCGGATTACGGCTTTCAATTTTAGCAAGTACAGTTACCGGAGCTGAAATTACACGATTAATACGAACTAGCGGTGTATTTCCAATTGCGTCTGCATTATTACTATAAACCGCTATCCCTAAATTATTTGGTGTTGGAAAAGCTGAATCTGTACTCATGATGATATCCCTGATGTTATTGGTTCAAGTCATTTAAACATCATACAAGCATTTTTTTCGTTTGTAGATGTTTGATGGAATTTGCACTTGATCGCAGTAATTTAAACCAAAATATTTTTTAAATAATTCGATGATTTTATATTATTTATCAACGTTTAAAATATAACTTTAACTAATGTTTAACCTGATTAAAACCCGATAATATTTAAATATTATATCAATGTATTAATCATCGAGCCCCTTATAATGTGCGGGCTGTAATTTTATAATGGACATATGAGATGAAAACCGATTTTGAAATCACGACTATGCGCGATTCAGCAGAACAGGTCGTCGGCATTTTAAAATCTCTGGCCAATACTGACCGTCTCCTTATTTTATGCCATCTCTCTCAAGCGGAACTGAATGTTTCACAAATTGAAGATATTACCGACATTAAACAACCGACGCTTTCCCAGCAACTGATGATGCTGCGCAAAAGTGATGTAGTGAATACCCGTCGGGATGGTAAACAGATCTATTATTCAATTAAAGATCAAAATTTGATTGTGGTATTGACTACGCTTTATCAGCTGTATTGTGCGAATCAAATTAAATAGTTTATTTTTAAACACTATTTAACGCCAAAACACACTTCTCTACCCCATTGATCTGGCAGAAATAACGACTTTGTAGAAAATCGCTATAGCTGCTTCAAGAAAATGGAGGCCAGACCGAGCTGATTTATTTTAAAAACATAAATCATCACAAATTCGACCCCTTAAGATTTCTTAGCAGAATTTGTGCATAATATATCTATATTTGTGATTTAGACCTTTTTATGCCAAATTCCAAGTCTAAACTTCTGCATAGACTGCCTGCCTGGGCATGGTTAAGCGACTATACGCCGGTCAAATTTAAATCCGATGTGCTGGCCGCACTGATTGTCGTGGCGATGCTGGTTCCTCAGGGGATGGCTTATGCCATGCTGGCCGGTTTACCGCCGATCATGGGCTTATATGCCAGCATCCTGCCAATGATCATTTATGCGTTGCTCGGTGGCAGTTCGACTTTATCGATTGGCCCGGTGGCGATCATTTCAATGATGACTTTTGCCACGCTCAATCCACTGTTTGAAGTCGGCTCATCGGTCTATATCGAAGCTGCGACCTTATTAGCACTCATGGTCGGTATTATTTCCCTGCTCTTGGGATTATTCCGTTTCGGTTTCTTAATTCAGCTGATCAGTCATCCAGTCATTCAGAGCTTTATTATTGCCTCGGCATTATTAATTGCTTTAGGACAATTGAAGTTCTTGGTCGACCTACCCTTAAAAGCCAATAACATTCCAGAATTTACAACAAGTCTTCTGGAGTATCTGCCGCTCCTGCATTTACCAAGCCTGTTATTTGGCCTGTTGTCGATGGCTTTACTGATCTATCTGCCCAAGTTGCTAAAATCTCAGGCAGTACAAAGCCGGATCGGCTCTACAGATTTTCTGATACGGGCTGTGCCTCTCATTCTGGTATGTCTCGGGATTGCAGCGATTGTATTTCTGAATTTAAAGGGGCAAGGCATTAAAACAGTGGGTGCAATCCCGTCCGGTTTTCCGCCCTTGTCTTTTCCGCACTGGAACTGGGAACTGGTCATGACCTTGTTACCGGGTGCCAGCATGATCGCCATGATCAGCTTTGTGGAATCACTGTCAATTGCTCAAGCCACAGCCTTGCAACAACGCAGTCATTTAAACAGTAATCAGGAACTGATTGCACTTGGCCTAGCCAATATCAGTGCAGGTGTCAGTTCAGCCTTTCCGGTTACTGGCAGTCTGTCGCGTACCGTGGTCAATGCCGATGCCGGTGCCAAATCCCCCATGGCAGGAGTTTTGTCCTCCATTCTGATTATTTTCGTCAGCCTGTTCTTTACCGGATTTTTTGAAGATCTGCCCCTGACCATTCTGGCCGCTACGATTATTGTTTCCATCTGGAAACTGGTCGATTTTCGGCCTTTCTTTGATGCCTGGCGTTATTCTAAAGCCGATGGTATTGCCATGTGGATTACCTTTCTGGGTGTGGTGCTGATTGATATTTCCACTGGCCTGATTATTGGGATCATATCGACGTTTATCCTGATGTTATGGCGAATCAGTCGTCCGCATATTGCAGTGCTCGGACTGGTCGAAGGTACACAGCATTTTCGTAATATTCAGCGTCATCAAGTCAGTACCTCCGATCGGGTGCTGTCACTGCGGATTGATGAAAATCTGACTTTTCTGAATGCCAATAGCTTCAAAGGTTATCTGATCAATCAGATGAGCCTGAATGACAAGTTGCAACATGTGATTTTAAATTGCTCCAGTATCAGTGCCATTGATTTAAGCGCTTTGGAAATGCTGGAGGATTTAAATGCGGAATTGGCCAAACTGAACATTCGACTGCATTTTGCCGAAGTGAAAGGCCCGGTGATGGACAAGCTACAAGCATCGAAGCTGATGATTCATCTGAGTGGCCACATTTATCTGACTCATTTTCAGGCAATTCGGGACTTGGCTCCAGAAATCTTTGAGCAGCATAAAGATTATACGATTTAGGACAGCAGATAATTAAACTTATGGCCGGAGATTCAAACCGGTCATGACACCAAACTTTTTTAAATTTTCAAATATAATTTGAATTTATAGATTTAACTTTGATATTTATTTCATGAATATAACTTTAAAAGAGATGATTTATTCATCATCTTTAGATTGTTTTCTTAAATAAAAGTATTCTTTTATATTGATTAATTTTAGAATAAATCAATTATATCAATAATTTGTTTTTTATATAAAAATATATTTCAAGCCTTGTTTAAATTAAGTATAAAATAGCGCAACTTTTTCCCAAATTTAGCCCTCGTAATTTTCACAAGGCAATCTTATGTTTTCTGCCCTTATGCGTATGAGCCTAGTCTCTCGAATCATCATCGCCATTATTTTAGGTGTAGGTGTGGCTGTGGTATTTCCCGAAGCTACTCCCTCATTAAGCCTATTGGGCGACCTGTTTATTAAAGCCTTGAAATCTGTTGCACCGATTCTGGTTTTCATTTTAGTTTTAGCTTCTATTGCAAATTTTAAAGTGGGGCAATCCAACACCGCCATTAAACCGATTATGATGATGTATGCGGTAGGTATGTTCCTTGCTGCACTCAGTGCTGTCGTTTCGAGTATGTTATTTCCAAGTACGCTGTTTCTGGATATTGCTGCACAAGCGGACTTACAGCCACCTGGCAGTCTGGTAGAAATCCTGAAGAATCTGCTGCTTAGCTTTGTCGCCAACCCGGTCGTTGCTATTGCTGAAGCAAATTTCATTGGCGTTCTGGCCTGGTCTGTGGCATTGGGCATCGCCTTCCGTCATGCATCGGATACCACCAAGACCCTTTTGAATGATGCCGCCTTTGCGGTTAATTATGTGATTCGTTTAGTGATCAGTTTTGCACCTGTGGGTATTTTTGGTCTGGTTGCAGTGACTTTTGCTGAATCCGGTCTGGATACGCTGACCAGTTATGCACATTTACTTGCGGTATTATTAGGTACGATGGCTTTTGTTGCACTGGTAATTAACCCAATGTTGGTGGCTTTAGTGACGCGTCACAACCCCTATCCACTCGTCTTTACCTGCTTGCGTGAAAGTGGCATTACCGCCTTCTTTACCCGTAGTTCGGCAGCCAACATTCCCGTCAATCTGGATCTGGCAAAACGTCTAGGCGTCAAAGAATCAACCGCAAGTATCGCGATTCCTCTCGGTGCTGCGATCAATATGGCTGGGGCATCGGTCACCATTACCGTATTGTCACTGGCAACGGTAAATACCTTGGGCATTAGCGTAGATTTCACCACCATGCTAATTCTTTCCGTAGTAGCAACCATCTCGGCCTGTGGTGCTTCAGGTGTGGCCGGTGGTTCATTATTGTTGATTCCTTTGGCCTGTGGTCTGTTTGGTATTTCTTCGGATATCGCTATGCAAGTGGTCGCGATTGGTATGGTAATCAGTGTATTGCAGGATTCTACTGAAACTGCTTTAAACTCGTCTACGGATGTTTTATTTACCACAGCAGTAGACCGCGCATCAAATTGATTTTATATTGAATAATCAAAATTTTTTGCCAATGATGTTGTTATGCCATTACAGCGTTTACCTACCTGGATACAATTAGGGGCGTTCTTTCTTGCGGTGAATGCCGGCATGATTAACGTCCTGGGTCTGGTGACGGTATTACACCAGTCTGTTTCACATATGACCGGTAATGTCAGTATGCTGGCCATGGCGCTGCTGGACTGGCAGCCAGACATGATGCTATATCTGCTTCTGGTCACACTCTGCTATGTCATTGGTTCTCTGTATAGCGGGCTGATTCTAGGAAATAGTCACTTTCGCTTGGGACGACTTTATGGTTACCCTTTAAGCCTGGTGGCTTTTTTTATTCTGATCTGCTGGTTATTATTGCCCTATTTCCCGCGCTATGCCCTGTTATGGGCCTGTGTCGCGATGGGTCTGCAAAATGCCATGGTCAGCCATTATAAAGGTGCCATTATTCGCACCACGCATTTATCTGGTGTACTGACCGACCTTGGCTTGGCCATGGGTTACCGTTTACGCGGCTTAGATGTAGAACCACGCCGAGTCGTTTTACATTTACTTATTTTGCTCGGTTTTTTAAGCGGTGGTATTCTTGCCAGCTGGCTTTATCCTTATTTAAAATTAAATGCATTCCTGATCCCGGCAGGGCTGAGCCTGATGCTCAGTCTGATTTACTGGGTGATTTATTTACGTTATCGACATCAACACGATTAATTTCTGGACATTCTCATGGTTAAAAATGCATTGCAGGCACAATTGTTAAAGGCAGGTTTGGTCGATAATAAAAAAGCCAAAAAACTGTCTAAACAGGCTGTGCATGAAAAACGCACCGGTGATAGCACCGAGGCTGAAATCAAGGCGAAAATTGAGCAAGACAAGCAGCAGAAACTGGCCAAAGACCAAGCCATCGAGTTAGAGAAAAAAGCGGCCTTACAGGAAAAAGAACTGAAAGCCGCGATCATCCAGATGATTAACCAGCACAAAATCCGCGATACGGATGGTGATGCGGTGTATCAGTTTATTGATGACAGCAAGATCAAGAAGGTTTACCTGAACCAGCAGATCTATAATGCACTGGTGGCAGGCAGTCTGGTGATTGCACGTGAAAATGACAGTTATGTGTTCTTGCCTAAGGCTTTGGGAGATCGTATTAATGCCAAGATGCAAGGCTTTATCATTGTGAATAATTCAGAGAAAAATGAACAAATTACCGATGAAGAAGATCCGTATGCAGCCTATGTCATTCCGGATGACCTGATGTGGTAAGTTATTATTAGTATTTGATATCATACTAAACCGGCTTAGGCCGGTTTTTTTATATCAGATCACAGTCTAAAAGCTATTTCAGGTAAACACTTTCCAAAGATATGTATTAAAAGTTTAATTAAAATTAAAAAACTCAGCTTAAAGCTATAAACTCTTTCACAATTTTAACAGTGTGAGAAAAGATAAGTTGGAACAGTTTAAGCTTGTCCAGAATATACAAGTGTGGGCAGATCAATATCCCTGGCTAGAAATGCTCTCTTCATTGAGCATTGTGATTTTACTGGCAATTATTGCAAATTTATTTGCCAAACAAGTCGTTGTTCGCGGAATACGTCAACTGATTTCCAAAATGCCTTTTGCACATAATGAAATCATTGCCGAGCATAGCGTGATCCGCCGTATTGCCAATATTGTGCCGGCCATTGTGATTATGAATGGAATTACCACCGTTCCGCATTTATCAGACAAGGTCGAGACCTTTATCCAGATGGGTGCGCAGGCCTTTATCTTCTTGACCATTGCCCTGGCGATTGGCGAATTGCTGAATATCTTTAACCTGATTTATCAGCGCAATCCGAAATCGCGTAACAAGCCGATTAAAGGCTATTTGCAACTGGTCAAGCTGATCATCTTCATCGTTTGTGGTTTGATGATTCTGGGGACTTTCCTCAAGAAAGATGTCTTTACCTTGCTGGCCGGTTTTGGTGCCATGGCTGCGGTACTGATGCTGGTGTTCCAAAATACCATCTTATCGCTGGTGGCTTCGGTACAGATTTCCTCTTATGACATGGTGCGTATTGGTGACTGGATTGAAATGCCATCTTTAAATGCGGACGGCGATGTCATTGATATGTCATTACACACCATTACCGTGCAGAACTTTGATAAAACAGTCACCACCATTCCGACCAATAAACTGGTGACGGATACCTTTAAAAACTGGCGTGGCATGCAGGAAGCCGGTGCGCGCCGGATTAAACGTTCCATTCATATCGATCAGAGCAGCGTGCATTTCATGTCAGCTGAGGAACAGAACAAGCTGAAAGAATTTATTCTGCTGGATCAATATCTAAATACCAAAACTGAAGAACTGCAGCAATTTAACTTGCAGCTCAGCCATCATTCGCAATATAACCAGCGCCGTCTGACCAATCTGGGGACTTTCCGTGCCTATGTGGAGTTTTATCTGCAACAGCATCCGGGAATTAGTAAAAATCACTCGCTGATGGTTCGTCAGTTACAACCGACCAGTGAAGGTTTGCCTCTGGAAATTTATGCATTTACCAATACCACGGTCTGGGTCGAGTATGAAAATATCCAGTCGGATATTCTGGATCACCTGTTGGCGATTATTCCTGAATTTGGCCTAAAAGTGTATCAGGCACCTTCAGGTTTCGACCTCAAGGAATCTTTTAGCGTTTCCTGAAAAGCTGCGACAATCTTCAAATAAAATAAAAGCCTGAAACTGGCTACAGTTTCAGGCTTTTTAATTGGTCTAATTAAATAAAAATATAAAAAACGACAACTTAAACAAATATTAGATTGGATATTGAGATGCTCAGGCTGAGATTACAGACGCTTGCGGCTGCATCAGTTCTTGTAGCATTTTATAAAAATCATGTTCTGAGTCAAACTGCTCTTCACAGATCCTTTCGCCGTTTAGTAATAAATGATGATAGCTTTGATGCTCATAAATCACCGTGTTCAGAAACCGTGCACCGGGCATATGCTTGAGCAGGTGCTGTGTCTGTTTCATTTCTGCAAGTTGCTGCTGTTCAGGAATCTTATTCAATACCGTATAAATTTTTAATTGAGTATTATATTGTGCGATCCCAATCGCCAATTGCACCAGTTCGGTTTCAAGCCGGATATCTTCTGGATTGATGGAACTGGGAATAATCAGCTTATCTGCATGTTTCAGGACTGAACGCAAGGCAGATGTATCCTGCCCGTCAATATCAACAATAATATAGGCGAACTGCTGTTTCAGTATCTCCAGACTACGACCATCTTGTTTTAAGATATCCAGATGCTCGAAAGAAAATTGTTTATTTTTCAGATTTGCCCATTCATAACCATACGGTTCCAGATTGGCATCAATTAGCAAGGTCGCGCCTTGCCCACGTAATAACTCATTGATATACATCGCAATCGTGGTTTTTCCTGAGCCTCGTTTACGGCTGGCCACTACCCAAATACTCATCTTTAAGCTCTCTCGTTTTTGATTCTTTTTATGAGGAAAAATGGTTTAAACTTTAATATAATTATGGATTTAGAATTACGTATCTGGCATGAAAAGTAAAGTCTGATTTGGATAATAATTTTGTGGCTATTTCATCTAATCCTAGGCTTAAAAAAATTCAATCCTTTATAATCACTACAAAGCAAAATGCATGATAAGAGTACGATAATGTTTCGATGGCTTGAAAGACTGGTTGATCCCTATCCCACCAAAAACCTGAATCAACCTTTACCGACCAAGTTTTTTCCATTTGTCTGGCAGGCAGCCTACGGTGTGCGCCGTTATTTGCTGATTCTGGTGCTGTGTACGGCCGGTGCTGCCAGCTTTGAAGCCTTACTCTACTCAAAAATTGGCGATCTGGTAAATTGGCTCAGCAAAAGCCAGCCAGATACTTTTCTGGAACAACATGCCAGCAACCTAACCTTGCTGAGCATTATCCTGCTGGCCAATATTTTCTTTGCCAGTGCCCAATCCCTGATCAAGCACCAGATTTTGTATAGCAACTTTCCGATGCGGTTACGCTGGCGCTTTCATAATTTACTGATGAAACAAAGTCTGGATTTTTTCCATAATGATTTTGCCGGACGTTTATCTGCCAAAGTCATGCAAACGGCGCTGGCCATCCGGGAATTCTGGGTCATTTTGGGAGATATGCTGGCCTATGTGCTGATTTATTTCGTCACCATCAATATCGTTTTAGGCAATATTTCTCCCTATTTAGTTATCCCTTTGATGGTGTGGCTACTGCTATTTATCTGTGCGGCCTGGTACTTTATTCCGCGTTTAAGCAAGATTTCCAAGTCACAGGCCGATGCGCGTGCCGTCATGACCGGCCGTGTCACCGATGCCTATACCAATATCCAGACTGTCAAGCTGTTTGCCCATGCTGGTCGAGAAAGCCAGTATGCTAAAACCTCCATGCAGGAATTTATGGTCACGGTTTACAAACAGATGCGTCTGGGGGCTCAGTATGAAATCAGTATTTTATTTCTGAGCATTATTCTCTATGGCGGTGTGTTGGGTACGGCCATCTGGCTATGGATGGAAGGACAGGCCGAATTGGGCATTATTGCAGCCACCACGGCCATGATACTCAAACTGAACAGTATTGCCGAGTTTATGATGTGGCAGACCTCTGCCCTGTTTGAAAATGTCGGGACCATTCAGGATGGTATGAAAACTTTAGGCCGCAAGATTGCCATTGAAGATAAACCCAATGCCAAAGAGCTACAGCTTCAGCATGGTGAAATTAAATTCGACAATGTCAGCTTTGCCTATAATGATAAAAATGTCATTGACCAGTTTAACCTGACCATTCGCCCGGGTGAAAAAATCGGGATTGTGGGACGTTCAGGCGCAGGTAAATCGACCCTGATTCAGTTATTGCTGCATTTTTATCATCTTGACCAAGGTCGTATTTTAATCGATGGGCAGAACATTGAAGATGTGACGCAGGACAGTTTGCGTAAGAACATTGCTTTAGTGACTCAAGACACTTCGTTGCTGCATCGTACCGTTGCAGAGAACATCAAATATGGTCGTCCTGATGCAACCGATCAAGAGATGTATGAAGCGGTACGTAAAGCCAAAGCAGAAGAGTTTATTCCTCATCTGACCGACTTACGCGGCAAAAAAGGCTATGAGGCTTATGTCGGTGAGCGTGGTGTAAAACTTTCTGGTGGTCAACGTCAACGTGTTGCAATCGCACGGGTATTTCTAAAAGATGCACCCATTTTGATTCTGGATGAAGCCACCAGTGCGCTGGATTCTGAAGTCGAAGCGGCCATTCAAAACAGCCTCGATGATCTGATGCAAGGCAAAACCGTAATTGCCATTGCGCATCGTTTATCGACAATTGCCCAGATGGATCGCCTGATTGTAATGGATCAAGGTAAAATTGCCGAGCAAGGTACCCATGATGAACTGGTAGCATTAAATGGAATCTACGCCCAGCTCTGGCAGCGTCAAACGGGCGGATTACTGATACAACAACAGATCAAAGCAACGAAGGATCGTGAATAATGCTGTATTTGGAAGATTTGAACATCGCTGACCGCTTTAGCAGCCGTAAATATCATATGGGACTGGAAGAAATTCAAAATTTTGCCCGGGCTTATGACCCACAAGTCTTTCATACTGATGAACAGCAAGCTGCAGCCCATCCGGTATTTCAGGGAATTGCCGCCAGTGGTTGGCATACTGCGGCAGTGGTTATGCGCTTGTGGACTGAATGTTTTCCTGTGGCTTATGGGCTCATTGGTTCAGAGTCGCATCTGCGTTGGCCTTGTCCGACCCGCCCCGGGGATGAGATTCACGTCGAAGTCGAAATCATGGATATTCAGCCCTCCAGAAGCAAAACTGACCGTGGGATCGTTAGCTACCAGACGCAGGCATTTGACCAGCATCATAAAATGATTTTTAGTTCAACCACTAAAATTGTGGTATTTAAACGAGGATTTTCTCCGGTTTAAATTGATTTTTAGGCGAAATTCAGGCTAATCTGCCACAATGATTGTGGCAATAGCCAAAACTTTGTCCAACAATTTTAATGAAAAAAATGGCAGTTTCATGCCAATATCAGACCATAAATAAAAAAATTTAAGTGAGTGCAACGGATCGCGCATGAAAACAATTGCTCCACGCCAAGATCAGGGAATTCCAGGTGTATACGCTCTTTTGCTGCTCGATGTCATTTCCCGCTGGGGATATAATGACGAATCGTTGTTCAAGTCCTTTGGCCTGAGTACGGAGCAGCTGGCGGATCCTGATTTTCGCATCCCGACACCTGTGGCCAATGAACTGGTCAAACATGCCCTCAAGCTGAGCGGTGAACCGACACTTGGTTATCATCTGGGTACCCAGATGCGGATTTCTATTCATGGTTTTATCGGCTATGCCATCATGACGGCCAAGGATATTACCGATGCATTAGTACTGGCCAACCGTTTCATCCAGCTGCGTATGCCCTTTTTACAGCTATTCTTTTCGACCTTTGGTGCCAAGGCTACAGTCCAGTTGCAAACCGATATTCAGCTGGAACCCTTACGCACCGAAATCTCGATTGCACTGATTTTTGGCATGATCAGTATGGCCAAGGCCATTACCGGAATTGATTATGCCGCTGGAGAAATCGATTTTGATTTCAAAAAACCGGAAGGCTTTGAACGCTTTATGGCCAAATTTCCACATCATCAGTTTCGCTTTGAACAGCCGCATTTGATCTTGAGTTTTGATAAGAGCTACCTGATGAACAAGCTGGTGCATGCCGATCCGATTGCCAGCCAGATTGCAATTAACCAGTGTGAAACTGAACTCTCGGCCTTGGGCGAGCGACACCGGATTGCGATGCGGGTCCGTGATATTCTGACCCATTCCGAGCAGCATTATCTGAGTATTGAAAGTGTGGCAGATCGTCTGCATATGTCCGACCGCACCCTAAAACGTCAGCTGGCGGCTGAAGGTACCTCTTTTTCTACGCTGGTCGATGAAGTACGCTACCGGCATGCGACGTCGTTATTGTCCCGGACCGACTTTAGCTTGGAGCAGATTGCTGATGAACTTGGTTATAGTGATGTCGCCAATTTTAGCCGGGCATTTAAACGCTGGAGTGGTCGCAGCCCGAGCAACTGGCGCAAAGATCCTTATTTATAAAGGGTCATAAGCCTTTTGTTTTGGCCAAAAAGAATGTATAAAACATGTCAAAAATGATCTAAAGGTTTTTAAGGAGTTATCAATGAATCATCCTTCAGAATTAAAGTACGCAAGTACGCATGAATGGGTACGCATTGAGGGTGATCTTGTTGTGACCGGTATTTCCGACCATGCACAGGATGCATTAGGTGATTTGGTCTATGTAGAGGCACCAGATCTTGATTCACACATCACTGCGGGTCAGCAAGCCGGTGTAGTTGAATCGGTCAAAACTGCGTCTGATATTCATGCACCTGTTTCTGGTATTGTTGTTGAAATCAATCCTGATCTTGAAGATGATCCTGATTTTATTAATGACGATCCCTATGGCAAAGGCTGGATCTATAAAATCAAACCAGACAATATGTCAGATGTTGAACACCTGCTTTCCAATACAGCATATGAAGCTGGCCTATAAACCCGCTTATATTTAGAAAATCAGCCTGCGGGCTGATTTTTTTTATGCCATAGATATTGTTCCGCTTTCCCAATCGGCTTCAATTACATATATTCATATTAAAATATTATTGTATTTTTCACGTATATTTCCTAAAGTACTGAACAGGGCGCGCTGCACTCCTGAATATGCCACACTTATTTATAATAATAATTCCCCCATTCTAAGACCAGCGTCTCATCACCCATCATTTTAGGATAATCATGAATGCCATTGTAGCGCCGTTATGGACCAAGTCATTTGTACTGTGTCTGGCCAACAACCTGTTTTTATTTATTTTCTATTTTGCGCAAACCACAATTTTGCCGATTTATATCTTAAAAGAATTAGGTGGTAATCTGACCCAAGCTGGTCTGGCCATGACCTTATTTATGGTCTCTGCCATTGCAGTACGTCCTTTTAGTGGCTTAATTATCGAAAAATTTGGCATACGCAAAACTTTAATTGTCTCAGAAATATTTTTCAGTCTTTTTTCCTTAGCTTACCTGCTCGCTGATCAGCTCACGATTCTGTTTATCATCCGTTTCTTGCATGGCATCTGGTTTAGTATTCTGACCACAGCCTGTGTGCCGGTGGTCAACCAGTTTATTCCAGAACAGCGTAAAGGCGAAGGCATGGGTTATTTTGTCATGTCTGTCAATCTGGGAATTGTCCTAGGGCCTTTAATTGGTCTGAGTTTAATTGAATACTGGTCTTATTTTCAGGTCAGCACCTTGTTGATCGCTTTGGTTTTTATCGGCTTTATCTTCTGTTTACTGATTCCGGTCAAAGAGCCTGAAAAAATGATCGACAACACCGACAAGAAAACATCACTAGGGCTGACTGATTTTGTCGAAAAGAAAGCACTGCCTGTGGCAGGACTTGCCATGCTGATTTCCTTTTCTTATGCCAGCATCATGTCTTTTATCGCGCCATTTGCAGCCAGTAAGGATTTAATGGCCTATGCCGGTTTATTCTTTGTGATATTTGCAATTTCCATGATGAGCCTGCGTCCGATCACTGGAAAAATTTATGACCGCAAAGGTCCACAATACGTGATTTATCCGGCACTGCTGGCTTTTAGTCTGGGTCTGTTTTTACTGAGCCAGATTCAGACTTTATGGGGATTTATGCTGGCTGCGGTTCTGGTCGGAGTCGGTTTTGGTAGTGTGCAACCGTGCATTCAAACCTTAGCCATTCAACGTGCACCAAAACACCGGATTGGCTACGCAACTTCGACTTTTTATACCTGCTATGATCTGGGTATTGCCATTGGCTCAGTCCTGATCGGTGCTATCATTGCCGCTTATAGTTATCAAACTGCTTTTGTGATTTGTGCTGTCTTGACCCTAAGTAGTATGGGATATTTTCATCTGGTGGTTCAGGCTAAAGCAGTCAAAAATAGCTAACCCAAAACAGGCAGAATTCAAATCTACCTGTTTTGATTGTTTCCCAAGACAGTCTTTATTCAGCTACAGCTTGATTTTCTGCTGATTTTTCTTCAGGTTTTGGTTTTTGTAGCATAGAAAACTGCGTACTTTCTCCAACTGCTGCATTATCCTGACGATTACTTTTTAGCTTGATCTGTAAGCGTAATTCATTGGTGGAGTCGGCATTGCGTAACGCTTCCTCATAAGAAATTTCGCCCTGGTTATACAATTCAAATAAGGCCTGGTCAAAGGTTTGCATCCCCAATTCACGGGATTTTGCCATAATCGCTTTCAGCTCATGAAACTCACCTTTCAAAATCAGGTCGGAAATCAATGGTGTATTTAACATGATTTCAATCGCTGCACGACGGCCTTTACCATCCTGCGTCCGAATCAGACGCTGGGAAATAATCGCCTTCATATTCGAGGATAAATCCATCAATAACTGATTGCGGCGCTCTTCCGGGAAGAAGTTAATAATCCGGTCTAAAGTCTGATTGGCATTATTGGAGTGCAAAGTTCCAAGACAAAGATGCCCGGTTTCGGCAAAAGCAATCGCATGTTCCATGGTTTCAGTATCACGAATTTCCCCGATCAGAATCACATCGGGTGCCTGACGCAAGGTATTTTTCAGCGCATTGTGCCAGGAATGACAGTCCACACCGACTTCACGATGCGTAATCATGGATTTTTTATGTTTATGTACATACTCCACCGGATCTTCCACGGTAATAATATGCCCGGCTGAATTTTCATTGCGGTAGTCAATCATCGCAGCGAGCGAGGTTGACTTTCCTGAGCCGGTTCCCCCGACCACCAGCACCAGACCACGTTTCTCCATAATCACATGTTTAAGTGAATCAGGAAGTTTGAGCTTCTGGAAATTTGGAATTTCTGCGGTAATAGTACGAATCACCATGCCGACATTGAGTTGTTGCTGGAACACGTTGACCCGAAAACGCGAAACACCCGGCACAGTGATAGCAAAGTTGCACTCCAGTTCCGTTTCAAATTCCTTGCGCTGCTTTTCATTCATCAGGCTATAGGCAAACAGCTTGGTTTTTTCAGCCGTCAGTTCTTGCTGTCCAAAAGGCTTCATTAAACCCTGATGTTTAATACTGGGTGGAAAGTCGGCGGTAATAAATAAATCTGAACCACCATATTCGACCACTTTGGTCAGCATATGGTGCATGAATTTTCGTGCTTCTTCTAAGAGCTCTGTTGCAAACATCAAGATCCCCAAACAACCTGCCATGACATTAAATTATTGAAAAAAGGTTATATATTCAAATGGATATATTATCTTTTAATTGTGTAGGGATTTATAAGAGGACACAAACAGATTTTATTTATTTTATAAAATTTATCACCTTATTTGTGTGATGTATTTCATGTTAAGTCAATTTACTGGGAAGCACTTTAAGCTTCTAAAATAAAAAGCACTTTCACCGAGCCTGGTCAGAGAAAGTGCTTTTAAAGCTTTATGCACTGCGTTTTAGACAGCGAAGCGATAAATGCTGAGCAATGCCAAGCAACAACTGTTCAGTTTTTACCCAGCCCAGACATCCATCAGTAACTGACTGACCATACACCAGCTCTGCAGAAATTTTCTGGTTACCATCCACCAGATGACTTTCCAGCATCACGCCGCGAACATTGGTCTGCAGGCGTTCTGCGACGATTTGCTCCAGCACTTTAGCTTGCAGCATTGGATTTTTTGCACTGTTGCCATGACTACAGTCAATCACCAGTGCTGGCAATTCTGCTGAGTGTTTCGCTTTGATTTTCTCGATTTCTGAGCACTGGTAATTCGGCCCACTGTTTGAGCCACGTAAAATCAAATGTGCTTTAGGATTGCCCTGAGAGTTTAAAATACAGGGTAAACCGGACTGACTCATGCCCAGGAATTGATGCGGATGAGAGGCAGACTGGATTGCATCCAGAGCAATCTGGATTGAACCGTCAGTGCCGTTTTTGAAACCGATGCTGTAGGGCATGTGACTTGAGATTTCACGGTGAATTTGCGATTCACTGGTGCGTGCGCCAATGGCACCCCAAGCCAGTAGATCATCAAAATAAGCAGTTGCCATCGGACTTAAAATTTCAGACGCAATTGGCAAGCCCATTTCAATAATTTTAAGGTATAAAGCACGGGATTTTTCCAGGCCCAATTGCATATTGGAAGAACCATCGAGGTTCGGATCGTAAAGAAAACCTTTCCAGCCCACGGTCGTGCGTGGTTTTTCGATATAAGCACGCATGACCAGAAAAATTTGATCAGACACCTGGGCTTGTAGCTGTTTTAATTTTTCTGCATATTCTAGAGCCGAGGCTTCGTCATGAATGGAACACGGGCCTGTAACCACCATTAAACGATGGTCCTTGCCTTCTAATATATTTTGAATGGTTTGACGTTGTTCAGCGACTTGATGAGCCAATTGCGCAGACAGGGGCAATTGCTGTTTCAGTTGCTGAGGTAAAGTTAAAATGGTTTCAGCGTGATGTTGTTGTGATGTATTTAAGGTATTCATGACTTTAATCCTGGGACTGGCAATCAGTCCAAACTTTTATTTGAGCGTTATGGGTCTAATTAACGAGGTCGAGAGTGTCATGAGCTGACTAAAGTAAGACCAATAAAAGTTGTTAAAATATGAATAGTTAAAGTTTGTCATGGCTGTCTCCAAAGTTTTGTAAAAATGATAAGCATAAAAAAACCTGATCAGGGTTGCCGATCAGGTATAAACTGGTGGGCAACCTGTTCATTGCCCAAACGCATTCAGGCAATTATCTAAACTGCCAGAAATAAAAATATGCGTTTGAAATGATAGGTTGCTTTAACATGTTATGTCTTTCATAAAATGTGAATCTAAAATTAAAATACGCGGTCTCTGCGCATTTGACAAGCATTAAATATAAAAAAATATTTATTAACTTTTCTACTTTTATTTATCAATTTACTGAATAGTGTTGAATATCGATAAAATTGGCAAAACCTGTAAATTTAATATAGGTCTTGCCAATCAAACTTGTTTCAATACACAGATTAAAAATTAGTGTGTAACGCGATTCCAGGCATCACGTACCGCATATTTCGCCTGTTCCCAGTTTAAACGCGATTGGCCCTTCATCTGTTCCCATTTTACTCTAAGCTCAGGTTCAACATCTTCAAAACGGGTATTGGCATCATAGCTGCCGCGGTTTTCATAACCGACCCGATACGCCGTATCATAATCACGGTCATAATCCAGATCGCTATAGGTGGTACGAGCCTCTGAATAGTATGGTGTATTAATGGAATTATCACGCCAATAAGCTTGTTCTTCTGTTGGGTTCATTGCTTCGCCGACACCCTTACCTGCCAGACCGCCGACCACTGCACCAACAACCCCACCCACAGCTGCACCTACAGGGCCACCTGCTGCACCAATGGCTACACCTGCCGCTGCGCCACCTGCAGCGCCTACACCTGTACCAACAGGGTGTGCGCCCGGTTCACCGGTAATTGGATCGGCATTTAAATCATCACGCACATCTTTAGGAGAGTTTTTTATTACGTCACGATCAAAATTATCATTCGACATAGCGCTTATCCTTATTTTTTAAAATGGTTTAATCACGTATTTTGATACGCTCTATTTAATATAAGCATCTCGAATGTAATGACATTAGCAGGCTTGTGTTGTTTAAGTGATTCTCTGTGACGCTTTCATGCACTAATGTATCCTGAATTAAGTGAAACGCGCATAAAAAAGACCGGTATTAAACCAGTCTTTTCAAAATCAAACGCTCACTTATTCAAAATGAATAACGGTACGAATTGATTTGCCTTCATGCATCAGGTCAAAAGCATCATTGATCTGTTCAAGCGGCATGGTATGCGTCACAAAAGGTTCAAGTTGAATTTCACCTTTCATGGATTGTTCTACCATGCCTGGTAATTGTGAACGACCCTTCACTCCACCAAATGCAGTCCCCATCCATTTACGGCCTGTGACTAACTGGAATGGACGGGTGGAAATTTCTTTACCTGCTCCAGCGACTCCAATAATCACCGACTGACCCCAGCCACGGTGCGCACATTCAAGCGCTGAACGCATTACATCAACATTACCGATACATTCAAATGAATGGTCTACGCCCCAACCCGTCATTTCTACAATTACCTGCTGGATTGGCTGATCAAATTCTTTTGGATTTAAGAAATCTGTGGCACCAAACTGTTTTGCCAGTTCAAATTTATCCGGATTGGTATCTACCACAATAATACGACCTGCTTTGGCCTGACGTGCGCCTTGTACCACAGCCAGACCGATACCGCCTAAACCGAATACTGCAACACTATCGCCTTCTTGGACTTTAGCCGTGTTATGCACCGCACCAATACCAGTGGTTACGCCACAGCCCAGCAGGCAAACATGCTCATGATTGGCTTCAGGATTGATTTTTGCCAGGGAAACTTCAGCAACCACGGTATATTCAGAAAAGGTTGAGCAGCCCATATAATGATAAATCGGCTCACCATTATAAGAAAAACGTGTGGTTCCATCCGGCATGACACCCTTACCTTGAGTTGCACGCACAGCCACACACAAGTTGGTTTTGCCAGATTGACAGAACAAGCATTCGCCACATTCAGCAGTATAAAGCGGAATTACGTGATCGCCCGGTTTTAGACTAGTGACACCTTCACCAACTTCGACCACCACACCTGCGCCTTCATGGCCTAAAATCGCCGGAAATACGCCTTCAGGATCTTCACCAGACAACGTGAATGCATCGGTATGACACACTCCGGTATGGCTAATTTTTACCAATACTTCACCTGCTTTGGGTGGAGCAACATCTACTTCCACGATCTTTAAGGGCTGACCTGGACCAAACGCAACCGCTGCACGTGATTTCATGTAAAACTATCCTTTTTTGCTGATTTACAGATGACTAACAGTAACCTCTTTCTATTCGGAGATTCAACTATTAACATCAGAAGATAAGGAATAAAAAATCCTATAATCAATGGAACATCAATGACTAACCCTTCACCTTTTGTTTGTTTGAACATTTTAACTTTGAGCATGATTCTTTCTGGCTGCGAACTGGCTGCAAATACTGCTGAACAAGCAGAAATCACGCCGGTTCGACCTGCGCACTGGATTGATAATCAAATTTCAAAACAGCAGATGAATGAAGGAAAAACTGCTTTTTTACCACTCTATGATGGTTTTATGAGTATGGCCGCACGTTTGCACCTGATCAATAAAGCCCAATATCATCTGGATCTGCAATATTACATCTGGAAGGATGATTTTATCGGCAACATAATGCTGGCCCAGCTGTTAAAAGCCGCAGATCGCGGTGTCAAGGTGCGAGTGCAGATTGATGACCAAAATGGCACCCAGCTTGATGATAAACTGCTGGCCTTAAGCCAACACCCAAACTTTGAAGTGCGGATTTTTAATCCTTATAAATTCCGTCATTTACGTGCGCTGGATTATGGCTTTAGAATGAAACAGATCAATCATCGCATGCACAATAAACTGATCATTGCAGACGGTACCGCAGCTGTCACTGGTGGCCGCAATATCAGCAGTGAATACTTTGATGCCAGCGAAAATTTCCAGTTTACCGATGTCGATATTTTCTTTGCAGGCCAAAGCGTAAAGGATGCCAATCAGACCTTTATTAATTTCTGGAATGATGAACTGAGTTACGATGTGCGGCAGATCCTGAATGATTCAGGTCATCCCGAAATGCTAAAAAGGCTAAGAGCCGAATTTGCCCGTGAAGACGTGGATGAAACGGAATTAAAACGCCGGGTTGGAATTGCCGAGAAACAAGTCGCAGAACACTTAAAAAAACAACCGATTCACTGGGCACCGGCTTACTTTGTCGCAGATACACCTGCAAAAGCACGCCCACATGCAAAAAATGGCGATTATATTTATACCCACATGCTTGAACTGATGGGCGAGCCGAAAAATCACCTGGAACTGGTCTCCTCTTATTTTATCCCGACGCAAAAAGGCACCGACTATTTAAGTATGCGTGCGCAACAGGGAGTCAAAATCCGAATCCTGACCAATTCTTTTCAGGCCAATGATGTCGCTGTGGTACATGCCTATTATCAGCAATATCGTCAGCAGCTCTTGAAAAATGGCATCGAACTCTGGGAGTTTAAACCGTATATAGTCCGGCCAGAACGGACTTGGTATGAAATTATGACTGGTGACATCATCCCGGCCAAAAATAAAAACAGTTCGAGTCTACATGCCAAATTTTTTGATCTGGATGGTATGGTGTTTGTGGGTTCATTTAATTTTGATCCGCGTTCAGCTTATCTGAACACCGAAGTCGGTTTGGTGGTTAAGTCGGAAGATTTTCAAAAGGAAATCTCTAATGCGATGAATCAATTTTTACCGCGTGTGGCCTATCAGCTCAAACTAAATGAAAAAGATGAAATAATCTGGTTAGAGCACCAAAAAGATGGCCGTACTATTCAGCATGTACATGACCCGGAAACCACAAAATTTCAGCGTTTTATGATGAATCTGGTGACAAAATTCCCCGGGGAATGGCTAATGTAATGACATTGTAATGACATTGTAATGACTTTGGTATTACACAACGTACAGAATCTATTTTCCGGGCATGGTAGCGTCAAGTCATCTGGCGCTATCATCGCTTAAAGGGTTTTACAGGCGATTAGCCTTGCTTTAAAATTCAACTTTTCCAATATTTTGCGATTTTTTCGCCCTCTACTCCCATGCAATTTTTTGATTTAAGCCGTCAGTTTAAATTCAGTGATATTCTGACGCCTGTAAAAACTCTCCATGATTTATCTCAGCAAGAATGGTATTTGGCCAAAATTCGAGTTGAACATGATTGTCTGTCTGAATCCGATATTATTCAGGGTCAAGTCGTTCTAAAATCCAGTGAAAATATACAGCTCGAGTTAGAGTGGCTGATTCAAGATAGCGGTCATGATTTACAGGTATTATTCAAAGGTGTCGAAACTGAAGCGCTTGAAGAAACCTGCGTGATCTTAAAAGGCGCACAACTAGTCGATGAACAACAGCAATTGCTCTCTGCACAGGCGCTCAGCTTATGGATTGATGGTACTTTACTTCCGATGCTACCGGAGATTCGCAAGGAAATTAAAGCACGTTTAAATTTGTGGGATTATGTGGAATATGATGGTTAATCGCCAAGTTTTGCATTTTTTAAAGAGCCTATATGGCTCTTTTTTATGATCTGAATCTTATTTTGGATTGATGAAACTGCCCTATCTTCAATTTTTTCAGGCAATGCCAAGCTAAATAAGTTGTTATAAAATTTATAAAAAATAAAAAGAGAATCAAGACATGATTTCTGATAATGAATGGCAACAGATTCGCCAGGTGGCCGCTGATGCACAACGGGCTGCCATGCATTGCTCTATTGCAACAGTCAATTGCAAAGGTTTTCCTAGTATTACTCCGATTGGAACCATATTTCTCAACAAAAAGACCAGTGCGGGTTTCTTTTTTGATACTTATTCCACTACTTTTTCTGAAAATTTACAGCATCAACCCATGGCCTGCATACAGGCCGTCAACAGTAGCAAACTGTTTTGGATTCATTCGTTGCTTAAAGGTAAATTTAAGCGTTATCCAGGAGTACGCTTATATGCAGAAATTGGCCCTTTACGTCCGGCCTCGCCAGAGGAAATACAGCAGGTGGAGTCTCGTATTCGAGCTTTAAAATGGACCAAAGGTAGCCAGTTAATCTGGTCCAGCTTTCATCATGTCCGGGAGATTAAAATCAATAGCTATCGCTGGGTCAAATATCCAAATATGTGAATAAATAAAGCTACTAACTTACAAATAGTAAGTTTATTTCTTATCTACAACCTAAAACCTCTTTAACCATTTTTTATCTGATTATTAGATTAAATATTAAACCAAACCCACATGCTCAAACATCATCCGGTAACTTTCGGCTTTTTTCTCCAGAGAAACCGGATATGCTCGAGAAGATGAAGGCATTCGATATAAATGCAGTTCGCGTCCTTCCAGGTTGGTTTGCGTCGGCTCTCCAATTTTTGGCTTTTCTGCATCTTCAGGCATAGACAGCATCATGGTATCGGTGGCTTTATCACCGGTGGTCATAATGTAGGTACATTCTGGGATCTGTAGCAATAAATCCTTTAAATTGGTCGGTACCACAATTTCCAGAAACTTATCTGAAGCATTGCCCGTCAGCCGTCTGATCTGAGAGGCACTATCAAAAATCGCAATTCCAGTCTCCAATAGAAATTCACGGATCAATGATTCCTGAAATTTTTTATTCTCAATATCCAGAAAGTAATCTTTATTTTGAAAGAAAATTAAACCAAAAATCCGCCACATATCGTTTTGATAATTTGGATAATAAAAATTCATTTTCCAGCGAGTTGCTGGTGGTGGAAAACTACCCAACATCAGTAATTTGGCATTTGGCGGTAAAAAAGGCGGTAATGGATGCGTTTCAATATCAGACATAGAATTCCTTAAATTGAGAACTTTCAACTATTTTAGAGTGTCTGCCGAATCTTGCTAGCCACTTCTTGTCCCCAAAGTGTATAAACTTCCTTACTCGGATGAAAACCATCTGCAGCCATTTCTAAATTCATGGCACGATATTTTTCAATATCATATTCAATCCATTGCATGGTGTCTTGGCTTGCTACGAATTTCGCCAGTTGCTGATTCATTTTTTTGGCATATTGTCCAAATAACCAGGCCAAAGGATTTGGTAATGCCGGGAACATATTCATGGGTGGCACACCTGCTGCAATGACCAATTCAGGACTGAATTTTTGTTGAATCATGGCATATAGTTTTTTCTGTTTTTGAATCCAGATATCAGCCGGCATGAGCTTGGTTACATCATTTACACCAACCGAGCTAATGACCACATCAAAATGTTCTGTCTCCAGTTGTTCTATGGCACAAATCACTTTAGCTGTGCTATCCCCTGTTTTTGCATGCAATTTCCATTGAATTTTAAAGTCATGCTGCAAATCTTTTAAAATGGCGCCCAGCAATGCATCATCCTGATGCTCTACCCCAACGCCGGCAGCCGCAGAATCGCCGACAATCAGTATAGAAAGCGGCTGGCCTTGACCGCACGTTCCTTCACGTTCACCCTCCGGTTCTGGGAGTTGCACAGTGTTTTTTTTGACGCGATTGCCCTGAATTACCAATACTGGAATTAATGCAAGAGTCGATATTTTCAGCCACATAAATCTATACTTTAAATATAAAACAATGAATTAGAACTTTATTGTAACCTGTCATGCTATGAGTTTTGATAAAACATCATGTAAATAATTGAATAAATATATAAAAATAATTGAAAGACAAATCTGTATTTATAATTGATAATAATTATCATTACTATTTTTTAAAATTAATTGGGGATGATTTGAACTACTTATACTTAAGCACACTCTTACTAAGCGCACTATCATTACATAGTTTGGCAGATTCACCTTCCTCAATGGAGCAAGCACCTTATGCTGCAGCGTGTGAAGCAGTTCAACCCGAAAGCGACCTGTTAAAAAGTTTACAGCAGCAATTAAAGCAGTCTCCTGAAAACCGAGCCGGATTAATCCAACAATTCTGGGAAAAAGTGCAAAATCAAACTACACCGATTATTGAGCCACTTGATCAGGATCATGTTCGACTGATTTTTTTATGGAAAGCAGCCAAACATAATGTGCGTCTGGTCGGTGGCCCGAGTAATGATCATGAATGGTTGACTCGCCTGCCCGATACCGAGATCTGGTTTAAGGAAAATATTGTGAACCGTCGCTATATCGGCAGTTATAGTTTTGCAGTGGATTTACCAAATCTGGAGGGTTATCTATCGAATTACTGTGCACATTTAAACCCAGAACTCAAAGAACCCCGGGCGCAGCGCCGTGCTGTATTGCAGGTATTACAACTTGATCCATTGAATCCAAAACGCTGGCTTAAAGAAAATACTGCCTCTAAACTGAGGAATGAAAATATTATCGCCCTGGATCAAGCCCCTCCCTTTATCGATCCTAAACGCTATCCAGATCATCCGCAGCCTGAACTAAAACGTTATCAGCTATCCAGCCAGTTTTTAAAAAATCAACGTCGCGTTGAAATCTATCAATCTAAAAAAACTGCACAACAATCTTATATCACGGCTATTTTCTTTGATGGAAATGAATATGCCCATTTGGTTGATGTGCCAAAAGTGCTGGATATTCTGGTGGAACAAGGCAAACTTCCACCGATTCAAGCGGTTTTTTTACATGCACCGAATAGTGAACTTCGTCCTAAAGAGCTGACACCAAACCCGAAATTTTCAGGTTTTTTTAATCAGGAATTTTTGCCTTGGCTCGATCAGAAAATTGTACGTGATAAGCAAAAAACAGTTCTTCTCGGTTCCAGTTTGGGAGGGCTGAGTGCAGCTTATCTTGCCTTGGAAAATCCGCAGCACATTAGTCATGCTGTGCCTTTATCCGGCTCGTTCTGGTGGTCACCTGAACCACACTCAAAAATCAATGGTATGAATCAATTGATTCATAACTTAAAGAATCAGCCTCAACAGTATTTTCATATTTCAGCGAATCGTTATGAATCTTCGCGTACCAACAATGACTTAAGTATTCTGGAAACGTCACCCATCGTGGCACAAGCTTTAAAATCCAAAGGGCATGAGGTCAGATATCAGGTTTATGAAGGCGCACATTCCTATGCAATTTGGCAGGTGATATTACAAGATGCTTTGCTGCACTTCTTTGCAAATTCCAAAGAATAGATAAAAAAATCCTGCATTTGCAGGATTTTTTTAATTCAGTTTTATTTTGTTTGAATATCATTCCAGCGGTTTAAACGTTTAAATGTGCCTAGGTCATTAAAACGTACGCCCACTTCTTTCATCACTTTATGCGCCGTTTTCGAGGTCATTTGACGAATATAAAAAGGCTCTTTAACGACAAAGTGATGAATCGCATGCGTGGCCCCAAAGTTGCAGCAGAACAACTGAAATGGCATCATCCACCAAGGCGTCAGTACTTGTGTTTGCTTGATGACATCCCTCGGATCAATATCGCCATAATAATGCATATTCGAGCTGACAAATTGCAGGCTAAATGAACGGATAAAATTGGGAATCAGCCAGATGACTGCAATAAAATTAATGATTGGCATTGCTTCGATTACGACTTGCGACCAGCGCATCTCATAGCCAAATAAAGGCACGATTGCATTTGAAACATGGAACACGACAAATAAATAGAACAAGCCATAATAAAGAATGCTTAATGGCACAAAGCCCAATAGCTGGGAAATCATGGCAATTTTACGTTCTTTTTCAGGCTGTTTTTCCAGAAAAAGATGGATCATTTTAAACATCTGGAAAGGACGCAGATAAACCGACATCAATTGATCACTGATGATCAAAATCCGGCGAATTCCCCAGGGCATACCATTGCTGATTCCACGTTCTTCCAGATCATGTTCAGTTCCAGAATATTTATGATGATGCAGGTGTAAACGACGACGTGCCCACGGACTAATGGTATTTGGACGTGCCAACCACACCAAAGCCAGCATCAAGTGATGTGCCCAGGGCGTTTTTTTGAAATACATATAATGAATTAAGTCATGCTCTAATTCATGTGTTAATGAAGCAAAAATTGCAATTAAAGGAATCGTCAGCCATACAGAAAGATAGCCATAGGCATAGGCCAATGCGCATAAAACCATACCGATCCAGGCAAAACCGAGAATACTGGCACCAATAAAATTTTGATGTTTCAATATTGGATAACGGTTACGTAAATCTTCACCTGCCTGTGTCACCACAGTTCTAACTTTGGAGATACGCTGCTGGTCTGTCATCTCTGAAGATGTAGACATATAGAGAACCTTTAATTTCTGGACAGTTGCACATTAAAGGAAATTAAAAAAAAGAGAAGTGATCTTTTGACTGTCCGAGCGAGTATGTTCAAGTTTTGGACAATTTTGGCACTTTTTCTAAGATGAATAAAAATACAGGGAGGTCATGCGTAATTTTTTATGAGATTCAGTCTCTAAAAAATCTGTTTTTTAACAGCAATTTATCTCTATATTAATTAAACTTGGTTTGCCTTGAAATAATAAATATTTCATTATTAAAAGCTTATCAAACTACCTGATCCTGATTAATCGAATTAACGAGCTTTGTTTTCTTTACACAGGATATTGCATGTATTTGGCACATTTTTATCTGCAACTTTGCTGACGCCAGCATTAGCGTTGACTTTGCAAAGCAATTTTTTCAAGTGAAATTACCAGCAAAAAAAGTTCTGAAGTTCTAGAAAAGTAAAAAGCCCCTTATGGAGCTTTTAGATTTTAAACCTTAGCCTAATTTATTCACCAATTTCAGCGGCAATATTTTCATCGCCAGACCCAATGGCAGCCATGGCCATTTTGGCACATAAGCCTTTACTGGCGCTTTTTCAATTTCAGCAGCAAGTAAACGCGATCCGGTTTTTTCATCCACTTCAAATGGCAGTTTCTTGGCGCCTTCATTAAGTTCGGTACGAATATAGCCCGGGAAAATTGTGGTGACTTTGATTGGCGTATCAATCAGTTCGGCACGAATCCCTTCGGCCAGATGTGCAACACCTGCTTTACTTGCACCATAAGCGGTTAAATGTTTAGGCATACCGCGCATGGCACTCATTGAAGAAATCATGACCAGATGGCCTGAATTTTGCGCCCGGAAAATCTCTACTGCTGCTTCACATTGCGCCAAGGCCGAAATAAAATTGGTTTCAACTGTGGCCTTATTAATGGCAAAGTTTCCCTTGCCAATACGACGGCCTTCACCAACTCCGGCATTGACAATCACCCGGTCAATCGTGCCAAAATCTTGTTTAAAAGCACGAAATACGTCAAAGACCTGATCATAATTAGTGACATCTAAAGTTTTAGCAATTACTTGAATGCCGTATTGACTCTCCAACTCTTGTTTAAGTATTTCCAAACGATCCAGGCGACGCGCGCAGATGGCCAGGTTATAGCCTTTCTGAGCAAATTCGCGTGCCATACCTGCACCAATTCCTGAACTTGCACCAGTAATTAAAATTGTTTTTGCCATGTGTTTTACCTTATTCCTTTATTTTTCTAAGCGATCAGATTTGCGGTACAGATTTAAATCCAGGTCAATAAATCCGGACGTTGCGCTTTAATATAATGATGTTCATTTAGGCTTAATAGCTGGGGTTGGTTGCCTACCAGACGTAGCGTGGTCATGCTGGTATTGGTAATTGCCCAGTTTAGAGCAAAGGTTTTATTCGGAGACAAACCGAGAATTTTGCCCGCAGCAACCGAAATGACTCCGCCCGACGTAAACACTACAGCATAGCGCGGTTTCTTTTCAGCCAGATCATCACACAAATGCTGCAATGCCGTTTCCACCCGATGTTTGAAATCTGGCCAGGATTCTTCATATTCATGGTGATAGTCACCGCCAGTCCAGCGCTCAATTGCACCTTCAAAAATTTTACTTAAATAGGCGCGTGGATTGGCATGCTGCGATACATCTTCTTTCAACAGTTCAGGTTGATTAAAGCGTGGCTCATATTGAGCAAAGACTTGTTGATGATTAAATTCGTTCCAGGCTGAATCTGTAACTGGCTCACTTTCAGGAAAACATTCAGCCAAGGCCAATTGCGCCGTTTGTTGATGACGCTGCATGGAGCCTGCCACCACATAAGGTGCTTCTTTTAAAATTTCATCAAAATAGCGACCCAATAATTTGGCTTGTAATTCACCATTTGGAGAAAGTTTGTCATAGCTTTCTGCACCGAAAGACGCCTGTCCATGGCGGATTAAATAAATCGTCGTCATTTCGGCATCAACTCCTTAAATTTGGTCATATATTTCTGTGCAATATCATTGGCCTCAATTTTCTGGCGGCCAATCAGTTTTAAGGCACGAATATGCAAGGCATGAATCACAATCCAGAAATCTTTAAATGCTGGATTATTGGTCTGTTTATGATAATAGCGATAATAAATTTGCTGCGCGATCACCGCCAAACGGAAAACTCCAAAGACTTCATAGAAGGTCCAGTTTTCAGGGGTTAATCCGGTTTTTTCCAGATAATAATCCACCACTTCTTTACGGCTAAACATGCCTTTTAAGTTGGTGGGTTGACGACGTGTGGCTTTAAAAATTGCATTATCCGTATCTTCAACCCAGTAAGCCAAAGCTGAACCCAGATCCATCAATGGATCACCGAGTGTCGCCATTTCCCAATCCAGAACGCCAATGACTTGAGTCGGATCGTTTGGATCTAAAATGACATTATCAAAACGCCAGTCATTGTGAATCAGACAGGTTTTAGCATCCGCTGGGGTATTGTCTTTAAGCCACTGACGGACATATCTGAAAGATGGCACATTCAAGGTCTTGGCTTTGGCATAACGTACATCCCAACCATCTACCTGACGATGACAATAGCCCTCGCCTTTGCCTAATTTCTCCAGTTCAGTACCCACATAAGGCACCTGATGCAACTCAATCAGCTTATCAATGACGTTAATACACAGTTCACGTACCTGAGCTTCATTAAAATTCAGTTCTCTGGGTAAATTGGCGCGTGGAATAATGCCTTCAATGCGTTTCATCACATAGAAGTCGCAGCCAATCACGGATTCATCCTGACAAAGTGCCACCATCTCTGGTAATACTGGATAAAACTCGGAAAGTGCGTGCTGAACCTTAAATTCACGGGCCATGTCGTGGGCAGATTTGGCTTTGGTACCTTTGGGTGGACGACGCAGAATTAGATCGGCATTGGTATATTTCAGACGATAAGTCCAGTTCGATGCGCCACCCGAATATTGAGTAACTTCGACCGGACCTTCAAGTTGAACTCCCTGCCCAATCAGCCAGTTTCCTACAGCCTGAACATCCAGTTCCTCACCTGCACGAACCGATCCACCGACATCAATAACTGCCATAATTTTTCCTTCAATTCTTTTTCAAATGTCTTCAAACTTTATATCGTGTTTAAGCTTATTTTTTATGGCGTGTACTGTAACCACGTTTAGCCAGTTCCAGTTTTGCGATCATACCTTTATGCACTTCATCTGGTCCATCCGCCAAACGTAGGGCACGTGCCTGAGCAAAGAATCCGGTGAGTGGCGTATCACGGGAGACACCAGCACCACCGTGAATTTGTATGGCCATGTCTACTACTTTTTCTAATACACTTGGCGCAACCACTTTAATGGCCGAGATTTCAGTCAAAGCCGCCATATTCCCTAAAGTATCCATTTTATAGGCTGCATACAAGGTTAAAAGACGTGCTTGATCAATCGCGACCCGTGCTTCAGCAACACGTTCCAGATTGCCTCCCAGTTTTAAAATTTCTTTACCAAAGGCAGTCCGGCTCATACCGCGGTCAATCATCAGCTCCAAAGATTTTTCCGCAGCGCCGATACAACGCATACAGTGGTGAATACGGCCTGGCCCGAGACGACCTTGAGCAATTTCAAAGCCTTGGCCGGCACCACCAATAAAACTGGCAACTGGAACACGGACATTTTCAAAACTGACTTCACCATGACCATGCGGTGCATCATAGTCGCCAAATACCGGTAACATTCTTTCGATTTTCACACCCGCCGTATCGACAGGAACCAGAACCATGGAATGCTGATGATGACGGTCTTTGCTTTCATCTGGCGTATGCGCCATAAAAATAATGACTTTGGCATTAGGATCGCCCAGACCTGATGACCACCATTTACGGCCATTCAGAACAATTTCATCGCCTTCGATGACCGCCGTTGCTTGCATATTGGTCGCGTCACTAGAAGCCACCGCCGGTTCAGTCATACAAAATACAGAACGGATTTTGCCTTCAAGTAATGGCAAAAGCCATTGCTGTTTCTGTTCTTCAGAGCCATAACGCCAGAGGACTTCCATATTGCCGCTGTCTGGCGCATTACAGTTAAATACGGTCGGTGCAATCAGGCTACGGCCCGAAAGCTCGGCAATATGAGCATATTCATTGACTGATAAACCTTGGCCCAGTTCAGGACATGGCAGAAACATATTCCACAGCCCTGCTGCTTTGGCTTTGGCTTTTAAAGTTTCCAGTTCAGTCGGCCATTGCCATTTGGTCCAGTCACTGCCTTGATTTAACTCATGCACTTGCTGCCAAAAATCGGCTTCAACAGCTTCGATTTCATCTTTAATAAATTTTTTAGTTCGTTCAACATAGTCTTGCGCGCGTGCGGATAACTCAAACATGGCTATTTCCCTCTGGATATTTTGTATTCTGCTTTACAAGACCTTAACTTAAAAACTATTATGAATAAAATGATTTTAATCCATAGCTCATCATGCATAGCATTCATAATAAAACACTGATGGATATGAGTGTTTTCCATCGTATAGATATCAATTTATATCCACTTTTTGTCGCTATTTTTGAACAGAACAGTATTTCTAAAGCAGCACAGCGATTATGTATCACCCAATCTGCTGCTAGTCACGCTTTGCAGCGGCTCAGAAATCAGTTGCAGGATGATCTGTTCGTACGTTTTGGTGCAAAAATGCAACCCACGCCGTTTGCTGAACAGATTTATCCCGCCATTAAAAATGCCCTGATGACGATTCAAAGTATTTCTATTCAGCATCAACAATTTCAACCAAATATGGTGCAAAGTTTAAAAATTGCCGTACATGATGAAATTGAACCAATGATTTTTCCAAAGTTGGTGGCACATTTTCAGAAAATGAATCTGGATATTCAGTTTAGTAGCATCAAGCTGGATCGTAAAAATATCAGTGCTGACCTGGCGGCGCAGCAGGTCGATTTTGTCATGGATCTTGAGCAAAAACTGGGAGATAAAATTCAGTTTGAACCCTTAGTACAAGATGAATTTGTCGTCTGTACGCAGCAAAATAAAATTTCAGAACAATCCTATCTTTCCTCCCCACATATAGGCGTATCATCTCGCCGTACAGGTATCTTAATTGAAGATCTGTATTTGAGCCGTAAGCAGCTTTCAAGACAGATTTTTTTACGCTGTCAGCATTATTCAACTGCGTTGCAAATTTTGGAGCAATATCCTCAAGCGATGTTGACTATGCCACGCAATATCTTAGAACATTTACAGATAGCCAAAATTCTGAATTTTTTTGAAGTGCCTGTGCAACTGCCTAAGATTAATATGGGAATGTATTGGCACAAAGATTTACAGGAAAATAAGAGACATCAATTTTTGCGAAGCGAAATTAATAACATTTTTACTTAGGCTATTTTAAGTAGATATGAATTTTGCTTAGGCTATTCTAATGGTTGGTATTGTAGCCTGAAATGTCAGGCTCAACCTAAATTGCTTAGGCTATTTATAAATACAAAATGAAACACTGACTGTTTAGCTTTTGAACTCTAGTGCTTGGGGCTTTCCTCTACAATCATGCATCTGCTTGCTGTTGTTCTTCTACAGCTTCTTTTGATGATCTGGATTTTAGCTTGTTGCCTCTTTCTCCCACCTGGCAAATTGTGCTGGGTTTATTTGCCTTATGCTTTTCCTATTATTTGCTGCACAAACTCACCATTTACCTCAAGGATATATTTCGTCCCTTTAAAAAAGGACAGAAATACTGGTGTCGTGTTAAGGCGGTTAGCGATGGGGATACCCTCACCTGCTACCGTTTCAATATTAGACGTTCTGAAACCAGACTACGTTTTGCCTATGTGGATGCGCCAGAATCCAGCCAAAGCTATGGCAAAGAGTCACAGCGTCTAGTTAAAAGCATGGTGAAAAACAAAATAGTTCGCGTGAAAATTACAGATATTGACCGTTATGGTCGCTGCGTCGGCGTCGTTTACCGCTATCGTAAAAATATCAATGAAGAAATCGTGAAACGCGGCGCAGCATGGGTCTACGAAGATTATATTAAAGATAAAAACCATTTACGCTATATGCTGGACTTGCAAAACAAAGCCAAAAAACAGAAAAAAGGACTCTGGAAAAGTAGCCGACCTGTACGCCCAAGTGTGTATCGAAAACAGGTAAAATCCTAATCTTTGCTGATTTCTCTTCGCTATTAAAAAGTGATCCGGCTCGCCAGATCACTTTTTAATTTTTAAATTAATACGCCAGATGGACAAAAAACCTGAATGCGCCTGCAATTAAAGCCAGAGTAACGAAGCCTAAAATCCATAGGCCCACAAACCATAATATCTGCTTCCCTTTCATTGTTGCTCCTTAATGATAGCCATCATCCCCGACCCGCACTTTATGGCGGAATACCCAGTACGACACGCCGGTATAAATCAGAATGATTGGAATAAGTAATAAAGCACCAATTAAGGTAAATAATTGACTACTTTCTGGCGCTGCCGCCTCCCAGATGGTCACTGACGGTGGAATGATATAAGGCCAGAGACTGATCAGAAATCCGGTATAGGCCAGAAAAACCAGCACCAGCATGTACATGAATGGGCTAAGTTCCTTACGTTGTTTGCAGGCACGTAAAGCCAGCCAGGTAAATAACAGGACTAAGATCGGCACGGGCATGAGATACATAAATTGTGGCTGACTAAACCAGCGTTCCGCAATCTGCGGATGAGTCAGCGGCGTATAAATACTGACAGCGCCCAGGATAATCAATAAGGCGATAATCATTTTTGGCATCAGCTGATACATACGGTCTTGTAACTGATCGGCCGTTCTAAAAATCAGCCAGCCACAGCCTAAGGCAGCATACAGCACCATGACACTCAGACCGGTAAACAGGCTAAATGGTGTCAACCAGTCCAGCCCGCCGCCCGCATAAATGCCATTTCGGGTTTCAATTCCCTGAATATAAGCGCCTAAAATCACCCCTTGCAGGAAGCTGGTCAGCGCAGAACCACCAATAAAGGCTTTGTCCCACCAATGTTTACTGCGATTGGCCTTAAAACGGAATTCAAAAGCAACACCACGGAAGATCAGCGCAATCACCATCAGGATGATCGGCATATACAGTGCAGATAATACGGTGGAATAGACCAGCGGAAATGCTGCAAATAAACCTGCGCCACCCAATACCATCCAGGTTTCATTGCCATCCCAGACAGGCGCAACAGTATTCATCATCACATCACGGTCATCCTGATGCGGAAAAAACGGAAATAGAATGCCAATGCCCAGATCAAAACCATCCAGAATGACATAGATCAGGACACCAACGGCGATGATCACCACCCAAATCAATGACAAATCAATCATTTTTTATTCTCCTGATCTGCATTATCGGCCCCATCCTCAATACTCTCGCGAATACTGCTCAATGGCCGGCGAGATGCCTGAATTACGTCACTATCAATTTCATGTGGGGGTGTAGAATGAATAAATTCCGGGCCTTTGTGCATGAGTCGCAACATATAATAAATACCGGCGCCAAAGACCACACAGTAGACCACGACAAAGATAATCAGGGTCAAGCCTACCTGCTCTGCCGATACCGGCGATAGGGCATCTTTGGTACGCATGATGCCATAGACCACCCAGGGTTGACGGCCAACCTCCGTCGTAAACCACCCAGCCAGCATGGCAATAAAACCGGAAGGCCCCATAATCAGGGCAAACCGATGTAATCCTCGGGATTCATAAAAGCGGCCTTTTTTACGTGACCATGCTCCCCAGATTGCCAGCAGTAGCATCAACATTCCTAGCCCGACCATGATCCGAAAACTCCAGAACACGATTGCCGAATTAGGACGGTCTTCAGGTGCAAAATCCTTTAAGCCGGTGACAGTACCGTCCATGGAATGTGTCAGGATCAAGCTGCCCAGATTAGGAATGGCGATGGCATATTTGGTTTCCTCAGCCTGCATATCTGGCAGTCCAAACAGATATAAAGGCATGCCGCCATCATGATTGGTTTCCCAATGACCTTCCATTGCCGCCAGTTTGGCGGGTTGATGTTCAAGCGTATTTAGACCATGTACATCACCCACCAAAACCTGTAGCGGCGCAAGTGCCAGAATCAGCCACATTGCCATGGAAAATGAAGTTTTGACCAAGGCATCACGACGGCCCTGAATAAGATGCCAGGCTGCTGTGGCTGCCACCAGCAATGCAGAAACCAAAAAGGCAGCAATGGCCATATGCGCCAAACGGTAGGGAAATGACGGGTTAAATACGATGGCGATCCAGTCTTTGGGGACAAACAGACCATTTTCGATGGCAAAACCTTGAGGCGTTTGCATCCAGCTATTGGAGGATAAAATCCAGAACATCGAGATACAGGTGCCTACCGCGACCATCAAGGTCGAGAAAAAGTGTGCACGTGGCCCCACCCGTCCCCAGCCGAAGAGCATAATTCCCAAAAAGCCCGCTTCCAGAAAAAAGGCGGTAAGAACTTCATAGGCCAGTAATGGGCCAGTCACGCCACCTGCAATCCGGGAGAATTCACTCCAGTTGGTGCCGAACTGATAGCTCATGACCACGCCAGAGACCACGCCCATCCCAAATGCTACAGCGAAGATTTTCACCCAAAACTTAAACAGATCCCGATAAATCGGGTCTTGGGTTTTGAGCCAGCGCCATTCCAGAATCGCCAAAAAGCTGGCCAATCCGATTGAGATTGCAGGAAAAATAATATGAAAAGAGACAGTAAAGGCGAATTGTATTCGCGCTAACTCTAATGCGGTTAAACCCAGGGTCATACATTTCACCTATATATAATTATTTGTAGGAGCCTTGCTTAGATTTATTAGTGAAGTGTTTTTTCTTGGTCTTAGCTTAGGCTTAATTTGGCTTGGCAATATGTAGACTTTTGTCGGTTATTTTTTACTCAAGTTAACAATGTGTAAGCGCTATTTAATTAACCTGAGTTCGACATAAAAAATAAATAAAAAAAAGCCTTAGCATCTGTAATATCTTGGTTACGAAGACAAAACATTTCAGAGCAAGGCTTTTTCATGGACTATATTACCGAATTATTTTGTATCT